>NZ_JBXAHJ010000007.1:0-313616 GCF_058794995.1 Pseudomonas sp. GW823-FHT06E10 | reverse complement strand
TGCTGATAATCTGTTGACTAGCAGTCTGACTCCACAAGCACCCACACGAATTGCTTGATTCAGTTGTTAAAGAGCGGTTGGTTAAGATCTTTCGTCTCAACCGAGGCGCGCATTCTACAGCAGCCTCATTTGCTGTCAAGTGATTATTTTCAGAAGTTTTCAAAGTTTCCTTTGTAACTTCAACCACTTGCGCCTCAGATCTCTCATCAGCGGGAGGCGAATTCTACAGCGTTACACGCTGCTGTCAACACCTCTTTTTCAACTCCCTTTGTGCTTCGATGAACTGAAGCAACCTGCTGCCGAAAACTGCGTAACTCTTTGTTTACCAAGGAGTTTTCCGTTTCGACTGCGCCGGAAGTGGGGCGAATTATAGACACCTGGAATCTGCCGTCAACCACTATTTACGCCTTTTTGGCAGAAGAGGCCTTTTTAGCCATTAGACGCGGGATTCGACGAGCCACAGGCGGTAGCCGCAGCATTAACAGCAACGCACCTATAGATGCATAGATCACCCACTCTTTCAGGTCGGCGCGCACAATCCAGAGCATATGCAGCAATCCAAGCCCGAGAATGACATAAGCCAGGCGATGCAACTTCTTCCAGCGGGCACCCAATCGTCGCTGACTGTATCGATTGGAAGTCACCGCCAATGCCAGCAAACCAAGAAAACCCAACGCCCCGACAATAATGTAAGGCCGCTTGCGCAACTCGACTCCCAGCTGTGACCAGTCAAAACCAAGTATGAATGCGCAATAACTACTGAGGTGGAGCAGCACATAGGCAAAGCACCACAACCCCAACTGTCGCCGCACGGCATTCCACCCCGCCCAACCGGTGAGTTTCTGCAAAGGCGTCAAGCTCAGGATTACGAGCAGCAGAACAAGCGCCCCCAAACCCAATCGATCGACCAGCACCTTGCCCGGATCCGGCCCGAGGACATCCTCCCAGGCCTGGTACAGCCACAGCAGCGGCCACACCAGCACCACGACAAAGACACCGATACGCCAAAACGGATAGCGCATCAGTAATTCTTCCTCAGGTCGAGCCCCGTATATAGAGAGGAGACTTCCCCTGAATAGCCGTTGAACATTTGCGTGTCGCGCACATTGGGCTTGAACAAGCCACTGGGCAGGCGGCGTTCACGCGCCTGAGTCCAGCGAGGATGATCAACGGTGGGATTCACATTCGCATAAAAGCCATATTCATCCGCAGCAATACTCTGCCAGGTGGTTTTCGGCTGCTCGCTGACCAGACTGATGCGCACGATTGACTTGATGCTCTTGAAGCCATATTTCCAAGGCACCACCAAACGCAACGGCGCGCCGTTTTGATTAGGCAATTCACGCCCGTACATCCCCACTGCGAGAATCGCCAACGGATTCATGGCCTCATCCAGTCGCAACCCTTCCACATAGGGCCAGTCGATCAAGGCAAAACCGGAGCGCTGCCCCGGCATGCTTTTGGGATCCTGCAAGGTTTCGAAGCGGATGAATCTGGCTTTCGAGGTCGGCTCGACTTCCTTGAGCAAGGCCGAGAGCGGAAAACCGATCCAGGGAATGACCATCGACCAGGCTTCCACGCAACGCAGCCGGTAGATTCGCTCCTCCAACCGATACGGCTTCATGAGGTCCTCCAGCGCATACCGCCCAGGCTTGCCCACCTCCCCGTCCACCACTACCGACCACGGTTCCGTCTTCAGCGTGCCGGCATTGGCGGCCGGATCACCTTTGTCTGTGCCGAACTCGTAGAAGTTGTTGTAGTGGGTCGCATCCTTGAACGGCGTGATCGCCTCATCCTTGACGCTGATCGCTCCCCACTGGGTAGCCGGAAGTTTTTCGCTGAACCAGGAAGGCGCCTTGCCGGGCTCGACATCCGGATAGCGCACAGCATCGCCAGCGCTGGCCCATTGCGGCAGGCTGCCCAGAGCGAAGCCCGCAACCGTGGCGCCGAGCACTTTGCGTCGAGAAAGATAGAGAGATTCAGGCGTAACGTCCGACTCGTGGCAGTCGGACGTTCTGGGGACTTTGATCAGCATGGTTACTCCGCAGCTTTGGAGGACAGATGCACCCATAGACTGCGGAGTATGAGGGAAATTACGCGCTCTTGTTACGGCGAAGACGTAACAGATATTGAACCGGGCCGGAGGCTGCATAGGCGAGAAACACCAGCAGCAGGATACGCGGAGGGTCACTGAACACCACTGCGAACACCAGCACCACGGCGAGAATCGCCACGAAAGGCACTCGCCCCTTCAGGTCCAGTTCCTTGAAGCTGTTGTACTTGATGTTGCTGACCATCAGCATGCCGGCCGCCGCAACCATCAGCGCAACCAGGAAGGACATCTTGGAACCCTGAATGCCGTAGTCACTGAACGCCCAGACGATACCTGCAACCACACCCGCAGCGGCAGGACTGGCCAGACCGATGAAGTAGCGCTTGTCCGCCGTACCGACCTGGGTGTTGAAGCGCGCAAGGCGCAAGGCCGCGCCCGCCACATAGATGAAGGCGACCATCCAGCCAACCTTGCCCATGTCACCCAAGGCCCAACCGAAGGCCAGCAATGCCGGGGCAACACCAAAGGCAACCATGTCCGACAGCGAGTCGTACTCGGCACCGAAGGCGCTCTGGGTATTGGTCATGCGGGCCACGCGCCCATCAAGACCATCGAGCACCATTGCGACGAAGATCGCGATGGCCGCGAACGCGAAATATTTGCTCGCATTGGCCGAGTCACCGGCACTCAAGGCCGCCTGGGCGCTCATTGAGTTGATGATGGAATAGAACCCTGCGAACAGATTCGCAGTGGTGAACAGATTCGGCAGAAGATAGATACCACGATGCCGGACTTTACGACCTTCGGCGTCATGCCCTTCCTCGACATGTTCATCGATGGGCAGCAGGCTTTCGGCGTCAGAAGCCTGGTTTGGCTCTTCGGGGCGTTCGCTCATGGACATTACCTTGCAACGGGTGGAAAGTTTGGACAGGTGTCTGGGACGACGGTTCGGCCGCAAACGATGCAGCTTTATACCAGAACCGGCCCCCCAAACGAAAAAACGCGGCCTAAGCCGCGTTTTTCGTACAAGCGCGTGACTTAGTTTTTAGCTTTGTCGACGATCTTGTTGGCACCGATCCACGGCATCATGGAGCGCAGTTGCTCGCCGATGATTTCGATACCGTGAGCGGCGTTGTTACGACGCTTGGCGGTCATCGAAGGATAGCCGGTAGCGCCTTCGCTGATGAACATCTTGGCGTATTCGCCGTCCTGAATACGTTTCAGGGCGTTGCGCATGGCCTGACGGGATTCGGCGTTGATGACTTCAGGGCCGGTCACGTACTCGCCGTATTCGGCGTTGTTGGAGATCGAGTAGTTCATGTTGGCGATACCGCCTTCGTACATGAGGTCAACGATCAGCTTCAGTTCGTGCAGGCACTCGAAGTAGGCCATTTCCGGCGCGTAGCCAGCTTCAACCAGGGTTTCGAAACCGGCCTTGACCAGCTCAACGGTACCGCCGCACAGAACGGCTTGTTCACCGAACAGATCGGTTTCAGTCTCGTCCTTGAAGGTGGTTTCGATGATGCCGGTACGACCGCCGCCAACGCCGGCAGCGTAGGACAGGGCGACGTTCTTGGCGTTGCCCGAGGCGTCCTGGTAGATAGCGATCAGGTCAGGGATACCGCCGCCCTTCACGAACTCGGAACGTACGGTGTGGCCTGGAGCCTTCGGCGCGATCATGATCACGTCGAGGTCAGCGCGCGGCACAACCTGGTTGTAGTGGATCGCGAAGCCGTGGGAGAAGGCCAGGGTGGCGCCTTTCTTGATGTTCGGCTCGATTTCGTTCTTGTACAGGGAGGACTGGAATTCGTCCGGGGTCAGGATCATGACCAGGTCGGCAGCTGCAACAGCAGAAGCAACGTCGGTCACTTTCAGGCCGTGGGCTTCAGCCTTGGCAACGGTAGCCGAACCTTTACGCAGGCCGACAGTCACGTCAACGCCGGAGTCTTTCAGGTTGCACGCTTGAGCGTGGCCCTGGGAACCGTAACCGATGATGGCAACTTTCTTGCCCTGGATGATCGACAGGTCGCAGTCTTTATCGTAGAAAACTTTCATGAATTTCCCCTATATCAGGCCGTTCAGGCCGTTCGCTAATTTGGTTTAGATGCTGAGTACTTTGTCGCCGCGGGCAATGCCGGTCACGCCACTACGGACGGTCTCCAGAATCGAGGCGGTGCCAATGGACTGAATGAAGCTGTCGAGCTTGTCGCTGGTACCGGTCAGTTGAACGGTATACACGCTGGCGCTGACATCGACGATCTGTCCACGGTAAATATCGGTAGTGCGCTTGATCTCGGCGCGCTGGGCGCCGGTGGCCTTGACCTTGACCAGCATCAGTTCGCGCTCGATGTGAGCACTCTCCGACAGGTCGACCAGTTTTACCACTTCGATCAGCTTGTTCAGGTTCTTGGTGATCTGCTCGATGATTTCATCGTGACCGACCGTGGTCAGCGTCAGACGCGACAGGGTCGGGTCTTCGGTTGGTGCCACAGTCAGGCTTTCGATGTTGTAGTTGCGCTGCGAGAACAGGCCAACCACACGAGACAGAGCACCGGGTTCGTTTTCCAGAAGCAAGGAAATAATGTGCCGCATGATTAGGTACGCTCCGTCTTGCTCAGCCACATATCGCGCATGGAGCCGTCTTTGATCTGCATCGGGTAGACGTGCTCGCTGGTATCGACCGAAATATCGATCACCACCAGGCGATCTTTCATGGCGAACGCTTCTTCCATCTTCGACTTCAAATCTTTCGATTCAGTGATGCGCACGCCAACGTGACCATAGGCTTCAGCCAGCTTGACGAAGTCAGGCAACGACTCCATGTAGGAGTGCGAGTGACGGCTGCCATAGCTCATGTCCTGCCACTGACGAACCATACCCAGAACGCCGTTGTTCAGAATGACGATTTTTACCGGCAAACCGTATTGCAGACAGGTGGACAGTTCCTGGATGTTCATCTGGATACTGCCTTCGCCCGTCACACAGGCGACGTCGGCATCCGGATAGCTCAACTGAATGCCCATGGCCGCCGGGAAACCGAAGCCCATGGTGCCCAAGCCACCGGAGTTGATCCAGCGGTTCGGCTTGTTGAACTTGTAGTACTGCGCAGCAAACATCTGGTGCTGACCCACGTCGGAGGTCACAAAGGCATCGCCATTGGTCACTTCGCACAGGGTTTCGATCACGGTCTGAGGCTTGATCTTGCTGCCGTCGCCCTTGTCATACGGGAACAGGCCGCGATCACCGCGCCACTCGTCAACCTGCTTCCACCAGCTGGCAACGGACTCCTTGTTCGGGGTCTCGCCGATTTCCTTGAGGATCGCGACCATTTCGGTCAGGACACTCTCAACCGGCCCCACGATAGGCACGTCGGCCTTGATGGTCTTGGAGATCGAAGCCGGGTCGATGTCGATGTGAATGATCTTGGCGTTCGGGCAGAACTTCGACGCGCCGTTGATGACACGGTCGTCGAAACGTGCGCCGACAGCGAGGATCACGTCAGCATGGTGCATCGCCAGGTTGGCGGTGTAGCTGCCGTGCATGCCGAGCATGCCGATGAACTGACGGTCGGTGCCAGGGTAGCCACCGAGGCCCATCAGGGTATTGGTCACTGGCAGGTTGAGCATCTTCGCCAGTTCGGTCAGTGGTGCGGAACCACCGCCCAGGATCACGCCGCCGCCCGAGTACAACACAGGACGCTTGGCCGCCAGGAGCATTTCTGCCGCCTTGCGGATTTGACCGGAGTGACCGCGAACAGCCGGGCTGTAGGAACGCAGCTTGGCTTTTTTCGGGAAGACGTATTCGAACTTCTCGGCCGGGTTGGTCATGTCTTTCGGGATATCGACAACGACCGGGCCAGGACGACCGGATTGCGCCAGGTAGAACGCCTTCTTCATGACTTCCGGGATTTCCGACGCGTGCTTGATCATGAAGCTGTGCTTCACGATCGGCCGGGAGATACCGATCATGTCGGTTTCCTGGAACGCATCGGTGCCAACCATGGTGCTAGGCACCTGGCCGGAAATGATCACCATTGGAATGGAGTCCATGTAGGCGGTGGCGATACCGGTGATGGCGTTTGTTGCGCCAGGACCGGAAGTCACCAGTACCACGCCGGCTTTACCGGTGGCACGGGCGTAGCCGTCAGCCATATGGGTAGCCGCTTGCTCGTGACGAACCAGGATGTGGGTCACTTCCGGTTCTTTGAACAGGGCATCGTAGACATGAAGAAGAGCACCACCCGGGTACCCGTAGATATATTTGACGCCTTCGTCACGCAAGAAGCGGACGAGCATCTCACCGCCAGATAAAAGCTCCACGTTGCTCACCTCTAAAACGCCAGAATACCGCCCACGAAAAATGGGACGGGTCTTAATAGGTTTACTTCTCGGCAGAGCATGAGCGACGGTGGTCGCCGACTACGTCAGCACTGACTGAGCAAGTATTGGGATCGTCCCAAGTGTTGCGGGGCTTTCCCACCCAGCGCGAGGTAACGCGTTGCGGGTGTAACAGGTCGACGCGGATATGCGCCTCATGATCTGCTGAGAGGGTCTGCTTCTGGCAGTCCCTGTACAGCGGACTTTGGATTCTTCTGTTTCGGCCTTCGCAAGTCAAGTCGTCTATGTGCTTTATTCTACTAAGCACATGAGAACGCAAGAAAAAACCCGTAAATCCACCCCGTGTTAGCTTTGATTGCGCAACTTTTGGCAAAAAATTGGCACGCGAATGCACTTACCCTGAAACGGCCGACAAAATAGAGAGATATTGTGAACAACTGCCAGCGGACACTGGCAGCTTCTGGCTCAGCGGGACGCGGTGATCAGTTGATCGAATTCTTTGAGCAGCACCTGTAACTGCCGATCCCTACCCTGGACATTGCGCCCGGCAAAGACCATTTCAGCCATTTCCTGAATGCCCGAAGCATTGGGTAGCGGCAAATCCTGCTCGAGGATCATCTTCATGCGTGGCAGGAAGATCCATTGCAGCCATTGCTCGAAATCCAGTGTGTCGACCGAAAACGGCTCGACACTAGAAAGCGCTTCGGCAGAGGGCGGGACTTCATCCCACCACCCTTGCACCCGCAACTCGCGCTCGATCAACAACAGTTGATCGGCGATTTTCAGAAAGCGCACATCCATCACAGCGTTACCTTGGCCTTCTGTCGAGCCAATGTCGCGCCCTGGGAGTCACCCTGCTTTTCACGCGCCTGGGCAATCAGCTCCCACAAGTTGGCCTGAAGGGCTGGACGGCCATTGGCAAAGGTCAGTCCACGGCGAGCGAACTGCTCGGCTTGGGCCGCATCGCCCTGAGCCATGCGTACCTGGGCCAGACGGAAAAGCACCTGCGGCTCACGCGGAGCAACGCGCTGGGCGCGTTCGAGGCTGGAGGAGGCACCATTGAGATCACCGCTCGCCTGTTGCTGTTGAGCGGTGGTCAGCAAAGCCAATACCGGGCCGTCCAATTGCTCGTCGGCAGAAAGCCCGCCCGAACTGGCCGATGGAATCCCGCTTGGCGACGACGGCATGCTGTAGCTGCCCGGATTGATCGGCGCCGATTGGACCGGCGACGTGTCAATCGGCCCCGGCGTGATCGGACCCGGGGTAATCGGCGTGGTGCTGATCGGCGTCGAAGTCGTTGCCGCGCCTGGCACCATCACCACTACGCCGCTGTCACCTTGCGGAATCGCCTGGGTCTGCGACTGACCCTGCGCAGGGCGCTTGACGGTCGTCTGGCGGAAACCGCCATTGGCCGAGATCCGCTCACTGTTGGACACGGCGGTGCCGGAATCCACAACCGGAATCGAGCCACGTTGTACGCTAGAGCAACCGCTGAGCAAAGCTACGGCGGCAACCGCTGGAATCAACCACTTGTTCACTTGAAACCCTCTTTGCTTAATTCATCCAGCCCTTGACCCAGTCCATCACCGTCTCGGCAGGGTTTTCACCACCGCAAGCGGCACCGGGAGGCGGTTCGCTGCCGCGAATATACGGCATCTGCACGGCACCAGGGCAACCGGCGTCAGAACCTTGCCCGGTTCGCGAGTCCACCCAAGCCTGAACGATATTATCCGGCTGCGGCATGTCCAGCGGCAACGGGTCGGCCTTGCGCATAAAGCTGGTCCAGACCTGCAAGGCCCCGGTGGCGCCGGTGAATGGCGTCTTGCCATTGTCGTCGCGACCCAGCCAGACCACCGCCAGCAAGTCCTGGCTGAAACCGGCAAACCAACTGTCTCGCGAATCGTTACTGGTACCGGTCTTGCCCGCCAGGGTCAGGGTCCTTGGCAACGCGTTATAAACCGAGCTGCCGGTACCCTCACGCATCACCCGCTGCATGGCGCTCTGGATCAGGTAAATGGAGGCCGGATCAAAACGCTGCTGAATCTGGAACGGATAACGCTTGAGTGGCTCGCCCTCGGCAGTCAGCACGCTACGAATCCCGCGCATCGGCGTATTGAAGCCGCCGTTGGCCAAGGTCTGGTACATGGTCGCCACTTCGATTGGCGTCATGCCGCCGGCCCCGAGCAACATCGACGGGAAGGCCGGGAATTCACGCGTCACACCCAGGCGCGCCACCGTCTTCAATACGTTCGGCACACCGACCGCCAAACCAAGACGCGCGGTCGACAGGTTGTAGGAATGCGCCAGGCCTTGATAGAGGAACACCGTACCGTGAGAACGGCGATCGTAGTTCTGCGGCTTCCAGACCTGACCATCCGCGCCTTTGACCGAGAAGGACTCGTCCGACAGCCAACTGGTCAATGTGTACTGGCTCGGTTTCTCCAGTGCGGTCAGATAAACAGCCGGCTTGATCAGCGAGCCGATCGGCCGTACAGCATCCAGCGCCCGGTTGAACCCGGCAAAACTGGCCTGGCGGCTGCCGATCATGGCCTGCACTTCCCCGGTCTCCGGGTTGGTCACGACCATTGCCGCTTCGACGTCATCGGACCCCTTGCGTCCTGCCAGACGCTTGAAGGTGTCGTTGACCGAGGCCTCAGCCTTCATCTGCAGGATCGGGTCGAAACTGGTGAAGATGCGCAGCCCTTCTTCGGTCAAGTCTTCGTCGCGATAGTCTTCGCGCAACTGACGCTTGACCAGATCGAGGAAGCCGGGGAACGAGCTGTCCGCCAGACTGCCGCGCTTGGTCACGCCCAGCGGCATTTTCTTCGCTGCCTCAACCTGCTCGGCTGTCGCGACGCCCTGCTCTTGCAGCACATCGAGTACCAGGTTCCGCCGCTCGAGGGCACGTTCCGGATTACGACGGGGGTTATAGGAAGAAGGCCCCTTGACCATGCCCACCAGCAGCGCGACCTGATGCAGCTTGAGCTCGGCCAGCGGCTGGCTGAAGAAGAACTGGCTGGCCAGACCGAAACCGTGCACCGCACGCTGACCGTCCTGCCCGACAAACACTTCGTTGAGGTAAGCCTCAAGGATTTCGCGCTTGTCGTAGTGCAGTTCAAGCAGCAACGCCATCATCGCTTCGGTGAGTTTTCGGCTCAGGCTGCGCTCGTTGGTCAGGTAGAAGTTCTTGACCAACTGCTGCGTCAGGGTACTGCCGCCCTGACGCATGCGCCCGGACGAACCGTTGACCCAGATGGCACGGGCGATCGACTTCGGCGAAACACCAAAGTGATGATAAAAATCGCGATCCTCGACCGCCACCAGCGTTTCAAGCAGGTACGGTGGCACCTGATCGATCTTGATCAGAATCCGGTCTTCGAGGTTTTTCGGGTACAGGCCGCCGATCAGCAGCGGCTCCAGGCGCACCACCGACAGCTTCGAGCCTTTTGCCCCCGCCAACTCGGCCACGTAATCGCCGGAGAAACGCACCCGCACCGGTTGCGCCTGCTCCATGCCTTCATAGAACTGGAAGCCACGGGTATTCAGATCAACGGTATTGCCGTTGACCGACGCCGCCCCCGGACCGTTGGCCACGCTTTCACGGCGATAGCCCAAGGCATCGAGCTCGGTCAGGAAATCATCCCGGCTCAGCTTCTGTCCGACGAACAGCTCGAGCGGGCGCGCGTAAACCTTGGCCGGGATGGTCCAGCGCTTGCCGGAAAACTTCTCCTGGACGATCGCATCAAGGTAAACGGCGAATCCGGCCAGTACCACAAGGGCGACCAGACTGAGTTTAATGGCCCAGCCCAGCCACGGGCGCAGGCCCCTGGAGGGTGGTTTTTTCGGGGTACGGGGAGTTCGAGTACGAGTCATGGCGGCGGATTATACGCACTTTATTCATCCTCAACAGGAGCGCTCCGAGGTTTGCGTCAAGCGGACTTGCGGCCATAATGACGGCCTTGAATTTCCCAGACTCTGAAGGATCGCCTGTGAGCCAGTCCCTGATCGCTGCCCTGCAAAACCCTGCCCTCTACCCGCATCCAGTAGAGGGATTCCAGGTCATCGAGACCCATATTTCCTGGGTACTGCTTACCGGCCCCTATGCCTATAAAGTGAAGAAGCCGGTCAATTTCGGTTTTCTCGACTTCACCAGCCTTGAGGCTCGCGGACACTTTTGCGCTGAAGAACTGCGCCTGAACCAGCGTCTGACCGACGATTTGTACCTCGAAGTGCTGCCCGTCACCGGCAGCGCCGAGGCTCCGCAACTGGGCGGTGAAGGCCCGGCCATCGACTATGTACTGAAGATGCGTCAGTTCCCGCAAAACGGCTTGCTCAGCACCCTGCAAGCCAATGGCGAACTGACCACCGCGCACATCGACGAGATGGCCGAGCAAATCGCCCGCTTCCACCTCAGCGCGCCGAAAGTGCCGGCCGGGCACGAAGCCGGCACCCCGGACAGCGTCATGGCGCCGGTGCGGCAGAACTTCGAACAGATTCGTCCGTTCCTCAGCGACAAAGCCGACCTGTTGCAACTCGACGCCCTGCAAGCCTGGGCCGAAAGCAGCTTCGAGCGCCTCAAACCGCTGCTCGCCCAGCGCAAGGCCGAAGGTTTCATTCGTGAATGCCACGGTGATATCCATCTGGGCAATGCAACCGTGATCGACGGCAAGGTCGTGATCTTCGACTGCATCGAATTCAACGAACCGTTTCGCTTTACCGACGTTTATGCAGACACCGGTTTCCTGGCGATGGACCTGGAAGATCGCGGCCTGAAGTGCCTGGCGCGTCGCTTCATCAGCCAGTACCTGGAGCTGACCGGCGACTATCGCGGTCTCGAACTGCTGAACTTCTATAAAGCCTACCGCGCACTGGTTCGCGCCAAGGTTGCCCTGTTCAGCATGCCGGCCGACGCCACTGCGGTGCAGCGCGCCACGACCTTGCGCCAGTACCGCAACTACGCCAACCTGGCCGAAAGCTATAGCACCATTCCTTCACGCTTCATGGCCATTACCCACGGTGTTTCCGCTGTCGGCAAGAGCCATGTCGCCATGCGCCTGGTCGAAGCCCTGGGCGCGATTCGCCTGCGTTCCGATGTCGAGCGCAAGCGCCTGTTCGGCGAGCAAACCGTCGAGAATGACGTGCAGGCCGGCATCTATAGCGCCGACGCCAGCGCGGCGACCTATGCCCGCCTCCACGAAATCGCCGACGTCATTCTGCGTGCGGGTTTCCCGGTGGTGGTCGACGCCACTTACCTCAAGCGTGATCAGCGTGACAGTGCAGCGAAGGTGGCCGAGGCCACGGGTGCACCCTTCCTGATCCTCGACTGCAATGCGCCACAGGCCGTGATCGAAAGCTGGCTGGCCATGCGCCAGGCAGACAAGAAAGACCCGTCCGACGCCACCTTGGCTGTTATCGCCGCCCAGCAAGACAGCCGTGAAGCGCTGACACCCGCGGAAATCCTCTGCAGCAAACGCGTCCAGACCAATGAAAGCGGGACGCTCGATACCGTTGTGGAGCAAATTCGCCAGCGCCTGCCAGGGCTGTAAGAAACTATTTCAGTCGTGAGGCCCTCGCTGGCTTCACGACTGTCAAATAGTGGCACTATACTGGCGTCATAAAAACATCAGGTGATGCGACATGAGCCAGCCGAAACTTCTCGACACACCGCTATATGCCCTGCTGCACAAAGACGACATCAAAGGCTTCAACAGTGAACGCCCCAAGGATGGCCCCATCGACATGGTGGGTGGAGATTTCCGGGGGCTGGACCTGCGCGAACTGAATGCCGACGGCGTGGATTTCAGCGACGCCTACTTCCGTTCCGCCGACTTGCGTGGCATCGATTTTCGCAAAGCGAACCTGGAAGGCGCGAGCCTGGCCCACGCGCAGATCTCCGGTACGTACTTTCCAGTGGAACTCAGTGCCGACGAAATCCTGATGTCGATGAACTTCGGCACGCGATTGCGCTATCGCACCCGCTGATCATCGTCGCTGACTGACACGTCCGGCACCTCTCGTTGCGCTGGACGGTGGGGATGTTCGCCCTTTGTTTCCAGATTCTTCCCCGCCTCTCTCTCCACTGCGCTCATAGACTTGTTCATGCACTGCCAATGCTCGTTTCTTAGAAGCATTTGCGTCGTAAACGAGCAAACAATCACGCTTTTCCTACTGATGGCTACACTCCTCAGAAGATTGCCCACGCTCTCCATTCGGCCATCGCAAGGAGGCTTGATGAATGATGAACTGCAACACCTGAAGAATCTTGGCAAGACGTCAGCGCAATGGCTGCATGCCGTGGGCATCCATAGCGCTTCGGACTTGCGTCGCCTCGGGGCGGTGGATGCTTATCGGGCCGTGCGCACGCGCGGTTTTCGGGCGTCCAAGGTGTTGTTGTACGCAATTGAAGGCGCCCTGATGGACGTTCACTGGAATGACATTCCTGCCGAGCGCAAGGAAGCCCTGAACAAACAACTGGAAGCCATCTCTACACGCAACAAGAATTGATCCGACAACTATTTCTGAAGTTTTGCAACCTGGAACCCAATGATTGCGGGGCCTGCAGACACAAATCCGGCAAATCGCAAGGAAATCGAAAAACAGCGGTTGACTTGGTAATGAGAATCGATATTATTATCACAACTGGTCGCGAGACTGGTCGATATTCTGAAAAGCCCTTGGTTCGGACTCTCGGATTATCTCCTCATCAGGCTAATCACGGTTATTTGACCCGGCTCTTGCCGGGTCTTTTTTTGCCTGTGGAAAAGTACTGACAGGATGCCGCGATGGATGCTCCATGCAGATCACGACGACGCGGGTGGTCAGGCGCATAAACAGCTTTCTTTGAAGGTTTCCCGGGCATCGAATGATCAGGCCAAGTATCCTCGACGACAGGCACTTGTCCCCAGCGGGCAAGACCGCCATTTGATAGCATTTAACCGCCCAGCTCGGACATATCCCGTCACGAGTTGCGGGACCGAGGATAGACATGAAGTTGCTTTGCGCAGGCGCCGAGTTGGTCAATGACAGCAGCCGCGGGTTCGACATCGATGACCAAAAGTTTTTTGCAGTGCGCCGCAGCGGACAGGTTTACGTCTACATCAATCGCTGCCCGCACCGGGGCGTCGCCCTGGAGTGGCATCCCGACCAGTTTCTCGACCCCAGCAACAGCCTGATCCAGTGCGCCACCCATGGCGCACTGTTCCTGATCGAAGACGGTGAATGCGTCGCCGGCCCTTGCGCGGGGCAAGCCTTGACCGGCGTGGCTTGCCGCGAGGATGAACAGGGGATCTGGATCAGCCTTTAACCACCCGGCAACACGTCCAGACGCCGGTCGACCAACATTTCTTCGTGGCTCAACCGCACACCGTAAGCCAACACCTCGACACCACAGGCAATAGCCTCACGCAAGGCTTGCGCATAAGCGGCATCGATTTCCTGCGCCGGGCGCACAGCCTCGATGTCGGTCAGGCAAACACAGTACAACTGCACCGCGCGAATACCGTCCCTCGCCAGGTGGGCCAGCTCCCGCAAGTGCTTGGCGCCACGCTGGGTGACCGCATCGGGAAACGCCGCCACCGCCGTACCGTCGAAGCCCAGGGTCACGCTTTTGACTTCGACGTAGGCCGGCCCTTCGGGGTAATCAAGGCGGAAATCGATACGACTGTTTTCCTGACCATAGGCCACTTCACGCTTGAGCCCGGTAAAACCGTTCAGCTCGGTGATGACACCCGCCCGTAGCGCTTCTTCGATCAAACCATTGGCTCGGGCGGTATTCACGCAAAACAGCCGCCCTTGCGGGGTTTCACCGACCTCCCAGGTGCCAGGCAACTTGCGTTTCGGGTCGTTGGAGCGACTGAACCAGACCTGCCCGCCTTCGACCTGACAATTGAGCATCGAGCCAGTGTTCGGGCAGTGAATGGTGAGCAATTCGCCGCCAACGGTTTCGATATCGGCGAGAAATCGCTTGTAACGTCGGATCAGGCGCCCTTCTTCGAGGGGAGGATTAAAACGCATCAGCCTTGCCAGCTCCGCAACCCACGGGCAATGCGCTCGACCGCCTCCTGCAAACGCTCGAGATTTTGCGTATAGGCGAACCGCACATGATGCCCGGCCTGATAACGCCCGAAATCCAGCCCCGGGGTGAATGCCACGTGCTCGGTTTCGAGAAAGTGTTTGCAGAACGCGAAGGCATCGCCGCCGAACTTGCTGATATCGGCGTACAAATAGAAAGCACCCTCCGGTTCCACCGCAATGCCGAAGCCCAGTTCACGCAAGGCCGGCAGCAGGTAATCCCGACGCCGGCCAAATTCGGCGCGACGCTCTTCGAGAATGCTGATGGTTGCCGGCTCGAAACAGGCCAGCGCAGCGTGCTGCGCCATGCTTGGAGCACTGATGTAGAGGTTCTGGGCGAGCTTTTCCAGCTCACCGACGGCCGCGTCGGGAGCCACCAGCCAGCCGAGCCGCCATCCGGTCATCCCGAAGTACTTCGAAAAGCTGTTCAGAACGAATGCACTGTCGTCGACTTCCAGCACGCTGGCCGCATCGGTGCCGTAGGTCAGGCCGTGATAAATCTCGTCGACCACCAGATGACCGTGGCGCTCCTTGATCGCGACAGACAGCTTCGCCAGCTCGTCGCGGGTCAGGATCGTGCCGGTTGGATTGGCTGGCGACGCCACCAATGCGCCGACGCTGTCGTGGTCCCAATGACGCTCGATCAGGTCCGGCGTCAATTGATAGCGCACCTCCGGACCGACCGGCACCAGTTGTGCCGCGCCTTCGACCAGCCGCAGGAAATGCCGGTTACACGGGTAGCCCGGATCCGCCAGCAACCAGTGTTTACCGGGGTCGACCAGCAAAGCGCTGGCCAGCAGCAACGCGCCGGACCCGCCAGGCGTGATGAGGATGCGCCGCGGATCGATGTTCAAACCATAACGCTGCTGATAGAAGCCCGAAATGGCCTCGCGCAGCTCTGGAATGCCGCGTGCGGCGGTGTAACGGGTCTTTCCCGCTGTCAGCGCAGCCTGGCCGGCCCGGATGATCGGTTCGGCGGTGGTGAAGTCCGGCTCGCCGATTTCCAGGTGGATCACATCGTGGCCGGCGGCCTGCAATTCATTGGCCCGCGCCAGCAGCGCCATGACATGGAAAGGTTCGATCGCGCGACTGCGGGCACTGTAGGGCTGAGCCATTGGCCTTCCTTCAACGGAAAAAAAACCGATTCTACCCAAGCGCAGGAACGAGCGAGAACCTAAAGCGGTCAGAGGCCTTGTAAGGCCGATCACAAACGACTCAGGCGCGCGCGCAAGGTTTGACTAAAATCAATAATTGAGCAGGGTTCCAGAGCCACCAGACAACGGTTTGTCATCATTTGCAAGCACCCTGTGCCGCGAGCTCGACATCCGGGAGTAGCGCGGCCCGAGTTGATCTGGTAAGTTCGCCCGCTTGCAGCCGCAGGGCCGGCAGGTGTCGGTGATGGAGCAATCCTGCGCAGATGGATTACAAGAGTAGAGGCGGTCTATTTCATGTCCACCCAAGCAAAGCAGCAAAACCAGACGATCAGCGGCTTCGAGCCCTATGTTCAGAAAACCGGCGAAGAGTACATGGGCGAGCCCATGCGCAAGCACTTCACCAAGGTCCTGAATCAGTGGAAAAAAGAGCTGATGGAAGGTGTCGACAAGACCGTGGACCACATGAAGGACGAAGCGGCCAACTTCCCTGATCCGGCAGACCGTGCCAGCCAGGAAGAGGAATTCGCCCTCGAACTGCGTGCCCGCGATCGTGAACGCAAGTTGATCAAGAAGATCGACAAGACGCTTCAGTTGATCGAAGACGAAGAGTACGGCTGGTGTGAGTCCTGCGGCATCGAGATTGGCGTCAAGCGCCTCGAGGCGCGCCCTACCGCCGACCTGTGCATCGACTGCAAGACCCTGGCGGAAATCAAGGAAAAGCAAGTCGGCAAATAATTGCGACTTGAACGAAGAACGGAGCGTGCGAACGCTCCGTTTTTGTTTCCAAAATTCGCTGATGCCCGTTGCGATTAAAATCGCCATCACTGTAGGAGCGAGCTTGCTCGCGATGAACCTGAGAACGCCGCGGGGTACCAGGCTCCCAGCGTTATCGTTGACGGCAATCGCGAGCAAGTTCGCTCCTACAGGAATCTGACGACAGCCTGGAATAAGTAGCCTTGCCCTGATGACCGCCACCACCTCCCCCACCTACATCGGGCGTTTCGCTCCGACGCCCAGCGGCCACCTGCATTTTGGTTCACTGGTCGCCGCGCTGGCCTCCTACCTTGACGCGCGCTCGGTGGGCGGACGCTGGCTGATGCGCATGGAAGACCTTGATCCGCCCCGTGAAGTACCCGGCGCCCAGGCGGCCATTCTCAAGGCACTGGAAAGCTATGGCTTTGAGTGGGATGGCGGCCTGGTTCGCCAAAGCGAGCGGCACGATGCCTACGCCGAGGTGCTCAATCGCCTGTTCAATCAAGGCCTGGCCTACGCCTGCACCTGCTCGCGCAAACAGCTGGAGCCGTATCACGGGGTTTATCCGGGCTTGTGCCGCAATGCTGGCCATGGCACTGACGATGCGGCCATCCGCCTGCGCGTACCGGAACTGGAATACCATTTCATTGACCGGGTGCAGGACCAATACCGACAGCATCTGGGGCGGGAAGTCGGCGATTTCGTGATCCGCCGCCGCGACGGGCTCTACGCTTATCAATTGGCGGTGGTCCTGGACGACGCCTGGCAGGGCATCACCGATATCGTTCGCGGTGCCGACTTGCTGGACTCCACGCCTCGCCAGCTCTACCTGCAAGAACTGCTCGGCCTGCCTCAACCGCGTTATCTGCATATCCCGCTGATTACCCAGCCTGATGGCAACAAACTCGGTAAATCCTACCGCTCGCCGCCGTTGACCGAGGATCAGGCAACGCCACTGCTGCTGCGGGCGCTACGGGCGCTAGGACAGGACCCGGGAACCGAACTGACGTACGCCACGCCACGGGAAGTGCTCAATTGGGGCATTGCCCACTGGGATGCCTCGCTGATCCCGCGCACACTGAGCCTGCCCGAGGCACAGCTATTGTGATCGCACTTGCAGTGGCGCACCCATCCGTTACCATCGCCGCACGTTTTCGGGCACGCGCATAAAAAAGAGAGGCCGGGATGTACATCTATCGCTTGGTCCTGCTTTTGGTAGTGGGGATTTACCTGTTTTCCCCGGCCATCATGGATTGGTGGATCGACGCCACTGGCGCCTGGTATCGCCCTTATCTGCTCTGGCTGATTCTGATCGTCGTGACCTTCATCCTGCAGAGCCAAAAAGATGCCGATGAGCTTTAGTCTGACCCAGATGATCCTGATCAGCGCCGCATACCTGGCGGTGCTGTTCGGTGTGGCCTGGATCAGCGAACGGGGCATGATTCCCCGGGCGATCATTCGCCACCCGCTGACCTACACCCTGTCACTGGGCGTCTACGCCAGTGCCTGGGCGTTTTACGGCACCGTGGGCCTGGCCTATCAATACGGCTACGGTTTTCTGTCCAGCTACCTAGGCGTTTCCGGGGCATTCCTGCTGGCGCCAGTGCTGCTCTACCCGATCCTGAAGATCACCCGCACCTATCAACTGTCGTCGCTGGCGGACCTGTTTGCCTTCCGCTTCCGCAGTACCTGGGCCGGTGCGCTGACCACGATTTTCATGCTGGTCGGCGTACTGCCGCTGCTGGCCTTGCAAATTCAGGCGGTCGCCGACTCCATCAGCATCCTCACCCGAGAGCCGGTACAGCATCGCGTGGCCCTGAGCTTCTGCGCACTGATTACGCTGTTCACGATTTTCTTCGGTTCCCGTCACATCGCCACCCGCGAAAAGCATGAAGGCCTGGTGTTCGCGATTGCCTTCGAGTCGGTGATCAAGCTGATCGCCCTCGGCGGTGTCGGGCTGTATGCGCTTTACGGCGTGTTCGACGGCCCGCAACAGCTTGAACTGTGGCTGCTGCAAAACCAGACCGCGCTCGCCGCCCTGCACACACCGTTGCAGGAAGGCCCGTGGCGTACGCTGCTGCTGGTGTTCTTCGCCTCGGCGATCGTGATGCCGCACATGTATCACATGACCTTTACCGAGAACCTCAACCCGCGTTCGCTGGTCAGTGCGAGCTGGGGCCTGCCGCTGTTCCTGTTGCTGATGAGCCTGGCGGTGCCGCTGATTCTCTGGGCCGGCCTGAAACTGGGCGCCACCACCAACCCGGAATACTTCACCCTGGGAATCGGCATCGCCGCCAACAGCAAGGCTTTGGCGTTGCTGGCCTATGTCGGCGGGCTGTCCGCCGCCAGTGGCCTGATCATCGTCACCACGCTAGCACTGTCCGGGATGGCCTTGAACCACCTGGTCCTGCCGCTGTATCAACCACCGGCCGAAGGCAACATCTACCGCTGGCTGAAGTGGACTCGCCGGGCGCTGATCGTCGCGATCATCATGGCCGGCTACGGCTTCTACCTGATGCTCGGAGCCGAGCAGGACCTGGCCAACCTCGGCATTGTCGCTTTCGTCGCCACGTTGCAGTTCCTGCCGGGCGTGCTCTCGGTCCTGTATTGGCCGACCGCCAACCGTCGCGGCTTCATCGCCGGCTTGCTGGCGGGGATCCTGGTGTGGCTGGTGACCATGCTGTTACCGCTGGTTGGCAACCTGCAAGGCTTCTACATCCCACTACTGAACATGATCTACGTGCTGGACGACACCAGCTGGCACATGGCGGCAATTGCCTCGCTGGCGGCCAACGTACTGATGTTCACGCTGATCTCGCTGTTCACCAACGCCAGCACCGAAGAGGCCAGCGCTGCCGAAGCCTGCGCTGTGGATAACGTTCGCCGCCCGCAACGTCGGGAACTGCACGCCGCCTCGCCCCAGGAGTTCGCCACGCAACTGGCCAAGCCACTGGGTGCAAAAGCGGCGCAGAAAGAAGTGGAACAGGCACTGCGCGACCTCTATCTGCCTTTCGACGAGCGCCGCCCCTATGCCCTGCGTCGCTTGCGCGACCGCATCGAAGCCAATCTCTCCGGCCTGATGGGCCCGAGCGTGGCCCAGGACATGGTCGAGACGTTCCTGCCGTACAAGGCTGGCGGCGAAAACTACGTCACCGAAGACATTCACTTCATCGAAAGCCGCCTCGAGGATTACCACTCACGCCTGACCGGCCTGGCCGCCGAGCTCGATGCCTTGCGCCGCTATCACCGCCAGACCCTTCAGGAATTGCCGATGGGCGTTTGCTCACTGGCCAAGGATCAGGAGATCCTCATGTGGAACAAGGCCATGGAGGAACTCACCGGCATCGCCGCGCAGCGCGTGGTCGGTTCGCGCCTGAGTACCATTGCCGACCCATGGAAAGACCTGCTGCAAGGCTTCATCAATCTGCCGGACGAGCACTTGCACAAACAGCACCTGGCCCTCGACGGCCAGACACGCTGGTTGAACCTGCACAAAGCGGCGATCGACGAACCCCTCGCACCGGGCAACAGTGGCCTGGTGTTGCTGGTGGAAGACTTGACCGAAACCCAGATGCTCGAGGACAAACTGGTGCACTCCGAGCGCCTGGCCAGCATCGGTCGACTGGCGGCCGGCGTGGCCCATGAAATCGGCAACCCGATCACCGGTATCGCGTGCCTGGCGCAAAACCTGCGCGAAGAACGTGAAGAAGACGGCGAGCTGAAGGAAATCAGCGGCCAGATCCTCGAGCAGACCAAACGCGTGTCGCGCATCGTCCAGTCGCTGATGAGCTTTGCCCATGCCGGCAGCCATCAGCACAACGACGAGCCCGTCTGTCTGGCCGAAGTGGCTCAGGATGCCATCGGCCTGCTGGCCCTGAACCGACGCAATTTCGAAGTGCAGTTCTACAACCTGTGCGACCCCGAACACTGGGTCGAAGGCGACCCGCAACGGTTGGCCCAGGTATTGATCAACCTGCTTTCAAACGCCCGTGACGCCTCGCCTCCCGGCAGTGCGGTACGGGTCAAGAGCGAAGCCGGCGAACACACGGTCGATCTGATCGTGGAGGACGAAGGCAGCGGTATTCCGTCGAGCATCATGGACCGATTGTTCGAACCTTTCTTCACCACCAAGGACCCTGGCGAAGGCACCGGTCTGGGCCTTGCACTGGTCTATTCCATCGTTGAAGAGCATTATGGACAAATCACCATCGACAGCCCGGCTGATGTTCAAAGCCAACGCGGTACCCGAATCAGGGTTACCTTGCCGCGTCATGTCGAAGCGACGTCCGCTGTGAACTGAGACCGTCGAGAGTATCGAATCAATGCCGCACATTTTGATCGTCGAAGACGAAACCATTATCCGCTCCGCCTTGCGCCGCCTGCTGGAACGTAACCAGTACCAGGTCAGCGAAGCCGGATCAGTGCAGGAAGCACAAGAACGCTTCACCATTCCCTCGTTCGACCTGATCATCAGTGACCTGCGCCTGCCGGGCGCGCCTGGCACGGAGTTGATCAAGCTCGCCCAGGGCACGCCGGTGCTGATCATGACCAGCTATGCCAGCCTGCGCTCGGCGGTCGACTCGATGAAAATGGGCGCGGTGGACTACATTGCCAAGCCATTCGACCATGACGAAATGCTGCAAGCGGCCGCACGAATCCTGCGTGACCGACAAACGGTACAAGCCGGCGGTGAAGCGGTTGCCGGTAAGGCCGCCAACGGTGCGGCGAAATCCGGTACCGACAACAGCAACGGTGAGATCGGCATTATCGGCTCGTGCCCACCGATGCAGGACCTGTACGGCAAGATCCGCAAAGTGGCACCGACCGACTCCAACGTTCTGATCCAGGGCGAATCGGGTACCGGTAAGGAACTGGTGGCGCGCGCCCTGCACAACCTGTCCAAACGTGCCAAGGCGCCGATGATTTCGGTGAACTGCGCGGCCATTCCGGAAAGCCTGATCGAGTCCGAACTGTTCGGCCACGAAAAAGGCGCATTCACCGGCGCCAGCGCCGGGCGCGCCGGCCTGGTGGAAGCGGCGGACGGCGGCACCTTGTTCCTCGACGAAATCGGCGAACTGCCACTGGAAGCCCAGGCTCGCCTGCTGCGCGTATTGCAGGAAGGCGAGATTCGTCGCGTGGGCTCGGTGCAGTCGCAAAAAGTCGACGTGCGCCTGATCGCCGCGACTCACCGCGACCTCAAGAGCCTGGCGAAAATCGGCCAGTTCCGTGAAGACTTGTATTACCGCCTCCACGTTATCGCGCTGAAGTTGCCAGCCCTGCGCGAACGCGGTGCGGACGTCAACGAAATCGCCAATGCGTTCCTGGCGCGGCAAAGTGCGCGGATCAACCGCACCGACCTGAAATTCGCCGCGGATGCCGAGCAAGCCATTCGTCACTACTCCTGGCCGGGCAACGTTCGTGAACTGGAAAACGCCGTCGAGCGCGCCGTTATCCTGTGCGAAAGCCCGGAAATCTCCGCCGAGCTGCTGGGTATCGACATCGAACTGGGTGACCTGGAAGACGACGAATTCATTGGCCTGGCGCCACAACAGGGCAACGCCAGTAACAGCAACCACGAACCGACCGAAGATCTCTCCCTGGAAGACTACTTCCAGCATTTCGTCCTCGAACATCAGGACCACATGACCGAAACCGAGCTGGCCCGCAAGCTCGGGGTCAGTCGCAAATGCCTGTGGGAGCGCCGTCAGCGCCTGGGAATCCCACGTCGCAAGACCGGGGTGACCAGCGAAAGCTGAACCGTACCTGTCTCATGTGCGGGTAACACATGACTTTGGTGAAAAAACTGTTACCTCAGTTTTTTCACGTAACAGAAGCCGGGGCTTACGGTAACGAAGCCCCGGCTTTTTTTGGCCCTCGAAATGCCTGCCGACCGGCCTAACCCATTGTTTTATTGGGTTTCGCAAAAGTTGGCACGCACCCTGCTATATGTTTGGTACAAGAACAATAACAAGCAATGCACAAGACAATAAAAATAAGACGAATCGACTCACGCACAATAAAAACAAGACGGCGAGAGGCGCAGCTAACTGATTCTTTTGGAGAGGCGTTGTATTTGGGGCTTGCCCCACGACCAGGCCGAGAACAACAAAAAACTGTCTTAAGACAGAGCCTGTACTGGTTGGATCGAAAGATCACTGCAATTCAGCGACCAAAGCAATCCGTTTGCTCTTGGCTCCCGATTGGGAGGGTCATGAAGGAAAGCTTCATGGCGAGGGCACTCAACAAAAACAAGAAGCCCGAAACCAAAAATAAAAATAGAGCATGCAACTACTTCTTGGGGAGCTTCGGCTCCCCTTGTGGTTTCTGCGATTCCCCCCATACCCGCTTCCTGTACCTGTAGGAGCGAGCTTGCTCGCGAAAAAACCACAGGCAGCACTGGGCATCCGGTTTTCCGCATCATCGTTCACACCATCGCGAGCAAGCTCGCTCCCACAGTGTCCTACACCATCCCCCGACTAAATGCTAGAATCCCCGCCCATCATGCGGTCATTCTTCTGTTATGGCCGAATATTCCTTCAAACAGTGCATCCCATGCTGAAGAAGCTGTTCCAGTCATTCCGTTCTCCCAAGCGTCCTACGCAACACATTCGCAGCACGCCTGAAGTGCTCAACAGCGGCCAACACTCGCTGCAGAAGGCGCAATTCAGCCGTTACGCGGTGAATATCGTTGAACGCCTGCAGAACGCCGGTTATCAGGCTTATCTGGTTGGCGGTTGCGTGCGCGACATGCTGCTGGGTATCACCCCGAAAGATTTCGACGTTGCCACCAGCGCCACACCCGAGCAGGTACGGGCCGAATTCCGTAACGCGCGAATCATCGGGCGCCGGTTCAAACTGGTGCACATCCACTTCGGCCGCGAAATCATCGAAGTCGCGACCTTCCGCGCCAATCACCCGCAAAACGAAGACGAGGAAGACAGCAACCAGTCTTCGCGCAACGAAAGCGGGCGCATCTTGCGCGATAATGTTTACGGCACCCTGGAAGAGGACGCGCAACGTCGCGACTTCACCATCAATGCCTTGTATTACGATCCGGTCAGCGAACGCATCCTCGACTACGCCAACGGCGTACACGACATCCGCAATCACCTGATCCGCCTGATCGGCGATCCGACGCAACGCTACCAGGAAGACCCGGTACGGATGCTGCGGGCCGTGCGTTTCGCCGCCAAGCTGAACTTCGGCATCGAAAAACACAGCGCCCTGCCTATCCGCGGCCTGGCGCCGATGCTGCGCGAGATCCCGTCGGCTCGTCTGTTCGAAGAGGTGCTCAAGCTGTTCCTCTCCGGCCATGCCGCCGACACGTTTGAAATGCTGGTCGACCTGCAGTTGTTCGATCCACTGTTCCCGGCCAGCGCTGAAGCACTGGAATACAACCCGACGTACACCCACACCCTGATCAGCGAAGCCCTGATCAATACCGACCTGCGGATCAAGCAGAACAAACCGGTAACCCCGGCATTCCTGTTTGCAGCCCTGCTCTGGCCTGCCCTGCCGGCCCGCGTCCTGCGCCTGCAGGAGCGTGGCATGCCACCGATTCCGGCGATGCAGGAAGCGGCGCACGAGCTCATTGCCGAGCAGTGCCAGCGCATTGCGATTCCGAAACGCTTCACCATGCCGATCCGCGAAATCTGGGACATGCAGGAACGCCTGCCCCGCCGCAGCGGCAAGCGTGCCGATCTGTTGCTGGACAATCCGCGCTTCCGCGCCGGCTACGACTTCCTGCTGCTACGTGAAAGCGCCGGCGAGCAGACCGATGGCCTGGGCGAATGGTGGACGGACTATCAGGACGCCAACGAAAGCGAGCGTCGCGACATGATTCGCGACCTCAGCGGCAAGGACGAAGGCACCGGCGCCCCGCGCAAGCGTCGCCGCAGCGGTGGCTCCAAGCGCAAACGCGCTGCCGGCGCTTCGAGCACCACGGGCGAGTAATCCATGGAACGCATCTACATCGGCATGGGCAGCAATCTGGCTGACCCCGCCGAACAATTGCGCAGCGCCGTCGAAGCGCTGGCGCAGTTGCCGCAATCGCAGCTGGTCGGGGTTTCTGCGTTTTACCAAAGTGACTCGCTTCTGCCCGGCCAACCGCGTTACACCAACGCGGTCGCCGCTCTCGACAGCACACTGGCGCCGCTGGATCTTCTGGATGCCATGCAGGCCATCGAAAACGGCCAGGGTCGCGAGCGTCTTGAGCGCTGGGGACCGCGCACGCTGGACCTCGACATCTTGCTGTTCGGTGATCGCCTGATCGACGAACCGCGCCTCAAGGTTCCCCATTACCACATGCAGGAACGGGCCTTCGTACTGTATCCGCTGGCGGAACTGGCCCCTGCGGATCTGCACTTGGCCGATGGCCGGAACTTGACCGAACTGCTCAAGGCATGCCCGTTCGTCGGCCTGGAACGCCTCCTCCCGACGTGACACAAATACCCTGTGGGAGCGGGCTTGCTCGCGAAAGCGGTGTATCAATCAACATTAATGTTGAATCTGATGCCCCCTTCGCGAGCAAGCCCGCTCCCACATTGGTTTTGTGTCGCGCACAAGATCTGCTGCTGAATCGCATCAGTTACCCCGGTAACACCCCACCCGTAACAATGCGGTAACACACGCAATTGACTTCCCTCGTTCTCCTCACGACTATAGGCGTCCCGCTGCCGCCTACACGGCGTTCAAGGGCGCAATCCAGGCCTTAAAAGCACGACGAAAGAGCGTGCGCCTGTATTCAACGAAGAATCACGCGCGTTACTCGCAGTAGTTTCCACAGCGCCTGAATGAGGAACTTTTCATGCCAGCCATCACCCTGACCACCCTGCAAGGTCTGAAGCAAAAAGGTGAAAAAATCACCATGCTGACCTGCTACGACGCGACCTTCGCCCACGCCTGCAATCAGGCCGGCGTCGAAGTGCTGTTGGTGGGCGACTCCCTCGGCATGGTTCTGCAGGGCCACGACAGCACCTTGCCTGTCACCACCTCGGAAATGGCTTACCACGTGGCCGCCGTCAAACGCGGTAACAGCGATGCCCTGATCCTCGCCGACCTGCCTTTCATGGCCTACGCCACCACCGAGCAAGCCATGACCAACAGCGCCCTGTTGATGCAGGCCGGCGCGCACATGGTCAAGGTCGAAGGAGCGTTGTGGCTGGCCGACTCGATCCGCCTGCTGGCCGAGCGCGGCATCCCTGTCTGCGCGCACATGGGCCTGACGCCACAGTCGGTGAACATCCTTGGCGGCTACAAGGTCCAGGGTCGCAATGAAAACCAGGCGCGGCAGATGCGTGCCGACGCGATCGCCCTGGAACAGGCTGGCGCGGCAATGCTGCTGCTCGAGTGCGTCCCGAGCGAACTGGCGGAGGAAATCACCCAGGCGGTGAAGATTCCGGTGATCGGTATTGGCGCCGGCAATCGCACCGACGGCCAGGTGCTGGTTCTGCACGACATGCTGGGCCTGTCCATTACCGGTCGCGTGCCGAAATTCGTGAAAAACTTCATGACTGGCCAGACCAGCATTGAAGCTGCATTGAATGCCTACGTGACTGAAGTCAAAGCGGCAACTTTCCCTGGGATCGAACACGGATTCTCTGCATGAACACCGTAAAAACCGTACGCGAACTGCGGGCCGCCGTGGCCCGAGCCCGTGGCGAAGGCAAACGCATCGCCTTTGTGCCAACCATGGGCAACCTGCACAGCGGCCACGTGGCGCTGGTGACCAAAGCCTCCCAACGGGCGGACTTCGTGGTGGCGAGCGTTTTCGTCAACCCGCTGCAATTCGGTGCTGGCGAAGACCTCGACAAGTACCCGCGCACCCTCGCCGCCGACCAGGAAAAACTGCTCCAGGCCGGTTGCCATTTGCTGTTTGCCCCCACCGTTGAAGAAATGTATCCCGACGGCATGGCCGGCCAGACCCGCGTCAGTGTCCCGCAATTGTCCGAAGGTCTGTGCGGCGCCAGCCGTCCGGGGCATTTCGAAGGTGTGGCGACGGTGGTCAGCAAGCTGTTCAACATGGTCCAGCCGGACCTGGCGATTTTCGGCGAGAAAGACTTTCAGCAACTGGCGGTGATTCGCGCGCTGGTTCATGACCTGAACATGCCGATCCAGATCATCGGTGAGCCGACTGTTCGCGCAACCGATGGCCTGGCGCTGTCGTCGCGCAACGGTTTCCTCAGCGAAGAGCAACGCGCTGTGGCACCGGTGGTTTATCGCACGCTGAATGCGATCGGCGAAGCGATCAAGCAGGGCGAACGCGACTACCCGGCGCTGATCGGCACCCAGATCAAACAGCTCGAAGCAGCCGGCCTGCGTCCTGACTACCTGGAAATCCGCCATGCCCTGACCTTGCGCCCGGCGACGGCGCAGGATCGTGACCTGGTGATTCTGGTGGCGGCGTTCCTCGGTACGACGCGGTTGATCGACAACCTGCACCTGAACCTCGACGCGCCAATCTAAACACTCTCGAATTCTGTGGAGTGAGTCTGTGGCGAGGGGGCTTGCCCCCGTTGGGCTGCGAAGCGGCCCCAAACTTTCGAGCGTTTCCGAAATTTTGCCAGTGCTACGCACTGGAACGGGGGCAAGCCCCCTCGCCACAAAAGTACACTTCAAACCCTTCGCTTCATTCGTATTGCCGCCCACAACCCCTTCGGGCAAACTGCCCGCCGTTCGATTCCGACCTGGGAAATACTCATGCACGCCATCATGCTCAAAGCCAAGCTGCATCGCGCCGAAGTCACCCACGCTGTACTCGATTACGAAGGCTCCTGCGCCATCGACGGTGAATGGCTGGACCTGTCCGGCATTCGTGAGTACGAGCAGATCCAGATCTACAACGTCGACAACGGCGAGCGCTTCACCACCTACGCCATCCGTGGCGAAGAAGGTTCGCGCATGATCTCGGTCAACGGCGCCGCTGCCCACAAGGCCAAGGTCGGTGATCGCGTGATCATCTGCGCTTACGCTCATTACAGCGAAGCCGAACTGCTCAACTTCAAGCCACGCATGCTCTACATGGCACCGGGCAATGAACTGAGCCACACCAGCAATGCCATTCCGGTCCAGGTTGCCTGATACGAGTCTTGTCTCTTCCGTTTGTCGGGCCGTTCCTAACTTCGATGTTAAAAAAGTACCGGAAACAGGTCAGACAAAGTCAAGACAGATCATTGCGCGGGGTTTACTGTATTCGCCCTGCGCCATGAAATCGTGTCGACGCAGTTGACCGGAACGCCCACCCACAGCGCTCCGGGATTTTTAGTGTTCAAAAGGCCGTTCAAGTAATAAGGAAACCCGCAGCGATGGCGTATTACCGCACTCCTCACGACGTTACCGCTCTGCCCGCCTGGCAAGCGTTGAATGACCACCGCCAAGCCATGCAGGATTTCAGCATGCGCGAAGCCTTCAATGCCGATCCGCAGCGTTTTACTCAATTCACCCTCAGCAGCTGCGGCCTGTTTCTCGACTATTCGAAAAACCTGATCAACGCCGAGACCCGCAATCTGCTGGTGGGCCTGGCCAACGAAGTCGACCTCAAGGGCGCGATCAAGTCGCTGTTCGATGGCGAAATCGTCAACTCTTCCGAAGGTCGTCCGGCCCTGCACACGGCCCTGCGCCGCCCGGTCGGCGACAAGCTGTCGGTCAATGGCGTCAACGTGATGCCCGAAGTGCACAAGGTGCTGAACCAGATCACCGACCTCGTCGGCCGTATCCACGACGGTCTGTGGCGCGGCTACACCGAGAAGCCGATCACTGACGTGGTGAACATCGGCATCGGCGGCTCCTTCCTCGGCCCTGAGCTGGTGTCCGAAGCCTTGCTGTCCTACGCCCAGAAAGGCGTGCGTTGCCATTACCTGGCGAACATCGACGGCAGCGAGTTCCACGAACTGACCATGAAGCTGCGCGCCGAGACCACGCTGTTCATCGTCTCGTCGAAATCCTTCAACACCCTCGAAACCCTGAAGAACGCCCAGGCTGCCCGTGCGTGGTATCTGGCCCAGGGTGGTTCGGAAGCCGAGCTGTATCGCCACTTCATCGCGGTATCGAGCAACAACGCCGCCGCGGTAGCGTTCGGCATCCGCGAAGAGAACATCTTCCCGATGTGGGACTGGGTCGGCGGGCGCTACTCGCTGTGGTCGGCCATTGGTCTACCGATTGCCCTGGCCATCGGCATGTCCAACTTCAAGGAATTGCTGTCCGGTGCCTACACCATGGACCAGCACTTCCTGACCGCGCCCTTCGAACAGAACATGCCGGTGCTGCTGGCCTTGCTCGGCGTGTGGTACGGCAACTTCTGGGGCGCACAAAGCCACGCGATCCTGCCGTACGATCACTACCTGCGTAACATCACCAAGCACCTGCAACAGCTGGACATGGAATCCAACGGCAAGAGCGTGCGCCAGGACGGCAAGCCAGTGTCCACAGACACCGGGCCGGTAATCTGGGGTGGCGTCGGCTGCAACGGTCAGCACGCCTACCACCAGTTGCTGCACCAGGGCACCCAATTGATCCCGGCCGACTTCATCGTGCCGATCGTCAGCTTCAACCCAGTGTCCGACCACCACCAGTGGCTGTACGCCAACTGCCTGTCCCAGAGCCAGGCGCTGATGCTCGGCAAGACCCTTGCCGAGGCCGAAACCGAGCTGCGCGACAAAGGCATGAGTGACGCCGAAGTGCAGAAACTCGCGCCGCACAAGGTGATCCCGGGCAATCGTCCGAGCAACACCCTGGTGGTCGAGCGCATCAGCCCGCGTCGCCTCGGCGCTCTGGTGGCGATGTACGAACACAAAGTCTTCGTGCAAAGCGTGATCTGGGGCATCAACGCCTTCGACCAGTGGGGCGTGGAACTGGGCAAGGAGCTGGGCAAAGGCGTCTACAACCGCCTGGTCGGCAGCGAAGAAACCCCGGCCGAGGACGCCTCGACCCAAGGGCTGATCAATTACTTCCGTGGTCGTCACCGCGGGTAATTTGATTGCACAACCCACGGGCTTTGGATCAACCCGAATCCTGTGGGCAAAAACAACTCCCTGTGGGAGCGAGCTTGCTCGCGATGACGGACTGTCAGTCGACAACCATGTTGACCGCCATGCCCTCATCGCGAGCAAGCTCGCTCCCACAGTTGTTTTGTATCTGACTTGAACCCATGGACCTCTCGGCGCATCTTTATCCTTGTCGCAAAACAAGCATAAGGAACCGTCATGTTCGATATCAGCACGTTCCCCAAAGCCGATGCCGTCCGCCGGGCCGCACAATTGAGTCAAGACGACTATCAGCGCCTGTACCGCCAATCCGTCGAACACCCCAGCACCTTCTGGGCCGAACAGGCCACGCGCTTTCTGGACTGGAGCGCGCCCTGGGAAACCGTCCAGCGCTACAACCTGAAAACCGGTGAAGCCAGCTGGTTTGCCGGTGCGCAATTGAACGTCAGCTACAACTGTATCGACCGGCACCTGGAGAAACGCGGCGATCAGGTCGCCATCATCTGGGAAGGCGACGACCCTGCCGACTCGACATCGATCACCTACAAAAAACTGCATGAAAACGTCTGCCGCCTGGCCAATGTGCTGAAAAACCGTGGCGTGAAAAAAGGCGACCGCGTGTGCATCTACATGCCGATGATTCCCGAGGCGGCCTACGCCATGCTGGCCTGTACCCGCATCGGTGCGGTGCACTCGGTGGTGTTCGGCGGCTTCTCCCCGGACTCGTTGCGCGACCGCATTCTCGACGCCGACTGCCGCACCGTGATCACTGCCGACGAAGGCGTGCGCGGTGGCAAGGTCGTGCCACTCAAGCAGAACGTCGACAAGGCGCTGCAAAGCTGCCCGGACGTGAGCAGCGTGCTGGTGGTCGAGCGCACCAAGGGGCTGGTGAACTGGGTCGAAGGAAGGGACATCAAGTACCAGCAGGCCCTGCGCGAAGCCAGCGCCGATTGCCCACCCGAGCCGATGGACGCCGAAGACCCGCTGTTCATCCTCTATACCTCCGGCAGCACCGGCAAACCCAAAGGCGTGCTGCACACCACCGGTGGCTACCTGCTGCAAGCAGCGATGACCTTCAAGTACGTGCTGGACTACCGCGACGGCGAAGTCTTCTGGTGCACCGCCGACGTCGGCTGGGTCACTGGCCACAGCTACATCGTCTACGGTCCGCTGGCCAACGGCGCGACCACGCTGATTTTCGAAGGCGTGCCGAACTACCCGAGTACCTCGCGCTTCTGGCAAGTGATCGACAAGCACAAGGTGAACATTTTCTACACCGCCCCGACGGCCCTGCGCGCATTGATGCGCGAAGGCCCGGAACCGTTGAAGCAAACATCCCGCGCCAGCGTCAGGCTACTCGGCACGGTTGGCGAACCGATCAACCCGGAAGCCTGGGAATGGTATTTCCATGAGGTCGGCGAAGAGCGTTGCCCGATCGTCGATACCTGGTGGCAGACCGAGACCGGCGGCATCATGCTCAGCCCGCTGGTCAGTGCCCAGCGGATCAAGCCCGGTTGTGCGACACAACCGATGTTCGGCGTTCAACCGGTGCTGCTCGACGAGCAAGGCAAGGAAATCAAGGGCGCCGGCAGCGGCGTACTGGCCATAAAGTCCAGCTGGCCTGCACAGATCCGCAGTGTCTATCGCGACCCGCAACGCATGGTCGACACCTACTTCAAGCCCTACCCCGGCTACTACTTCACCGGTGACGGCGCGCGGCGCGATGAAGATGGCGACTACTGGATTACCGGTCGCATCGACGATGTGATCAACGTGTCCGGCCACCGTATCGGCACTGCCGAAGTGGAAAGCGCCCTGGTGCTGCACGAGAGCATCGCCGAGGCCGCTGCGGTCGGTTATCCCCACGACATCAAGGGCCAGGGCATCTATGTCTTCGTCACACCCATGAACGGCGTCGAAACCAACGATGAACTGAAGAAAGAATTGCTGGCCCTGGTCAGCAAGGAAATCGGCAGTTTCGCCAAACCGGACTTGATCCAGTGGGCGCCGGCCTTGCCGAAAACCCGCTCAGGCAAGATCATGCGGCGCATTCTGCGCAAGATCGCCTGCAACGAACTGGACAATCTGGGCGACACTTCGACCTTGGCCGATCCAAGCGTGGTACAAGGCTTGATCGATAAACGCCTGAATCAATAACGTTCTGGCCTTTGTAGGAGCGAGCTCGCTCGCGATGAACTCAAGCGCGCCGCGTACATTCAGGAGAAACGCGTTACCGTTAACGTCCATCGCGAGCAGGCTCGCTCCTACAGAAAATTACAGAGTGGCCATGGAATTCATCCGCACCCGCATCGAAACCCAGATCATGAGCCTGACCGGTTTGTCTTTGGGCAAACTCGACCTGGAAAACCCCAAGGGCGACCCCGGGCTGTTCGGGCCAGACTCGGTGAGCTGGCAAGTCCATGGCGATTTCAGCAGCATGCTGATCGGTGGCATCAGTGCCCTGATGCTGCAGGCCCTGCACCCGCTGGCATTGGCCGGGGTCTGGGACCATTCGAACTTTCGTGAAGACATGCTCGGCCGCCTGCGCCGCACCGGGCAGTTCATCTCCGGCACCACCTTCGGCTCTCGACAGGATGCCGACTGGCTGATCGAAAAAGTCCGCACCATCCATTTGCAGATCACCGGTACAGCGCCGGACGGACGTGCCTACGCCGCCAGCGATCCCGAACTGCTGACGTGGGTGCATGTGGCGGAAGTCAGCAACTTCCTCGCCGCGCATTTGCGCTATCGCAACCCGCACCTGTCCCCGGTCGATCAGGATCGCTATTACGCGGAAATCGCCCTGGTCGCCGAACGCCTGGGCGCCCGGGATGTGCCCCGCTCGCGGCAGGAAATTGCCGACTATCTTGAGCGTATGCGCCCTCAGTTGCTGTGCGACGAACGCAGTCGGGAAGTCCTGCGCCTGTTGCTGAACGCCCCTTCCCCCAGTCGCTTGGCCAAGCCTTTCGGCGGTCTGATGATGCAGGCCGGGATCGACCTGCTGCCGGACTGGGCCAGCGCCATGCTCGGCGTCAGCCAGAACCCGCTGCAACGCAAGCTGATCCGCGCCAGCGTCAATCGCAGTGCGCCGATGCTGCGCTGGGCGGTGCGTAACGGTTCGGTGCAGCGGGCTAAACGGCGGATGGGGTTATTGACCTAACAGGTATTGCTGCGATTTTTTCTGTGGCGAGGGGGCTTGTCGGATCGCCGCACCGCCCCGTTGGGCTGCGAAGCGGCCCCAAGCTCTCGAGCGTTTCCGAAATTTTGCCAGTGCTACGCACTGGAACGGGGGCAAGCCCCCTCGCCACAGTGTTAAACTCCCGCGCCCAATTCTCTCCTGCAAGGCGCCCAGCATGTCTTCCTTGAATCAGGCGCTGCGCGCCGCCCTCGATCAACGCCAGGACCTGCTCGCCGAACTGCACCTGCAAGGCACCGATTGCTATCGCCTCTTCCACGGTAGCCAGGAAGGCGCCGCTGGCCTGACCATCGACCGCTACGGCCCGCAGCTGCTGGTGCAAAGTTTCCACCAGGCGCTGGAGCGCGAGACGCTGCTGCAACTGCACGAAGCGATCAATCAACACCTGGGTTTTGAAACCCTGCTGGTCTACAACGACCGCTCCCGTGGCAACTCGCGCATCGATCGCGATGACATCGTCTACCGCGCCGACGAAGCCGCCCTGCAAGACCTGGTCGGCCACGAATGGGGCCTGAACTATCGGGTGCGCGGTCGCCACGCCGGACAGGACCCGCTGCTGTTCCTCGACCTGCGCAACACCCGCGGCTGGGTCAAGGATCACAGCAAGAACAAAAGCGTGCTGAACCTGTTTGCCTACACCTGTGGTGTCGGCCTCAGTGCCGCCGCCGGTGGCGCACGCGAGGTGTGCAACCTGGACTTCGCCGAAGGCAACCTGGCGGTCGGTCGGGAGAACGGGCAGCTCAACCCGCAGTTGCCGACCATGGAATTTATCCAGTCCGACTACTTCCCGGCCATTCGCCAACTGGCCGGCCTGCCGATCAGCCAGCGCCGCGGGCAAAAACTTCCGAGCTATCAGCGCCTGGAACAGCGCCAGTACGATCTGGTGCTGCTGGACCCTCCGGCCTGGGCCAAGAGTGCATTCGGCACCGTCGACCTGCTGCGCGACTACCAGAGCCTGCTCAAACCGGCCTTGCTGACCACCGCCGACAACGGCGTGCTGATCTGCTGCAACAACCTGGCGAAAGTCAGCATGGACGACTGGCGTGAACAGGTTTTGCGTTGTGCAGAGAAGGCCGGGCGGCCGGTGCGTGAATGGACCGTGATGAAACCGGGCGCCGATTTTCCGTCAATGGATCAACAGCCACCGCTGAAAACCCTGATCCTGCAGCTCTGACCGTCGTCGGAGAAATCTGAAAATTCATGAACAGGCCAATCACTTCGGAACCGGAAACGCGTGCCATACTCCAACGCACTCCGATTCAGACAGATGAAGCCTCACATGTACAAAGGATTGATTCGCGCCATCGGCGCCTTGTTGACTGCTCTGGCCCTCTACAGCTTGCTGGGTTTTCTGATTTTACCGGGTGTCGCGTTGCGCGTTGCCAACCAGCAACTGGCCAACTACGCCACTACACCCGCGACCATCCAGCGGATCGAATTCAATCCGTTCAGCCTTGAACTGACCCTTTGGGGCTTGAACATCGGCGAACCCGGCAAGGAGCAGGTCGGTTTCGAGCGCCTGTACGCCAATCTGCAATTCGACAGCCTGTGGACCAAGGCGGTGCACCTGTCTGATGTCGAACTGACCAAGCCCAAGACCGAAATCCTGTTCAGCAAGGACGGCAAACTCAATCTGCTCGGGCTGTTCAAACTGCCAGAGAGCGAACCCACGCCGGCCGACCCGGATGCCAAGCCGTTTCCACTGCGCATCGAGCGGATCAAACTGGCGGGCGGTGCCGTGCATTTTGAAGATGCCCGGCCCAGCGAGCCCATCGAGTTTCTCTACGACACACTCGATTTCGAACTGAAGAACCTCAGTACCCTGCCCGATGACAGCGCAGACATGACCCTGGTGGCCATCGGCCCCAATGGCGGACAGATCGACTGGACCGGCAACTTCAGCCTGATTCCGATCGCCTCCGAAGGTAAGCTGAAAATCACTGACGGCAAGATGAAAGCCTTTTGGCCCTATGTGCGCGATGCCGTGCCACTGGATCTCGAAAACGGCGTCATGAGCATCAGCACCGACTACAAACTCAACCTGGCCAAGGAAACCGAGCTGCTACTGAGCAATGTAGCGGTCAGCATCGCCCCCTTCGCGATCAAGGCGCCGGATGGCCGGCCGCTGGTAAAGCTCGAGCGCCTGGACGTCAGCGAAACCACCGTGGACCTGGCCAAACAGCAAGTGGTGGTGGGCAAGATCCGCAGCCACAAACTGGAAACCTGGGCCGCGCTGGAATCGGACGGCCAACTCGACTGGCAGAAACTGTTCGCCAGCCAGCCGTCAAAACCCACCGCCAAAGCCAAGGCAGATGCCGAACCGACCGGCACTCCGGCGGCGGCAGACTCACCGAAACCTGAACCGGCCGCGCCAGACAAACCCTGGCAGGTGCTGCTCAAGGATGTGCAACTGCGCGACTACAAGGTGCATCTGGCTGACCGCAAGGCACAACCCGCCGTCGCCCTGGAACTGAGTCCGCTGAACCTCGACCTGCAAAATTTCGACAGCCTCAACGGTTCCCCCTTTACCCTCAAGCTCGATACCGGTGTAGGCAAGCAAGGCAAGATCATGGCCGACGGCGAGGTCAACCTGGCCCCGGTCAGCGCCAGGCTGAAGGTACAGACCAAGGACATCGACCTGCGGGTTGCCCAGTCCTACATCACGCCGTTCATTCGCCTGGAACTGCGCAGCGGCATGCTCGGCAGCGATCTGGCGGTCGACCTGAAAAGCACCGAGCCCTTGGCCTTCGGCGTCACCGGCCGTGCCCAGGTCGATCAGTTGCATACCCTGGACACCTTGAAAACCCGCGACTTCCTCAAGTGGCAGCAGGTCGTGGTCGAAGGCCTGAACTATCAGCATGGGGACAGCCTGTCGATCGACAAGATCAACCTGTTCCAGCCCTATGCGCGTTTCATGATCAACGATGATCGCACCACCAACATCGATGACCTGCTGATTCCACAGCCAGCGGATTCCGGGGCAAAACCGGCGGCGAACAAACCGGCCAGCAACGAAAAGCCGCTGGGCATCCACATCGGCGGCATTTTCATCAATGACGGTTCGGCCAACTTCGCCGACTTCAGCCTGACCCCGAACTTCGCCACCGCCATCCAGCAACTCAACGGGCAGATCGGCACCATCGACAGCCGCCGGCCGAAACCGGCCAGTGTCGACGTCAAGGGCAAGGTCGATCGCTACGCACCGGTGACCATCAAGGGCTCGGTCAATCCGTTCGACCCGATGGCCAGCCTCGACATCGCCACCAGCTTCAAACGCGTGGAACTGACCACGCTGACGCCCTACTCCGGCAAGTTCGCCGGCTACCGTATCCGCAAGGGCCGGCTCAATCTCGACCTGCACTACCAGATCACCAAGGGTCAGCTCAAAGCTGAAAACAAAGTGGTGGTCGAACAACTGCAACTGGGTGAAAAAGTCGACAGCCCGGATGCCGTGAGCCTGCCACTGAAACTGGCCATTGCCTTGCTCAAGGACGTCGACGGCAAGATCTCCATCGAACTGCCGGTCACTGGCGACCTGAACAACCCTCAGTTCAGCGTCATGCCGATTATCTGGCAGACCCTGCGCAACCTGATCGTCAAGGCCGCGGCAGCACCGTTCAAACTCATTGGCGGCTTGGTCAACGGTGGTGGTTCGGAAGACCTGGGCAGCGTTTCATTCGCAGCCGGTTCCAGCGAATTGAGCAAGGACGCCGAAGGCGCCCTAGACAAACTGTCCAAGGCGCTCAAGGAACGCCCGGCCCTGCGCCTGGAAATCGAAGGCACCGCCGCCCAGAGCAGCGATGGCCCGCTGATCGCCGAACAACGCCTGGAGCGTGAATACCAGTACAACTACTACAAAATGCTCCAGCGCCGCGGTGACAAGGTCCCGGCCCAGGCTTCGTTGCTGGAAGTGCCGGACGGAGAAAAGGGCCCGCTGCTCGAAGGTATCTACCGCACCCGCCTGAAAACCCAGCCCCCTGCCGAATGGAAGGACCTGGGCAAGGAAGAACGCACCGCGAAAATGCGTGCCGAGGTGATCAAGTTCTGGAGTGCCAGCGACGTACTGTTGCGTCAACTGGGCCAGGAACGCGCCAGCAGCATCAAAGATTATCTGGTCGACAAGGCCCAGTTGGAAGATGACCGGGTGTACTTCATCGATGCCAATCTGGGCGAGGCGCAAAGCGACGGCCGCGTGGTGACGCCGATGCATCTGGATGCCGAGTGATGCATCGGCAGCTGGCAGGCCTGGCTCTGGCGCTCTCCGTCAGTCAGGCCTGGGCGGCCGATACCCTGCGCTGTGGCAGCCAGTTGATCAGCGTCGGCGACCGCTCGAGTGAGGTCGTGCAGAAATGCGGTGAGCCTGTCAGCCGCGACTTGCTGGGGTACAAGCGCAGTGCCGATCGACGCGAGGAGTTTCAGGTCGAGGAGTGGACCTACGGACCGAATGGCGGGATGTATCAATACTTGCGGTTCGAAGGTAATCGGTTGAAGCAGATCACCAGTAAACGCGGAAATTAATTAGCCACTATCCAATGTGGTAGCGGGCTTGCTCCCACAATTGATTTTCAGCACTACACATAAAACAGGCCCCGGAAAAAAGCGCGGGGCCTGTGACGGCCACATCCTTATGGCCCTTCGCATGAACACTCAGGTTGCAACAGACGTATGACTCTGCCCGTCTGTCGCGCCTTCTCCCGGTCCAGGCGAGAAGCCTGCCTTACTCGGCTTTGAGGCCGTCAGCGGAGACCGCCTTGACGCCTTTGATTTTCTTGGTGATGGCCACAGCCGCTTCTTTTTGCGAATCGGTCACGGCGGTGGTCGACGACAGCGATACCACGCCTTTGTTGGTTTCAACTTTGATGTCGCTACCTGGAATGCCTTTTTCAGTCATCAGGTCAGCCTTGACTTTGGTGGTGATCCAGGTATCGGAAGTATCTTCTTTCACTTCGGTCATTTCACCGGCAGCCAGCACCATTGGCGACTGGGTTGCCTGGGTGGTTTGAGCAAACGCGGCGTTGGCCATGGTCAGGGTCAGCGCGGTAGCAGCAGCGGCAGTGATAGCGAACTTCTTCATACGAGTAACTCCTGTTTTTCGGAAAGTCTGCCGGATGTCTTGTCGGCAGGGTTACCAAGGATATTGCGAACGCTGTGCCAACTTTGGAGAAGGAACTAAAACCTTATTAATCAATAAGTTACAAAACCAGCCAACTTTCGGAATCATGCAAAATGCACGAGAAGCACAAACACTGCATGCAAGTTGCGGGTTTATGGAAAGTTCCTAAGATGCTGAAATTTCTGAGCTTTATCTGCAACATTTGACGACGGGTCGACAAACAGGAAAATCCCCGCAAAAGCGGGGACTTGATTCAGCAATTCATGCCGCAGAACCGGAACACCCTTTAGGCAAGTAGTCCTCGGTAACGCTGCTCTTGCATGACCAGCCTTTGGCTTCGTCCCGTGTCAGGGTGACGGTTTTGCCCTGGACCACCCCCGGGGCATTGTGCAACGTACAAACGATTGATCCCGCCCCCGGCGTTGTAGCCGTCACAGACAGGGCGCAATGGTTGGTCGATGTCTTGCCAGCGGGCGCCACGTTGGCAATTGTCGGCGTTTCCCCCTGGCTGATCACATCCTCGAACGGCACCTTCATTGCAGTCAGCTCGGCCATCGCCGCCGTGACCTTGGCCCGCGCCTGGTACTTGGAATACATCGGCAGGCCCAGGGTTGCCAGGATCCCGATGATCGCTACCACGACGAGCAACTCGATCAGGGTAAAACCTTTCTGATAGTTCATGTACAAGCTCCATGCATGAGTCGAAGGCTCATGACCTGCCCCATGGCAGCACAGCCTGTGCCAAAGCCAGAAGCCCCTGTTGACCGGGGGCGTGGTGTTCGCAAAGCCCTTACTTACTACCAAGATCAGTACTATCTGACGTTTTTTGTCACATCACCCTTGCGGGTTTGGCCCCATCCTTTGACTAGGCTATAAGAGCAATTCAATCGGAATACCCAGGACTGAACATGGCGGTCAAGGCAGCGAAAATCAGCGTGTATGCATGGGAAGGCATCGACCGCAAAGGCACAAAAGTGACCGGCGAACTCAGCGCTCAAAACCCGGCGCTGATCAAGGCGAAACTGCGCAAGCAAGGCATCAGTCCGGGCAAGGTTCGCAAAAAAAACCATTCGGTTTTCAGCATGGGCAAGCGTATCAAGGCCCAGGACATTGCCCTGTTCACCCGGCAAATGGCGACGATGATGAAGGCCGGCGTGCCGTTGTTGCAGTCCTTCGACATCATCGGCGAGGGCTTCGACAATCCGGCCATGCGCAAGCTGGTGGACGAACTGAAACAGGAAGTTGCTGCAGGCAGCAGCTTCGCCGCCGCCCTGCGCAAGAAGCCCCGGTACTTCGATGAGCTGTATTGCAACCTGGTGGATGCCGGCGAGCAGGCCGGTGCCCTGGACACCCTTTTGGAGCGAGTCGCGACCTACAAGGAAAAAAGCGAAAGCCTCAAGGCCAGGATCAGGAAAGCCATGACCTACCCGCTGGTGGTGGTGTTCGTCGCGACGATTGTCACCGGGATTCTGCTGGTCAATGTCGTGCCGCAGTTCGAATCGGTGTTCAAAGGCTTTGGCGCCGAACTGCCGGCCTTCACCGTGATGGTCATTGGCCTCTCGCAATTCATGCAGGCCTGGTGGTGGGTGGTCCTTGGCACGCTGATCACGATGACCTTCGGTGTACGCCACGCCCTCAGGACATCCCCGGCCTTGCGTGACCGGATGGACACCTGGCTGCTGAAACTGCCGCTGGTGGGCACCCTGATGCACAAGTCCGCCGTGGCCCGGTTCGCCCGTACTTTGTCGACCACTTTCGCTGCCGGCGTGCCGCTGGTGGAGGCTCTGGAATCAGTGGCCGGTGCGACCGGCAATAGCGTGTTCAAGCGCGCGGTACTGCGCATCCGGCAGGACATCTCGACCGGCATGCAATTGCATTTCGCCATGCGCACCTGCGGCGTATTTCCGAACATGGCGATACAAATGACTGCAATCGGCGAAGAGTCCGGCACCCTGGACGCTATGCTCGACAAAGTCGCGGGGTTCTACGAAGACAACGTCGATAACATGGTCGATAACCTCACCAGCCTGATGGAGCCGTTCATCATGGTGGTGCTGGGTGTTATCGTCGGTGGACTGGTAGTTGCCATGTACCTGCCCATCTTCCAACTTGGCTCAGCGATCTGACATGCCCTTGAATGAAATCCTGACTCAATCTGCGCTGGCCTTTGTCCTTCTCGCAGGCATCACCGGCCTGCTGGTCGGCAGCTTCCTCAATGTCGTGATCTGGCGCCTGCCAAAAATGCTCGAACGCGACTGGCGCGAGCAGGCCCATGACATTCTCGGGCTGCCAGGCGAAACGCCGCTGCCGACCTACAACCTGTTGCTGCCCCACTCCCAGTGCCCGAACTGCGGTCACCGAATCCGCGCCTGGGAAAACATCCCGCTGCTCAGTTATGTGTTTTTGCGCGGCCGCTGCTCAGCCTGTGCGGCAGCGATCAGCCCCCGCTATCCGTTGACCGAACTGGCCTGCGGCCTGTTGTCGGCGTTTGTTGCCTGGCACTTCGGCTTCGGTTGGCCCGCCTGCCTGATGCTGGTCCTGAGCTGGGGTTTGCTGGCGATGAGCCTGATCGACGCCGAGCATCAGATATTGCCGGACGTACTGGTGCTGCCGTTGATATGGCTGGGGTTGATCGTCAACAGTTTCGGCCTGTTCGTGTCGTTGCACGAGGCGCTTTGGGGGGCGATAGCCGGCTACAGCCTGCTGTGGTCGGTGTTCTGGCTGTTCAAGCTGATCACGGGCAAGGACGGCATGGGCTACGGTGATTTCAAGTTGCTGGCGATGCTGGGCGCCTGGGGTGGCTGGCAGATTTTGCCGCTGACCATCCTGCTGTCCTCGCTGGTGGGGGCCATTATCGGGCTGATGCTGCTGCGCTGGCGCAATGCAAAAACCTCGACGCCGATCCCTTTCGGTCCCTATCTGGCCATTGCCGGCTGGATTGCGTTGCTCTGGGGTGGTCAAATAACCGACCTCTATTGGCAGTTTGTCGGTTTGAAATGAATAGCCCTGTGGAAAAACCCTGGATTCTCGGCCTGACCGGTGGCATCGGTAGCGGCAAAAGTGCGGCCGCCCAACACTTCATCGATCTGGGCGTGCATGTGGTCGACGCCGATCATGCCGCTCGCTGGGTCGTTGAACCCGGCCGCCCGGCACTGGCACAAATCGCCGAACACTTCGGCCCCGGCGTGCTGCAGGCCGACGGGCAACTGGACCGCGCCGCGCTACGCAAATTGATCTTCGAAGTGCCAGAAGAACGCCGCTGGCTGGAGGCCCTCCTGCATCCGCTGATCGGCGAAGAAATCGCTCACCACCTGGCGCTGGCAAAATCACCTTATGCGATTCTGGTTTCGCCGCTGCTGATCGAGTCCGGGCAATACGCCATGACCCAACGGGTGCTGGTGATCGATGCGCCCGAACAATTGCAGATCGAACGTACCCTGCAACGTGACCAGACCAGCGAGCAGCAAGTCCAGGCGATCCTCAAGGCCCAGTCCAGCCGCCAGGATCGCGTGAACCATGCCGACGACGTCGTGGTCAACGACCGCGACCTTGCCTGGCTGCACAGCGAGGTCGAACGCCTGCATCACTTTTATCTTTCTTTGCGTGGAGGCCAGTCATGAGCCAACCAACAACCGTCGACTGCCCAACCTGTGGCGCCCCCGTGGAATGGACCGCCGAGAGCAAATTCCGGCCATTCTGCTCCGACCGCTGCAAACTGATCGACCTGGGTGCCTGGGCGTCCGAAGAACACAAGATTCCAGTGGCACCCGATGCCGAGGACGAGATGTTCAGCGGTGACTTCGACCCGCGCCATTGATCCATCGAGTGGGCGATTCCAGGTTTTGATGCGGATCAGGACTTGGGATCGTCGTCCTTCCAGGGAGCCGAGAGGTAGCGCGTGCGGTTGAACGTCTCAAGCCACTCCGGACAAAACACGACCAGCGCACTGACGATCATGCCGTTGATAAACGCTTCGGGAAAAATGATCAGCCATAGATATCCGACAAAATCTTCCAGCCAGTACGGCATGGCAAAACGCTCGTCGAACCATAACAACCAAAGCGCCAGTAGCAGACACAGCAACGCCGACAGCGCTGCGGCAAAAAATCCGGAAACGAAGATATACACGAAGGGATTTCGTGGCTGCGCCCTCTCCACCAGAATGGCGCAGCACTCGGTGACCAGCACCGGCAACGCGATCAACAGCGCGCCATTGACCCCGACCGCCGCCAGGTCCTGTCGCCCGAGCAACACCAGCCCCGTTTGCGCCACCAGGCCCCCCACCAGCGCCAGCGGCCAGTCCAGCAGTAGCGTCACTGCGGTCATGCCGATGAAGTGGTAAGACACGCCGGTATCAAAGTCGCGCCGCACCAGCCACAACAGAAACAGCGCAAACACCGTTCCAAACAGCAGATGCTGACGACGGCTGTCGGTGAACAGTTCAACCCACGGCGCGCGACAGATCGCCCAGATCAACACCGGCACATAGATCAGCCAGCCGACCGCAAGGGTTTGCGATGACAGCAACTCTGCACCGATCATGGCTACGTGCGCCTCCCAGGCGAAGAACAACAGGCACTCAGTCTACACTGCCGCCCGCATGCCCTTCGACTTCAAGCCCAATGCCGCGGATCGTTCATCACCGCGTCATGTTCGGCGAACAGCTTCGGTAGCTCAGACTTGAGAAAGTCCACCCAGGTGCGGACCTTGGCATCGAGAAAGCGTCGCGAAGGATACAGCGCATACACATTGCGTTCGCGCAGGCGCCATGCAGGTAACACACGCAGCAAAGTACCGTCGCTCAAGGGCCGCGTCGCGGTGTAGAACGGCAGCAGGCTGATGCCCATGCCCGCCTCCGAAGCCTTGACCATCGACTCGGCAACATTGCACTGAAAGGTCTTGGCCGGGCTGACGGCGTGCTCGCCGTCCTGGTCCTGGAAAAGCCATTGATCGCCGTACAGCGGGTCGAGCATGCGCAGGCACTGATGATCGCTCAGCGCCAGCGGCTGCTGCGGCACACCCCGGCGTCGCAGATAGGCCGGGGAGGCACAGGGCACGCTGTAGATCTGCCCGATGGCTTGCGCAACCATTTGCGAATCGGCAAGTTCCGGAGCGATCGAAATCACCACATCGTGCCCCTCCTCCAGCGGATCGGGATTGCGCTGCGACAAGGTCAGCTCGAACACTACATCGGGATAAAGCTCGCTGTAGCGGGCGATCAACGGCGTGAGCAGCACACCCAGGCCGTTCATGCTGTGCACCCGCAGGCGTCCGGCCGGATTGATATGAGCGCCACGGGCCTCGGCCGTCGCCTCATCCATGGCTTCGACGATTTGCCGGCTGCGCAGCAGGAAGCGCTCGCCGGCGTCGGTCAGGCTCAAGCGCCGCGTGGTGCGTTGCAGCAGCCGCGCCTGTACATGTTCCTCCAGATCCGCCACCAATCGGGATACCTGCGCGGTCGACAGATCCAGCGCATCGGCAGCCCCGGTGAAACTGGCGCAGTCCACCACCCGGATGAATACGCGCAAGTTGTTAAGCACATCCATAAGCCCCCCTCGGGCGATGACTGTTACGTTTTATGTAAGGCTGCATCCACCGTTCGCCCCTTTATCCGTCAGTGGCAAAGACTAAAATTCAGACATCAAAACCGACACGGAGCACGCCAACATGAAAACGTTGATCAGCCTGTTGCTGACCGTCATCGCCACCTCGGCCATGGCCGCTGACAACGAGCCCCTCGCAGTCCTTTACAACCCGGCGCAGCCACTGGACATCGCCAGCGTGGTTTCTGTGTCGAACACCGCGACAGCGTGCGGGGTCGTACCGGCGACCATGGTGTATGTCGATCATCAAGGCCAGACCCACCGTGTGACCTACAACGTCATGGGTGATTGCACCAGCAACCTGTGATCACCTGGCTCACAGCAAGGTCCACGTGTAGCTGAGGATCAAGCGGTTCTCGTCGATATCACTGCGGTAGTTGGAGCGCGCCATCGCGTTGCGCACACGGATGCCAAGGCCTTTGAGGCTACCGCTCTGCAACACATAGCCGATGTCGAGGTCACGCTCGCGATCCTTGCCTTCATAGCCCTTGCCGGTATCGACATTGTTGCCGCTGATGTAGCGCACGGTGCTGGTCAGCCCCGGTACGCCGAGCGCCGCGAAGTCGTAGTCGTAACGCGCCTGCCAGGAACGCTCATCGGTGAAGGCGAACTCGTAGGTCGGCACCTCGTTGCCCAGTGGCGAGATGTTGGCAAATACCCGTGGAAATGCACTGTCGCCGAACATGCCCTGATAGCCGACGTAAAACGTATGGCCGCCACGCTTGGCCGATAGCAACGAGAAGAACGCCTGGTTGTCGATGTTGCCCAGCAGTTTTTTGCCGTCCTCGCGCGAATCGTAGTAACCGAGGTTGGCGCCGAGGATCCAGTCGCCCACCGGCTCACTGTGCTTTAAACCCAGAAAACGCTGGTTGTAGATATCTTCCAGTTGCCCGTACCAGGCACTGGCCGAGCTGCGCTTGTCGTTGAAGACATAGTCAGCGCCGGCAAAATTGAAACCGTCACTGCTGACCTGACGCTGCGGCACGTGACCCAGCATCGCTTGCATCTTTTCGTCGCCAGCCTCGTTGCGCAGGCTGGTTGAACTCAAGTGACCACCCTGCACAGTCAGGCCTTTGATCTCGTTGGAGGTGATGCTTGCGCCCTGATAACTCGGTGGCAGCAGGCGAATATCGCTGAATGCCAACACCGGCAGGTTGGGTTGCAACTCACCGACTTTCAGCTCGGTTTTGGAGTAGCGCATCTTCAACGCGCCTTCCAGACGGCTGTAGTTGTCTGCAGCGCGGCCGTCGTCCTGCACCGGCAACAAACCGGTATTGGTCCGGTCCGGAGCGCTGTCGAGCTTGAGACCGAGCAAGCCGATGACGTCCACCCCAAACCCGACGGTGCCTTGGGTGTATCCTGACTTCACGTTGAGGATGAAACCCTGGGCCCACTCTTCAGCCTTCGATTGCTGGTTGGCGCCGACGATGTCGGAATAGTCGCGGCTGAAGTAGTAATTGCGCGCCTGCAACGTCGCGCTGGTGTCTTCGATAAAGCCGGTTTCAGCTGCCATCGCACCCGTGGAAAAACCCGAGACGACAGCCAGGGACAACGCCGAACCGGTTGTTGGGAGAATCTGTTTCATCGTTTTTCTCTTATTGTTATTGATCGACTGATTGAAGGACTTCAGTTGCAGTGGATTTGCGAAGGGGAACGGGACGACGAGCGCCCAACAGCACATGGGTGACCATGCCGAAAATCAGCCCCCAGAACGCCGCGGACAACCCGAACAACGACATGCCCGAAGCCGTGACCAGAAAGGTCACCAGCGCGGCTTCGCGATCGCTTGGTACTGCCATCGCGCCGGTCAACGCGCCGGCAATGGCGGCGAACAGGGCCAGCCCGGCCAGCGCCGCGATCAACTCTTTGGGGAACGCTGAAAACAGCGAGACCAGCGTGGCGCCGAAGATCCCCAGCAGCAGGTAGCACAGGCCGCCGACGACCCCGGCCACGTAGCGTTTGCGAGGATCTTCGTGAGCTTCGCGACCGGTGCAGATCGCCGCGGTGATCGCCGCCAGATTCAGCCCATGGCAACCAAACGGCGCCAGCAATGCCGTGCCCAGCGCGCTACTGGCGATGATCGGGCTCGCTGGCGTCGGATAGCCACTGGCGCGCAGCACCGCCATGCCGGGTACGAACTGACCGGTCAGCGCCACCATCACCAGCGGCAAGGCGATGTTCAGGATCGCGCCCAGGCTGAACTCGGGCGTGATCCATACCGGCGTGGCCAGGCCGATCACCAGCGCGTCACGATGCAAATCACCGGTGAACGCGGCAATCGAACAGCCCATCAGCAGCACCATCATCACCGCATAACGCGGCATCACACGCTTGCAGATCAGGTAGCAGGCAAACATCGCCAGGACCAGCAACGGCTTGCGCTGCATCGACACGAACAAGCCAGTGCCGAAACTGAACAGGATCCCCGCCAGCATCGCCGCCGCGATGGCGGCGGGCAGCTTGCTGATGATCCGGTCGAAAGCGCCCGAGATGCCAACCACGAAAATGATCAGGCTGCTGACCAGATACGCCCCCACGGCCTCTGCCATGGAGATGTCCGGCAACAGCGTCACCAGCAACGCCGAGCCCGGCGCCGACCAGGCGATGATCACCGGAACGCGGAAGCGCAGGCTCAAGCCGATGCCGAGCACGGCGCTGCCGATGGAGATCGCCCAGATCCAGGACGACAACACTTCCCGCGAAAGATGTGCCGCTTCTGCCGCCTGAAAGATGATCACCAACGGGCCGGCGTAGGAAATCACCGTGGCAATGAATCCAGACACGGCGGCTGACAACGAGAAGTCCTGGAAAAACGCTTTCATGATTCAGGCACCGGTCGCTGACAACGCTGGGTTGACGCCCGCAGCGCTGCGTCGGCTGCTGATGGCGAACACGGTCATGGCCAGGGCCGCCACCGCACCGGGCAGGGCAAACGCCATGAAGTTCAGTTGCAGGGGCAAGCTGATCCCGAGCAAGGCACCACCCAGCAGCGGACCGACGATGGCCCCGTTGCGCCCAATGCCCGACGCCCAGCCCAGACCGGTAGACCGAATCGTCATGGAGTAAAACTGCGCGGCACAGGCGTACAAAAGAATCTGCGAGCCAATGGTGGTGGCACCCGCAATGGCGATCAGCAAGTACAACACCGGCATCGGGCTGTTGAAGCCCAACAGCGTGATCGACACCGCCGCCATGGCGAAAAACACCGCCAGCACTCTCGGCAGATTGAGTTTGTCGCCCAGCACCCCGCCACCGACCGCGCCGAAGATCGCCCCGAAGTTCAACACCAGCAGGAACGACAGGCTCGAACCCAGGCTGTAACCGGCGTTGGCCATCAGTTTCGGCAGCCAGGAACTCAGCGCGTACACCATCAACAGGCAGCAGAAAAACGCCAGCCACAGCATCAGCGTGCGCAGCGCACGGCCTTCACGGAACAACTGCAACACCGGGGTGCCCGTGCCTTTCACTTCGGCCATGTGCAATTGATCAGAGGTTTGCGCGACGTAGGCCGGATCGATGCGTTGAAGAATATTGCGCGCCTCTTCATTACGCCCCTGACGCAACATGAAGCCCACCGATTCGGGCAGGAAATACATGATCAGCGGCAACAACAGCAACGGCAGGACCGCCACGTAAAACACCGACTGCCAGCCGAAACTCGGGATCAGCACAATGCCCAGTCCGGCGGACAGCATGCCGCCCACCGAGTAACCGCTGAACATGATCGCGACCAGAGTGCTGCGGATTTTTTTCGGCGCGTACTCGTTCATCAGTGCCACGACGTTAGGCATCACGCCGCCAATGCCGAGCCCGGCAATGAAGCGACAGAGGCCGAACTCGGTGGGGTTTCGGGCGAAACCATTGAGCACGGTGAAGCCACTGAAGAGCATCACGCAGATCGTGATGGCTTTTTTGCGACCGATCCTGTCCGACAGCGGACCGAAGAACAGCGCACCGAACATCATGCCGAACAGTGCATAACTGCCCAGTGCACCGGCTTGCAGAGGACTGAGCCCCCACTCTTTCATCAGCATCGGCAAGACCACGCCGTAGATCACCAGATCGTAACCGTCGAAGATGATGATCAGGGCACACCAGAACAGCACCATCCAGTGAAAGCGGTTGAAACGAGCGTTGTCGATAACCTCATGTACGTCGATCTTGCGCATGGCATATATCTCTTGTTGTTGTTTTTTTAGAGCGGCGGTAACACGGCTTACGTCCGTACAGCCGAGGGTAGAGCCGCCCGATACGTGGCAATATCCAGTGCGCGCAGACCACTATCCATTTTGTGCAGGGCCCTGAAACGGGCATGGGAGCGGGAGGCATTGACCCTCTCCGACAAATTGTCTTCTTTGCGATCACATTTGAACGCTAAGCTTGGGCCTATGGATGACTCAGATTACTTACGCCTGCTGACCATCGCGGCCGAGCAAGCCAACGCGTTCCTGTCCAATGCCCGCAAGTGGGAGCGTGAGCGTTGGGTCTGCCAGCGCCTGCTGCAAGGCTTGAACATTCCCTATCGCGCCGATGAGTTCGCCCCCGCCGGGGAGCCGCCGGATGTGTTGTTTCGCGATGCCAGTTTCGAGGTGTTCTTCGTGCTCGACGAGGGCCGGCGCCTCAACGATGAATGGCGCGACGAATTGCAACGCCGACGCAGCGCGTTTTCCCTGAGCCAACTGGTGCGCCGCGAGGCCAAGCCACGACGCATCCCCGCCAACGAGTTCTTGCTGCGATTGGCGCCGACCTTGCGCAAAAAAGCGCACAACTACAAAGAGCGCGGCATGGATCTGGGTGAGCTGGACATCATTGCCTTCGCCAGCCTCAAACGCGAAGTACTGGACCTCAACAGCCATTTCCCGCCGCCGACCGAATACCTGCGCCAGGGCTGGCGCTCGCTGTCATTGGTTGGGCCGACATTCGCCCGCGTGCTGTTCGCTCACCCGGATGCGCCGGACTTCTTGCGCAGCAACCTGGGGCGCAGCATTGTGTTCGACGTCGGGATCAGTCTGTGAGCCCGCTGCAGGAGCTGATCGCCGAGGTGCCACAACAGGGGCGTGTACGCTGGATCGGCGTGCGCCCGCAATCACGTTCGGCGATGCTTGAACTCGATGCCGTGGAAGCGCGCCTGGAGGCCGGCCTGACCGGCGACCACGCCCGCCCCGGCGTGCGCAATGCGCGGCAGGTAACGCTGATTCAGTGGGAGCACCTGGCGGTGATCAGTTCACTGATGGGGCGAGCACAGGATCATCCGGTCCGGCCTGAAGATCTGCGGCGCAATCTCGTTATCAGTGGCATCAATCTGTTCAGCCTCAAGGGCCGCCGCTTCCGGATCGGCCAGGCAACGTTCGAAACCACCGGCTGGTGCCAGCCCTGCGCGCGCCTGGAAAGCAACCTGGGCATCGGCACCTTTCAGGCCGTGCGCGGACATGGCGGAATCACTGCCCGGGTGTTACAAAGTGGCATCATTCGCCTGGACGACATCGTTAGCGTCGAACCCATTCCGGACAGCGGCTATGCTGCGTTCAACCCTGGGTAAAAACACTGTAGCTTCTACACATTCAGCAACGTCTACTCCTGACGAGGCCCGATATGACCAGCCGCCTGAACCCCGACGACCAAAAGCATGTCGAAGAGTACCTGCAGTTGTCCCAGCACCAAGTCGAGCGTCGGCCTTTTCGGCCGTGGATGCTCCTGGTGCTGGTATTGGCAGTGACCATTGGTCTGGGCCTGTTGAGCCGACTTATCAGTTACCTGACGCTATGAGCTGCCTTGCGCTCGCTCGGGTAATTGCACCGATTTCCTTTAGCCTTGCGAGTTATCCCCATGTCCCATCGTATTGTCATTGTCGGCGGCGGCGCCGGCGGTCTGGAGTTGGCTACCCGTCTGGGTAAGACTCTGGGCAAGCGCGGTACGGCCAGCGTGATGCTGGTCGACGCGAACCTGACCCACATCTGGAAACCGTTGTTGCACGAAGTGGCGGCCGGTTCCCTGAACTCATCCGAAGACGAACTCAACTATGTCGCCCAGGCCAAATGGAACCACTTCGAGTTCCAGCTGGGGCGCATGAGCGGGCTCGATCGCGCGAAGAAAAAAATCCAGCTGGCCGCCACCTACGACGAAGCCGGTCTGGAGCTGGTGCCGGCCCGCGAAGTGCCTTACGACTCGCTGGTGATTTCCGTCGGCAGTACCACCAACGATTTCGGCACCCAGGGCGCGGCGCAACACTGCCTGTTCCTCGACACCCGCAAACAGGCCGAGCGTTTCCACCAGCAACTGCTCAATCACTATTTGCGCGCGCACGCCGGTCAGACCGACACGATCGAGCAAATCAGCGTGGCCATCGTCGGCGCCGGTGCCACCGGGGTCGAACTGGCCGCAGAACTGCACAACGCCGCCCACGAATTGGCAGCCTATGGTCTGGACCGGATCAAACCGGAAAACATGCACATCACCCTGATCGAAGCCGGTCCACGGGTGCTGCCGGCGCTGCCGGAGCGCATTGGCGGGCCTGTGCATAAAACCCTGGAGAAACTCGGGGTCAACGTCATGACCAATGCCGCTGTCAGCGAAGTGACGGCCGACAGCCTGATCACCGCCGACGGCAACGAAATCAAGGCCAGCCTGAAAGTCTGGGCCGCGGGGATTCGCGCACCGGGTTTCCTCAAGGACATCGATGGCCTGGAAACCAACCGCATCAATCAGCTGCAAGTGCTGCCGACCCTGCAAACCACCCGTGACGAAAACATCTTCGCGTTCGGTGATTGCGCCGCCTGCCCGCAACCGGGTAGCGACCGCAATGTGCCGCCACGCGCCCAGGCCGCTCACCAACAGGCTTCGCTGCTGGCCAAATCGTTGAAACTGCGCATCGAAGGCAAGGCGTTGCCGGAGTACAAGTACACCGACTACGGCTCGCTGATCTCGCTGTCGCGTTTTTCGGCTGTGGGTAACTTGATGGGCAACCTCACCGGCAGCGTGATGCTCGAAGGCTGGCTGGCGCGGATGTTCTACGTGTCGCTGTACCGCATGCACCAGATGGCGCTGTACGGGCCGTTCCGCACGGCGATGCTGATGCTGGGCAGCAAGATCGGTCGCGGCACCGAGCCGCGCCTCAAGTTGCACTAACACCTCAACCACTGTGGGAGCGAGCTTGCTCGCGATAGCGGTCTGGCATTCAGTACATGTGTTGAATGTCAGGCCGTCATCGCGAGCAAGCTCGTTCCCACACTGATTTTGCGGCGTTCTTGAGTTTCCTGCGGACAAAAAAAATCCCCGTATCTTTCGATACGAGGATTTTTAATATGGTCGGGGTAAGGGGATTCGAACTCCTGACATCCTGCTCCCAAAGCAGGCGCGCTACCGGACTGCGCTATACCCCGGTAAAAAAAAGGCACCTTTGAAAGGCGCCTTCTTCGATCAGCGCTTTTGGCCTCTGATCTTAAGATTCGATTCCAGCGCTAACTGGTTTCAAAAATGGTGGGTCGTGTGGGATTCGAACCTACGACCAATTGGTTAAAAGCCAACTGCTCTACCAACTGAGCTAACGACCCAAAAATGGTCGGGGTAAGGGGATTCGAACTCCTGACATCCTGCTCCCAAAGCAGGCGCGCTACCGGACTGCGCTATACCCCGGTTTGAAATTGGCTCCGTGACCAGGACTCGAACCTGGGACCCAATGATTAACAGTCATTTGCTCTACCGACTGAGCTATCACGGAACTACACATTTCAATTTACAACTTTGAAGCTTTACTGCGTTCTCTTCAACCCGTTCGCATCGCTGCGTTCGTGTGTCTGAGGCGCGCTATTCTACAATCTTCAGCACCTCTGTCAACCCCCTAAATTGCTTTCAAGTTAATGATTTGCAACTTATTTTGGATTCCTGCTTGGGGAGCGGAAACCCTGGCGGGTGACTTACTGCGGGGCGCACTTTACAAGCCTTTTCCTTTGAGTTCAACAGCCTAACGAAAAAAAGGCCTCGCAATGCGAGGCCTTTTCAATTTTGTTGCCGATCTGGATCAGACGAAGACGATTTCGTCGTTTTCCACCACACCGTGAGCGGTATCGCCCGGCATGAATCGACCGGACAGGATCAACTGCGCCAGCGGGTTCTCGATCCAGCGCTGGATAGCGCGCTTGAGCGGCCGTGCGCCATATACCGGGTCGTAACCGACCGCGATCAGCTTGTCCATCGCCTCAGGGCTGAGCTCAAGCTTCAGTTCCCGCTCGGTCAGGCGGCTGCGCAGGCGGCCCAGCTGGATCTCGGTAATGCCGGCGATCTGATCCCGCGCCAACGGCTCGAAGATCACCACTTCGTCGACCCGGTTGATGAACTCCGGCCGGAAGTGGCTGGAAATCGCATCCATCACCGCTGCACGCTGCGCCTCACGATCACCGACCAGTTCCTGGATCTGCACCGACCCCAGGTTGGAAGTCATGACAATCACGGTGTTCTTGAAATCCACCGTGCGGCCATGGCTGTCGGTCAGACGACCGTCTTCGAGCACTTGCAGCAAGATGTTGAACACATCCGGGTGCGCCTTCTCGACTTCGTCCATGAGGATCACCGAATACGGCTTGCGACGAACGGCCTCGGTCAGGTAACCGCCCTCTTCGTAGCCCACATAGCCTGGTGGCGCACCGATCAAGCGAGCCACGGAATGTTTCTCCATGAACTCGGACATGTCGATCCGCACCATCGCCTCTTCAGTATCAAAGAGGAATTCGGCCAGGGCCTTGCACAGCTCGGTTTTACCGACACCGGTCGGGCCGAGGAACATGAACGAGCCGCTTGGCCGGTTCGGGTCGGACAACCCGGCGCGGGAACGCCGCACCGCATTGGAAACCGCAACGACCGCTTCGTCCTGGCCGATCACACGCTGGTGCAACAGGCTTTCCATCTTCATCAGTTTTTCGCGCTCGCCTTCGAGCATTTTCGACACTGGAATACCGGTCCACTTCGAAACGACTTCGGCGATCTCTTCCTCAGTCACCTTGCTGCGCAGCAGCTGGTTTTCGGGTTTGCCATGCTGGTCGACCATTTGCAGGCTGCGTTCCAGGTCCGGGATCACCCCGTACTGCAACTCCGCCATGCGGTTCAGGTCGCCTTTGCGGCGGGCCGTTTCCAGCTCCTGACGGGACTGCTCGATTTTCTGCTGGATCTGCGCAGAACCCTGCACTTCGGCTTTTTCCGAGTTCCAGATTTCTTCGAGATCCGAGTACTCACGCTCATGCCTAGCGATTTCTTCCTGCAATTTTTCCAGACGCTTCTTCGCCGCGTCGTCGCTTTCTTTCTTCAGCGCCTGGGATTCCACCTTCAACTGAATCAGGCGACGCTCCAGACGGTCCAGCACTTCCGGCTTGGAGTCGATCTCCATGCGGATGCGGCTGGCGGCTTCATCGATCAGGTCGATGGCCTTGTCCGGCAACTGCCGGTCAGTGATGTAGCGATGGCTGAGCTTGGCCGCGGCAATGATCGCACCGTCGGTAATCGCCACCTTGTGGTGAACCTCATAACGCTCCTTGAGACCACGCAGGATGGCGATGGTGTCTTCTTCGCTCGGCTCGTCCACCAGCACTTTCTGGAAACGTCGCTCGAGAGCGGCGTCCTTCTCAATGTATTGGCGGTACTCGTTGAGCGTGGTGGCGCCCACACAGTGCAGCTCACCGCGGGCCAGGGCCGGCTTGAGCATGTTGCCCGCATCCATCGAGCCTTCGCCCTTGCCGGCGCCGACCATGGTGTGCAGTTCGTCGATGAACAGGATGATCTGCCCTTCCTGCTTCGACAGCTCATTGAGCAGGGATTTCAGGCGTTCTTCGAACTCACCGCGATACTTGGCCCCGGCGATCAGCGCCCCCATGTCCAGGGACAACAGGCGCTTGCCCTTGAGGCCATCCGGCACTTCGCCATTGATGATGCGCTGGGCCAGGCCTTCGGCGATGGCGGTTTTACCCACGCCAGGCTCACCGATCAGCACCGGGTTGTTCTTGGTACGACGTTGCAGCACCTGGATGGTCCGGCGAATTTCATCGTCACGGCCGATCACCGGGTCGAGCTTGCCGTCTTCGGCGCGCTTGGTCAGGTCGACGGTGTATTTATCCAGCGCCTGACGCGATTCTTCGTGGTTGGCGTCGTTTACCGCTTCGCCGCCACGCAGGTTGTTGATCGCATTTTCCAGGGCTTTCTTGCTCACGCCCTGGCCGAGCAACAGCTTGCCGAGCTTGCTGTTCTCGTCCATGGCGGCGAGCAGCACCAGCTCGCTGGAGATGAACTGGTCGCCCTTCTGCTGGGCCAGACGGTCGGCCTGGTTGAGCAGGCGCGCCAGATCCTGCGACATGTTCACGTCGCCGGTCGGGTTCTGGATTTTCGGTAGCTGGTCGAGCTCTTTGGTCAGCTCTTTACGCAGGCTGTTGACGTCGAAGCCCACCTGCATCAACAGGGGCTTGATCGAACCGCCCTGCTGTTCGAGCAAGGCTTGCATCAAGTGCGCCGGCTCGATGGCCGGATGATCGAGGCCGACTGCCAGGGATTGGGCATCGGACAACGCTAACTGCAATTTGCTGGTTAAACGGTCTATACGCATGGGTCACCTTCCTTTTGAGCAGGCCGGACCTATAAAACATCCTGAATGAAGAAACCTGCCAGATACCACAATAGATGTGGTCGATTCTGGGAGTTTCAAGCGTCGGGACGTTGATGCAGGTCAGGCAAGTCTAGCGGTCGCGCCCTGCCTTACGAATACTGTTCCTCTTTGGCGAGTGGCTGCTGTCGTCAGGCAAGGCGCCGCGACGAGTCATAGCCCGCTATGGCGAGGAGCGGCAACGCAGCATGACGGCAACAGACGCCGCCAAAGAGGAACAGTATTCGTGAGACAGGGCGCTACAGCCAGATCAGGGAGGCGAATCGGCCAGTGCGGGGCGCACGGCGGTAAGAAAAGAAGCGAGGATCGGTCACGGTGCAGAAACCGCCACCATAGACAGCCGTTACACCGCGAGCCGCCAGACGCAAACGCGCCAGCATATAGATGTCAGCCATGAACTTGTCGGGGTTTTGACTTGGCACGAAGGCTTCTGCGGCTTGAGGCAGTTGCTGCACGAAGGTTTCGCGCACTTCGGAGCCAACTTCAAACGCTTGTGGACCAATGGCCGGACCGAGCCACACCAATACCTCGGCAGGCGGTACCGCCAGACTGTCGAGCGTAGCTTCCAGCACACCCGCCGCCAACCCGCGCCAACCGGCATGAGCTGCCGCGACGCGAGTACCGGCACGGTCGCAAAACAGCGCAGGCAGGCAATCGGCGGTCATCGCCGCGCAGGCGACGCCCGGCGTTGATGTCCAACTGGCATCGGCAGTGTCCACCCGGCCTGGATTGGCATGGGCTACGACAATCCCGTGGACCTGCTGCAGCCAGGCCGGTTGAATGGAGAAATGATCGGTCAGACGACGGCGATTCTCGGCAACAGCTTCAGGGCTGTCGTCGACGTGATCGCCGAGATTGAGGCTGTCGAACGGCGCCACACTGACGCCGCCCGCACGGGTGGTCACACAGGCTTTGACCCCGGCCGGCGCGGGCCAGTCAGGAATCAGCCAGTCACTCATCCGATGAACGCCTCACGGTCTTGCTTGAGCAGGGTCAGCAACCAGACGAAATCTTCCGGCAATGGCGATTCCCAGCTCATGCGCTGACCGGTGGTCGGATGATCCAGTTCCAGGAAACGCGCATGCAGCGCCTGACGCGGGAAGTTTTTCAGCGACTCGACCATGGTTGGGTTGGCGGCCGGCGGAATACGGAAACGACCGCCATAGGCAGGATCTCCGACCAACGGATAGTTGATGTGCGCCATGTGCACGCGAATCTGGTGCGTACGACCGGTTTCCAGCTTCACCCGCACATGGGTGTGGGAGCGGAAGCGCTCGAGCACGCGGTAATGGCTGACGGCTTGCTTGCCACCCTCCATCACGGCCATGCGCTGGCGTTGCTGGCCGTGACGACCGATCGGCGCGTTGATCTTGCCACCGGCTGTCACCACACCGATCACGATGCACTCGTAGATCCGGCTGACGCTGCGGCTCTGCAACTGTGTAACCAGCTGCGTCTGCGCTTGAATGGTCTTGGCCACCACCATCAGACCGGTGGTGTCCTTGTCCAGGCGATGCACGATACCGGCGCGGGGCACATTGATGATGTCCGGCACGTGGTGCAGCAAGGCATTGAGCAAGGTGCCGTCGGCATGACCGGCAGCCGGGTGCACCACCAGGCCCGCAGGCTTGTTGATCACCAGGATGTCGTCGTCTTCATAGACGATATCCAGGGCTATGTCTTGAGCGACCCATTCGCCCTGAGCTTCCTGCTCGGCAGTCAGCTCAAGGATGGCGCCGCCGTGGACGATGTCTCGCGGGCGGATAACCGCCCCATCCACAGTCAGGCGGCCGTCTTTGATCCAGGCGGAAAGGCGCGAGCGCGAGTGCTCAGCGAATAATTGTGCGGCGACTTGATCGAGGCGTTGGCCGCCCAATTCGGACGGCACCTCTGCGCGAAGTTCAATTTTATCGGACATGCTCAGACTAGGCGTCGGCACAGCCTTTGGTTTCGGCTGCGCGCTTGTGGTTAAATACGGCGTCTTTTGCCCCGAGGCTATTCAACGGGGCGCTCATCATAACAGGACGGCCACGCCCAAGACAGCGGCCGTCATAGGGACGCAAGCCGCCATGCAAGTGAAACACCTGCTGCTGATCGCCATCCTCGCATTGACCGCTGCTTGCTCATCGAAGGAAGTCGTAGACGAAAACCTCAGTGAAGTCGAGCTGTACCAACAGGCTCAAAATGACCTGGACAACAGTAGCTACACCAGTGCCATCGCCAAGCTGAAGGCTCTGGAATCGCGTTATCCGTTCGGTCGCTATGCCGATCAGGCGCAACTCGAACTCATCTACGCCAACTACAAGAACACCGAGCCAGAAGCGGCCAAGTCCGCTGCGGAACGCTTCATTCGTCTGCACCCACAGCATCCGAACGTCGATTATGCCTACTACCTCAAAGGCCTGACTTCTTTCGACCAGGACGTCGGCCTGCTGGCGCGTTTCCTGCCGCTGGACATGACCAAGCGTGACCCGGGCGCCGCCCGCGACTCCTATAACGAGTTCGCCCAGCTGACCAGCCGCTTCCCGAACAGCCGTTACGCACCGGATGCCAAGCAGCGCATGATCTATCTGCGCAACCTGCTGGCGGCCTACGAAATTCACGTGGCCGACTACTACCTGACCCGTCAGGCCTATGTCGCCGCCGCGAACCGCGGTCGTTACGTGGTGGAAAACTTCCAGGAAACCCCTTCGGTCGGCGACGGCCTGGCGGTGATGACCGAGGCCTACCAGCGCCTGCACCTGGACGAACTGGCTGCCACCAGCCTGGAAACCCTGAAGCTCAACTACCCGAACCACCCGACGCTGGTGGACGGCCAGTTCGTACCGACCGTCGCCGAAGCGGACAACCGTTCGTGGCTGAGCAAGGCGACCCTGGGCCTGATCGAGTCCCGTCCGCCGCTGCCACCAGGCGAAACCCGCGCCAACCAGGACGTACAGAGGCAGTTCCAGGACGCCAAGGACGCCATCCCGAGCGAGCTCAAGCCTAAAGACGACAATGGCGACGCGATCGAAGAAGAAAATCACGAAGCGGAAGGCAACAACAGTGACCGCTCGTGGTTCAGCTACATGACCTTCGGCGTGTTCGACTGACACCCCGGGTTGTGCAAAAAGGGAGACTTTCGAGTCTCCCTTTTTTATTTCGGCGCTTTATTACACTGTGCGCCTGTCAGGTCCTTGGCTAAACTGCCGCTTCATCAATCAAAAAGCAGCTCACCATGCTTCGTTTATTGTTCTGGATTGCCCTGATTGCCGCTGCAGTGTGGTTCTGGCGCAAGTTCAAGGGTCAGGCTTCCACCCCCAGGCCCCCTGCCGAGCGGGACGCGGCGCCCATGGTCCGTTGCGCCCATTGTGGCGTTCACCTGCCCCGTGACCGCGCGCTGAGCCTCGACCAACGATGGTATTGCAGCCAGGCTCACCTCGAGCAAGACAAGGATTCCAGCGGCCGCTGACACGTCACCTAGCGGCCGATTAAGGACTATCGCGCGCACCCAAGGAACTGAAAGGCGCAGATCGACGTCTGACACAGATTATTCAAGACCTCTCTCTGCGAATGAACCGGGTAATCGAAAACGTCCTGCACCTGCAGCGCCGCGAGCAAATGTCGCCGCTACGGCTCGAGCTGAAATCACTGGAAATACTCGAAAATGAAGCCCCAGCCCGCCATATCAAAGGCCTGGGGCTTTATCTGTCCGGCCAGCCGGGCGAAAGCATTCTGTCCCGCCTAGACTTCAAGGCACGCCAGGAAAGCGGCTGCTTTTGCATGACCTTTGCTCTCGGACGGAACCCACGTTGAACACCAGACCACGACAAAAAGTCTTGATTGTCGATGACGAACCGGACATTCGCGAACTCCTGGAAATCACCCTGGGAAGGATGAAGCTGGAGACGTTCAACGCCCGCAACGTCGGCGAAGCGCAGTCCTTGCTGAAACGCGAAACCTTCGATCTATGCCTGACCGACATGCAGTTGCCGGACGGTACCGGCCTGGAGCTGGTGCAGCACATCCAGCAACGCCACCCCCGGGTCCAGGTGGCGATGATCACCGCCTATGACAGTCTCGAAAACGCGATCAGTGTGCTCAAGGCCGGGGCATTCGACTTCCTGACCAAACCGGTGGACCTTACGCGTCTGCGTGAGCTGGTCACCAGCGCCCTGCTGGTTCCTGCCCGCGGGGTCGGCATCGATCGTCGCTTGCTGGGCGACTCATTGCCCATGCGCAACCTGCGCGAACACATCACCAAACTGGCTGGCAGCCATGCGACGGTATACATCAGCGGAGAGTCCGGCAGCGGCAAGGAGTTGGTCGCGCGCCTGATCCACGATCAAAGCCCTCGCGCCAATCAGCCGTTCATTGCGATCAACTGCGCGGCGATTCCCTCGGAACTGTTGGAGAGCGAGTTTTTCGGCCATCGCAAAGGCAGTTTCAGCGGCGCCATCGAAGACAAGCCCGGCCTGTTCCAGACAGCTCACGGCGGCACCCTGCTGCTCGACGAAGTCGCCGACCTGCCGCTGTCCATGCAAGTCAAATTGCTGCGCGCGATTCAGGAGAAATCCGTACGCTGCGTTGGCGGGCAGCAGGAAGTGGCGGTGGATGTGCGCATTCTCTGCGCCACGCACAAGGACCTTGGTACCGAAGTCGCCGCCGGACGATTTCGTCATGATCTTTACTACCGTTTGAACGTGATCGAACTCCGGGTGCCGCCCTTGCGCGAGCGCCGTGATGACATCGAAATGCTAGCCAGCCACATTCTCAAGCGTCTGGCCGCCGATACCGGTCAACCTGCGGCGAGACTCCACCCCCTAGCCCTCGATGCGCTGAAGAGCTATCGCTTCCCGGGCAATGTGCGGGAACTGGAAAACATGCTCGAACGGGCGCACACCTTATGTGAGAACAAACAGATCGAAGCCGGCGACCTGCGCCTGGCTGAAGGCAACTATGGGGCTGAGGGTGGCGTGCCGGACCTGACCCGGATCGACAATCTGGAAGCCTACCTGGAAAACATCGAACGCCAACTACTGCTCCAGGCCCTGGAGGAAACCCGCTGGAACCGCACGGCGGCGGCTCAGCGGTTGAACCTGTCATTCAGGTCGATGCGCTATAGGCTCAAGAAGTTTGGATTGGATTGAGGCCCTTATCGCGAGCAAGCCGCTCCCACAGGGTCATTGGTGAACACAACAACTGCGAACACCTCAGAACCATTGCAGGAGCGAGCTTGCTCGCGATAGCGACCGTATAAACGACTGCGATCCAGCAGTCAGAGCCGCCCGGCAGGCGCATAAGGCGCCGGATCGATAATCGGCGCACGGCCCAGCATTACATCGGCAAACAGCTGGCATGACGCTGGCGCCAGCACCAGCCCGTTTCGGTAATGCCCGCAGTTGAGCCAGAGCCCATCAAAACCCGGCACCGGGCCGATGTAGGGAATGCCCTCGGGTGATCCCGGGCGCAATCCGGCCCAATGCCCCACCACTTCGGCATCGGCCAGCGCCGGGATCAATTCCACCGCGGACGCCTTCAGGCTTTCCAGTGCCGACCCGGTCGGCGTCTTGTCAAAGCCTTCATGCTCCAGCGTACTGCCGATCAATATGTGCCCGTCGCGCCGGGGAATCGCATAACGGCCCTTGGCCAGGACCATGCTCGGCAGGAAGTCCGCCGCACACTTGTAGAGAATCATCTGCCCTTTCACCGGTTCGACCGGCAGCGTCAGATCAAGAAGCTTGAGCAAATCACCGCTCCAGGCCCCCGCCGTCAGGACGACTTGATCGCCCGGGACAGCACCTGTGGAGGTCTGCACGCCGACCACTTTATTGCCCTCACGAACAAACCCGCTGACTTCGCACTGCTCATGGATCGTCACGTTCGGCAGCGCCAGCAACGCAGCCTTGAGTGACTTCACCAGACGCGGATTACGCACATTGGCGACGTCGGCCATGTAGATCGCCCGGGAAAAACCGCTGCCCAGCACCGGCACGGCGTCGTGTGCTGCCGAAATATCCACCGCGCTAAGCGGGCGATTTTCCCGGACAGCCCAAGCCAGCGCTTCAGCCTCGTCATCCAGATCCAGCCAGTACAGACCGGTGGTGTGCACTTCAGGATCAACGCCAGTGGCGGCAAACAAGCGCTCGCCCAGCTGTGGATAAAAGTCCTGGGACCAGTGAGCCAACGCGGTGACCGCCGGGCTGTATCGCCACGGGTAAAGCGGCGAAACGATGCCGCCGCCGGCCCAGGACGATTCCTGGCCGACGCTCGAGCGATCCAGCAGCACAACGCTTTGCACTTCGGAGGCGAGATTGAAGGCCGTCAGCAAACCAATCACCCCACCGCCGACAATCACCACTTGCTGTTGCCTGGTCATGTTCTGATCCAATCGTTAAATAGACAGAGGGTACAAAAGGCACCCGAAATAGAAACTCAGCGCCCCCAGCAGTCTTTGCTGGTCAGGCCGGATTTCGCGTTGACCATACCGAGCACACCGGTGTTGGTGATGGTCAGATCACCGCACTTGTCAGAGGCCATGCTCGAGTCAGCCTTGCGCACCGCCGTCAGCAGAAAGGTCTGGTCGGTCAGGGTCGGTGTGATGCTGTAGTAATCATTGCCGGTACTGAGGCCCGTCGCATCGGTGTAGGCATTTTTCTGCGAGTAGAAGCGCTCCAGGAGCTGCGCCTGCTCCGAGAGCAGACCGGCTACTTCTGCGCGACGGCCCTTGTTCAGGTATTCGGTGAAACTCGGGGCAGCAATGGTCATGACAATACCGATGATCGCAATCACGATCATGATTTCGATCAGGGTAAAACCGCGGTTGGAACTACGCATGCCTCAATTCTCACTCACTGTATTTGTCGCCACATGATGCGACGGCTGCTGCCGGATTTTTCCATCCCCGCAGTACCGTCGCCAGTGGAATCGTTCACGGCCCCGCCATTGTCGCTGGCGTCCTGGGTCGAATGTTCCCCGATAAAGATCACGCCATCGGATAGCGTGTCGCTGTTGTCGACCACTCCATCGGCGTTGCTGTCGAGCATCTTAACGCTGATCGCAGCGGGCAGCTTCAGGCAGACGGCCTTCAACCCCTGATTGCCATGGTAAAAACCGTACCAGTTGCCATTCGCCAGACACGTTGGCCGGTTCAGTGCCGGCGAATCCGGTGGCGTGGCAGCGTGCGCCGACACCGACAGGTTCAACGCGACTACCACACCGAACAGTTGTGACCACCGCCGGATATATTGCTCAGTACTTCGCATAGATGCTCTCCACCACACTGCGCGAATGCCCCGCAATGCCTACCGCCGTTACCCGATACAACGTCGCCGGGGTATTGATTGGCACATTCACCGCATCTCGGCTGACACCGATGTTTTGCACGCCATAAAAGCCGTTGCCCGATGCAATCCAGGTCACTCCGGACGAGGCGCTGAAACCGGCAGCGGTAATTGTCGAGGACTCGGACGGTGGTGCACATTGAACGATGCCGCTACAAACGGGTAGCGCATAACTGTCCCGCTGCACTGCACTCTCGCCCACCCGCAAGGCGGCTTCGGCACTCTGAAACGACTGGTTGCGCAAGGCGACGCTACCGGCCATTTTTTCCTGCAGGGTGGCGCTTTGCATCGATGAAAGACCGATCAGCGTCAGCAAGAGCAAGAACACCAGGCTGACCAATAGGGCCATGCCGCGCTGGGTGTAACACGTCATGGGAGACCGATTCATTGGCACCCTCTCATGGCAAGCGGTTGCGCAGAGCGGCAACCACGTTGAAGGTTTGATCGCTCACGCGGTGATTCGGATCGGTGAGGGTCAGGCTCAGGCGAACGCTACGAATCAGCGCGGGGTTCGGCGGGTTGCTGCTGTAGCGCGAAGCAGCCAGATCAGTGGCCGTACTGGCCAGGCCGAAGCTCACGTCGAAAGCGCCGACGTTATCCACCAATACCTGGCCTGCTGCAGCCCCGCCCTTCATGAGCAGTTGGTTGTTGTTGAAGCTGTAAATCAGCCGCCGGATCGGAAATGCCAGTTGCCCTGCCACTGGTGTCCGACCTTCACTGTAGGCCGTCGAATTGGTTCTACAATCGGAAAGCACGGTCCAGTCCGGCTTGTCGCCATTGCTGCCGACATCCGCCGTAACCAGCGTCAAACTGCGACTGCCATTGTCCCAACGGATCGGCGTTATACGATTGGCATGGAAATCACCTTTCTTGCTGGAATCAGTGATCCTTTCCAGGCAACCGAACATGCCGACCATGCGAATCTCCTGAATCATTTTGCTCAAAACGAAACGTGCGTCCTCCTGCATGTTCGCGGCCGCATTCTGGCTGAGATAGGTGTTCTTGGCCGCGATGAAAACCTGCACCACGCCCAGCACCACGATCAGGCTCAACGCCATGGCGATCAGCAACTCGACCAGGCTAAAACCCTTGCTGCGGCGCCTCACGGGATCACCATCGGATCAATGGCCGCGCGGCTGCTCAGGATGAAGCTGCGTCGTGAATCGGCAGTATTCGCGGCCCGTGAGTCGTCCCAGGTAATAGTGATGGTGTACACCTGCCGGTTGACGGTCACACTGCCCGTCGCGGAGGCTCCGAGTGAACTGACGATGTTGGCGTTGAAATCAAACAGGTCCTGATCCCGGGTAACGTCCGGATTGCCCGAGGCCGGCGGCGCAATGGTGTAATCCGCTGCGGCGTTGGCGCGAATGCGGTCCATCAGGTCGTAGGCGATAAAACTGGCCTGACTGGTCATGCGCGCACTGTCCGTGTACTTCAGCGCATTGAGCTGAAGCGCCGCCGCCCCCAGCAGGCCCACTCCCAGAATGACTAACGCCACCAGGACTTCGACCAGCGTCATGCCCTCCTGCGCGCCTTGCCTCCCTGCCCTCATCCGCAACTTCCACCCAATAGAATTCGTCCGTTCAAACACACCGTCAGCGTCCTGCTTTGTGCTCCCCGCCCATAGCTGATCACCACCTCTGAGGACGGTGATGACAATCCGCCCATGCTGTTGAAATCGATGGCAGTGACGTCAGAGGTTAGCGCCAGAGTTGCACCGCCGCTCATCGCCGGAACAACCCGCAATACATTGGCCAAAGCGCCAGTACCGTCGTAAACCGTCAGTTCCCCACTCCAGGCAACCCCACCGGCCGTTGGTCGCACCCGTGTGGCATTGCCCCGATCGATGGCTTCGAGCCGGGCAAAATTCAGGGCTCGTCGCAGGTCAGCGATTTCAGTATCCGCCCTCGTTGTTTGCATCGAGCGGGTAAACGCCGGGACAGCCAGAGTCAATAGAATCAGAAGGATCGCGATCGCGACCAGCAACTCGATCAGCGTGAAACCTTTTGTAGGATGATCCATCGGGGCCTTCTGCTTCCTTCGGCTATACCTGCTCTTGCGCAGCACAACATTCGAGCGATGCGGTGCGTTTGCGTTGCCATTTCTCGTGCAGGGATTGCGCGGGCCACAGCACGCCACGGAGGGAGATGTCATGCGGCAACAAGGCTTCAGCCTGATCGAACTGCTCATGGGACTGGCAATTACAGGAATTGTTCTGCAGTTGGTCAGCCCGGCGTTCGCAACGCTGATCGAGTCGAACCAAAGACAGCAAGCGGCGCAGACCCTTTTCAGCAGTATTCGCACCGCCCGGAGCGAAGCCATCGTCCGCAACCAGGCCGTGGTGATTCACGGCATCAATGGCGACTGGAGCCAAGGCTGGCGGATGATTCTGGATATCAGCGGCAAGGGGGAGATGGACAGCGACAATCCACTGCTGGCCGAACGCCAGAGCGGCGCACGCGTGTCGATTGTAGGGAACGGTCCGGTCGAAAGCTCCATACGATTCAGAGGTCAGGGCGAGTCACTGATTGGAGGGACGTTATACATTTGCACCGTTCGCGAACCGGTAAGCCAACATCAAGTGGTGTTGGCACGGACCGGTCGCGTCAGCCTGCGCAACGACAAGGTTGGGCAGCCGTTATGCGAAAAAAGGAATAAATTCAGAGCAACGAACGAACGCGCAGTTCTTTAGGCATCGAGAACGTGATGTTCTCCTCGCGACCTGCCAATTCATCGGCACCGGTGGCACCCCAGGCCTGCAACTGCTGGATCACGCCGCGCACCAGGACCTCCGGGGCGGATGCGCCAGCGGTGATGCCGATACGCTCGACGCCGTCGAACCAGCTCTTTTGCAGGTCTTCGGCACCGTCGATCAGGTAGGCCGGAGTGGACATGCGCTCTGCCAATTCGCGCAAGCGATTGGAGTTCGAGCTGTTCGGACTGCCGACCACCAGCACCACATCACATTCGTCGGCCAGTTGCTTGACCGCGTCCTGACGGTTTTGCGTGGCGTAGCAAATGTCGTCCTTGCGCGGTCCACCGATGGCCGGGAAGCGCGCACGCAGAGCGTCGATAACGCGACTGGTATCGTCCATCGACAATGTGGTCTGGGTCACGAAGGCGAGCGCTTCAGGGTTTTTCACCTGCAAAGCCGCGACATCCTTCTCGTCTTCGACCAGGTAGATCGCGCCGCCATTGCCAGCATCGTACTGGCCCATGGTGCCTTCGACTTCCGGGTGACCGGCGTGGCCGATGAGAATGCACTCTCGGCCGTCACGGCTGTAGCGCGCCACTTCGATGTGGACTTTGGTCACCAGCGGGCACGTGGCGTCGAACACTTTCAACCCACGGCCAGCCGCTTCGCTGCGCACGGCCTGGGAAACGCCGTGGGCACTGAAGATCACGATGACGTCGTCCGGCACCTGATCCAGCTCTTCGACGAAGATCGCACCACGGGAGCGCAGGTCTTCGACGACAAATTTATTGTGGACCACTTCGTGGCGTACATAGATCGGCGGCCCGAAGACTTCCAGGGCGCGGTTGACGATTTCGATCGCCCGGTCCACACCGGCGCAGAAGCCACGGGGGTTGGCGAGTTTGATTTGCATGCTGTGCCTCGTGTCTTGCGCGCGAAAACAATGAAAAACAAACTGTGGGAGCGAGCTTGCTCGCGATGGCGGAGTGTCAGTCAATATCAATATTGAATGTCAGGCACTCATCGCGAGCAAGCTCGCTCCCACAGGGTCCGGTGGCAACAGAAGCTGCCCCGTAATGCCTTACAGCGCTTTGACGGAGATGATCTCTACGTCAAAGGTCAACGTCTTGCCCGCCAGCGGGTGGTTGAAGTCGATGGTCACTTGCGCGTCATCGAACTCTTTGACCACGCCCGGCAATTCAGTATTGGCCGCATCGTTGAAGATCACCAGCAAACCTGGCGACAGCTCCATGTCCTGGAACTGTGAACGCGGGATGATCTGCAGGTTTTGCGGGTTGGGCTGGCCGAAAGCGTTTTCCGGCTCGATGCTCAGCGTGCGCTTGTCACCGGCCTTGAAACCGAACAGCGCCGCTTCGAAACCTGGCAACAGGTTGCCGTCACCGACCTTGAAGGTCGCCGGGGCTTTATCGAAGGTGCTGTCCACCGTGTCGCCGTTCTCCAGGCGCAATGCGAAATGCAAGGTGACTTCCGTGTTCTGGCCGATGCGTTGCTCAGCCAATACCTGTTCAGTCATGAACGGTTTCTCCGGTCTTTTTACTTTTGAACATATCCAGTGCCAGCATGACAGCACCAACCGTGATTGCGCTGTCGGCAAAGTTGAACGCCGGGAAATACCAGCGATTCTGCCAATGCACCAGAATGAAATCGATCACATGGCCCAGGGCAATGCGGTCATACAGATTGCCCAGCGCGCCGCCGAGCACCAGTGCCAGCGCAACCGCCAGCCAGGTCTCGTTGCGCCCCAGACGCTTGAGCCACACCACCAGCACCGCACTGACCACGACAGCGATCAACGCGAACAGCCAGCGCTGCCAGCCGGAGCTGTCAGCCAGGAAGCTGAACGCCGCACCTGTGTTGTAGGCCAGGGTCCAGCTGAAGTAATCGGGGATGATTACGATCTGCTGGTACATCTGGAGCTTGCCTTCGAAGTAGAACTTGCTGGCCTGGTCGATGACCAGGACCAGCAAACTCAACCAGAGCCAGCTCAGCCGTCCGAAACGGCCAACGGCATTAGGCATAGTGACGGACCTCGCCAGCGCCGCTGATGTTGTCGACGCAACGGCCGCAGATTTCCGGATGCTCCGGGTTCACACCGACGTCTTCACGGCAGTGCCAGCAACGAGCGCACTTGGCGTGGCCCGACTTGACGATTTTCAGCTTCAGGCCGCTGACTTCAGTGACCACGGCATCGGCCGGTGCTTGCACCAATGGCGCAACACTGGCGGTCGAAGTGATCAGTACAAAGCGCAGTTCGTTGCTCAACTTGGCCAGGTCGGCGGTGAGCGCGTCTTCGGCGAACAGCGTCACTTCGGCCTGCAGGTTGCCACCGACAGCCTTGGCTGCACGCTGGATTTCCATTTCCTTGTTGACCGCGACCTTGACCGCCATGATCCGGTCCCAGTAAGCGCGATCCAGCTCGATGCCTTCCGGCAGTTCGCTCAGGCCTTCGTACCAGGTGTTGAGCATGACAGACTCGTTACGCTCGCCCGGCAGGTACTGCCACAATTCGTCGGCGGTGAACGCCAGGATCGGCGCGATCCAGCGCACCAGCGCCTCGGAGATGTGGAATAGCGCAGTCTGGCAGGAACGACGGGCCTTGCTGTCGGCTCCAGTGGTGTACTGACGATCCTTGATGATGTCGAGATAGAAGCCGCCCAGTTCCTGCACGCAGAAGTTGTGGATCTTCGAGTACACGTTCCAGAAGCGGTATTCGCCGTAGTGCTCTTGCAGTTCGCGTTGCAACAGCAGGGTACGGTCCACGGCCCAACGGTCCAGAGCCAGCATTTCTTCGGCCGGCAGCAGGTCGGTGGCCGGGTTGAAGCCGGTCAGGTTCGAAAGCAGGAAACGCGCGGTGTTACGGATACGCCGGTAGGCGTCCGCACTACGTTGCAGAATCTGCTCGGAAACCGCCATTTCACCCGAATAGTCGGTCGAAGCGACCCACAGACGCATGATGTCGGCACCCAGGGTGTCGTTGACTTTCTGTGGCGCGATCACGTTGCCCAGGGACTTGGACATCTTGCGGCCGGACTCGTCGACCGTGAAGCCGTGAGTCAGCAGTTCGCGATACGGTGCGTGGTTGTCGATGGCGCAACCGGTCAGCAGCGACGAGTGGAACCAGCCACGGTGTTGGTCCGAACCTTCCAGGTACAGGTCGGCGCGCGGGCCGGTTTCGTGACCCATCGGGTGCGAACCGCGCAGAACGTGCCAGTGCGTAGTACCCGAGTCGAACCAGACGTCCAGGGTGTCGCTGATCTTGTCGTACTGCGGCGCTTCATCGCCCAGCAGTTCGGCGGCGTCCAGCTTGAACCAGGCCTCGATGCCTTCGACTTCAACGCGCTTGGCCACGACTTCCATCAGCTCGACGGTACGTGGGTGCAGTTCGCCGCTTTCCTTGTTCAGGAAGAACGGGATCGGCACGCCCCAGTTGCGCTGACGGGAAATGCACCAGTCCGGACGGTTGGCGATCATCGAGTGCAGGCGCGCCTGGCCCCAGGCCGGGACGAACTTGGTGTCTTCGATGGCCTTGAGCGAACGCTGGCGCAGGGTGTCGCCGGTGGTCGGCTGCTTGTCCATGCCGATGAACCACTGCGCGGTGGCGCGGTAGATCAGCGGGGTCTTGTGGCGCCAGCAGTGCATGTAGCTGTGTTCGATGACGGTGGTGTGCAGCAACGCACCGACTTCGGTCAGTTTGTCGACGATGGCCGGGTTGGCCTTCCAGATGAACTGGCCGCCGAAGAATTCCAGCGACGGAACGTAAACGCCGTTGCTTTGGACCGGATTGAGGATGTCATCGTTGACCATGCCGTACTTCTTGCAGGTCACGAAGTCGTCCACGCCGTAGGCCGGAGATGAGTGAACCACACCGGTGCCGGCGCCCAGTTCAACGTAGTCGGCCAGGTAAACCGGCGACAGACGGTCGTAGAACGGGTGACGGAAGTTGATCAGTTCCAGCGCTTTACCGGTGGTGGTCGCAACGACCGAGCCTTCCAGCGAGTAGCGCGCCAGGCACGACTCGACCAGCTCTTCAGCCAGCACCAGCAGTTTGTCGCCGACGTCGACCAGGGCGTAGTTGAATTCCGGGTGAACGTTCAGCGCCTGGTTGGCCGGGATGGTCCACGGGGTGGTGGTCCAGATCACGATCGAGGCAGGCTTGCCCAGCGACGGCAGACCGAAAGCGGCAGCCAGTTTGGCTTCATCGGCAATCGGGAAGGCCACGTCGATGGTCGAGGACTTCTTGTTTTCGTACTCGACTTCCGCTTCGGCCAGGGCCGAACCGCAGTCGAAGCACCAGTTCACAGGCTTCAAGCCCTTGAACACGAAACCGCCCTTGACGATTTCGGCCAAGGCACGGATTTCACCGGCCTCGTTCTTGAAGTCCATGGTCTTGTACGGGTTGGCGAAGTCACCCAGCACACCCAGGCGGATGAACTCGGACTTCTGCCCTTCGATCTGCTCGGTGGCGTAGGCCCGGCACAGTTCGCGGGTCTTGTCCGCGCCCAGGTTCTTGCCGTGGGTCACTTCGACCTTGTGCTCGATCGGCAGGCCGTGGCAGTCCCAGCCCGGAACATAAGGCGCGTCGAAGCCCGACAGGGTCTTCGAGCGGATGATCATGTCCTTGAGAATCTTGTTCAGCGCATGACCGATGTGAATCGAGCCGTTGGCGTACGGAGGGCCGTCGTGCAATACGAACTTCGGACGATCCTTGCCAATCTCGCGCAACTTTCCGTACAGGCCAATACTGTCCCAGCGCTGCAGGATCTGCGGTTCGCGCTGTGGCAGGCCGGCCTTCATTGGGAAGGCGGTGTCCGGAAGGTTTAGCGTGGCTTTATAGTCGGTCATTTAAGGCTCTTCATTAGCGATGGGCGCTAGGTGCGGCTAGTGCACGGGCGGCGGCGACATCCGCGTTGATCGCCGTTTTCAACGCCTCCAGAGAGGCGAAACGCTGCTCTTCACGCAGCTTGTGGTGGAAAACCACCGTTAAACGCCGGTCATACAGATCGCCGGCAAAATCTAAAAGATGTATTTCGAGGTGGGCCTTGCCATCACCTTGTACCGTTGGCCGTACGCCGATATTGGCGACGCCTGGCCAGGTCTTGCCGTCGATGTCGACGTTGACCAGGTAAACCCCGGAAAGCGGAACGCGACGGCGCTTGAGTTGTATGTTGGCCGTGGGCGTACCCAACTGGCGAGCCAGCTTCTGGCCGTGGAGTACCCGCCCGGTAATCTGGAACGGGCGACCTAGCAGTCGCTCGGCCAAGGCAAAATCAGCTGCGGCCAGGGCATTGCGGACCTGAGTGCTGCTGACGCGAATACCATCCAGTTCAACGGTTTGCGCCGCCTCGACGGTAAAACCCTGAACGATGCCGGCCTGTTGCAGGAAATCGAAATCTCCCGCGCGGTCACAGCCGAAACGGAAGTCATCCCCGACCTCCAGGTGCTGGACGCCAAGACCATCGACCAGAATGGTATCGACGAACTCACTGGCACTGAGCTTGCTCAGGCGCTGGTTGAAAGCCAGGCACAGAACACGGTCGACGCCTTCGGCAGCCAGCAATTGCAGCTTGTCCCGCAGGCGGGCCAGACGGGCCGGCGCGGTGTCCGGAGCGAAGAACTCTCGCGGTTGCGGCTCGAAAATCACCACGCAGCTGGGCACGCCCAACTCGAGTGCACGCTCACGCAGGCGCGCCAGGATAGCCTGGTGGCCGCGGTGTACACCGTCAAAGTTGCCAATAGTGGCGACACAGCCCCGATGCCGGGGGCGCAGATTGTGGAGGCCTCGAACCAGCTGCATAACGCGCTTCTTGCTCATAAAGTGGTCGATTATAACCACACCCGGCGGCCGACGACAGGCAACACCGTAACCCAAAGTGATCGAGCCGACAAAACCGCCGGCTCGCCCGTGTTTATCAAGGCCAGAACCTCAGCCCAGCGCCTTGCGATTGAAGTCGCGCAAACGGAAGCCCATCAACACTAACATGCCGAAATAAGCCACCACACCGGCAACGACCAAGGCACCCAGACGCAGGAAACGCTCAAGCATCTGCCCCTCGCCCCAGGCCGGCATGAAATGCATCCCTGCCAGCAACACGCCAGACATCACCGCTACCGCAACCACCAGCTTGAAGCCGAACTTTGCCCAGCCCGGTTGCGGCTGGTACATCTGCTGTTTACGCAGCTGATAGAAGAGCAGCCCTGCATTGAGGCAGGCGCCAGCGCTGATGGCGAGCGCCAGGCCCGCGTGAGCCAGCGGACCGATCAGCAACAGGTTGAACAACTGAGTGACGACCAACGTGAAAATTGCGATTTTTACCGGCGTGCGAATGTTTTGTTGCGCATAAAAGCCCGGCGCGAGCACTTTGATCACGATAATTCCGAGCAAACCGACGGAATAGGCGATCAACGCGCGCTGAGTCATGGCCGCATCATGCGCATCAAACTGACCGTACTGGAACAGCGAAACCGTCAACGGCTCGGCCAGAATCCCCAGCGCGAAGGCGCAAGGCAATACCAGCACGAAGCATAGACGCAAGCCCCAATCGAGGATGCGCGAGTATTCGTGGCGATCCTTGCTGGCGTAAGTCTTGGCCAGAGTCGGCAGCAGAATCGTCCCCAGCGCCACGCCCAGCACGCCGGATGGCAACTCCATCAAACGGTCGGCGTAGTACATCCAGGACACGGAACCCGCGACCAGGAACGAAGCGAAAATCGTATTGATGATCAGCGAGATCTGGCTCACCGACACCCCGAGAATCGCCGGCAACATCTGCTTCATCACTCGCCAGACGCCGCTGTCGCGCAGGTTCAGGCGCGGCAACACCAGCATGCCGATCTTTTTCAGGTGCGGCAGTTGATAGAGCAACTGTGCCAGGCCACCCACCAGCACCGCCCAACCGAGCGCCATTACGGGCGGATCGAAGTACGGTGTCAGGAACAACGCAAAAATAATCATGCTGACGTTGAGCAGCGTCGGCACGAATGCCGGGACCGAAAAACGGTTCCAGGTGTTGAGGATCGCACCCGCCAGCGACGACAGGGAAATCAGCAATATGTAAGGAAAGGTCACCCGCAACAGACTCGTGGTCAGCTCGAACTTCTCGGGCGTATCGATGAAACCCGGCGCGGTCACCCAGATGACCCACGGGGCGGCAATCATGCCCAACGCCGTGACGAGTGCCAGCACCAGCGTCAGCAGGCCGGAAACATAGGCAATGAAGGTTCGCGTCGCCTCATCCCCTTTCTGACTTTTATATTCGGCAAGAATCGGTACGAATGCCTGGGAAAACGCCCCTTCGGCGAAAATCCGCCGCAACAGATTGGGCAGTTTGAAGGCGATGAAGAAGGCGTCGGTCGCCATTCCCGCGCCGAATGCACGTGCAATTAGGGTGTCACGAACAAATCCCAAAACCCGGGAAAGCATCGTGATAGAGCTGACGGCGGCCAACGATTTGAGCAGATTCATTGAAAGAGTTTGTGCCTGTCGATAAACAGCAGGCGAACTACGCGCCCACTTATGCGATACTCCGCGCCGCAACAGCACAGAGCCAAAGCTCGCGAGTTTACAGGTCGCACGCTGGAAAGAAATATCCAGAGGTGTAGCACCTACCACTTAGCGGAACGTCTCAACCGCCCTTGACAAGACCTCAACTCATCGGCATGATTCGCGGCCTATTTTGTTTGCTATTTCCTAAAAAGTCTTTCGAGGAGCTCGACGGTGGCCAACTCACCTTCCGCCAAAAAACGTGCAAAACAGGCTGAGAAGCGTCGCAGCCACAACGCCAGCCTGCGTTCCATGGTTCGTACCTACATCAAGAATGTAGTTAAGGCCATCGACGCAAAAGACGCTGCCAAAGCTCAAGCTGCTTACGTTCTGGCTGTGCCAGTTATCGACCGTATGGCCGATAAAGGCATCATCCACAAGAACAAGGCCGCTCGTCATAAGAGCCGCCTGAATGGCCACGTGAAGGCCCTGAACGTTGCCGCTGCTGCCTAAGCGACTCGTTCATTAAAAAACCGACCTCAGGGTCGGTTTTTTATTGCCTGCGATTTTATGGGCACAAAAAAACTGTGGGAGCGAGCCTGCTAGCGATAGCGGATATCCAGCCAATGTAGATGCTGAATGTTAATCCGTCATCGCGAGCAGGCTCGCTCCCACAGTTTGACTTGCGTGAAATTACTGAGCGTGCGCCCAAGGCAAAATCGGAATCGCCGTCACCGCATTCTGCGGACTGCCCTCGATCAGGCGATCGCTGTACACCAGGTACACCAGCGTATTGCGCTTTTTGTCGAGGAAGCGCACCACCTGCATGGTCTTGAACACCAGGGACGTGCGCTCCTTGAACACCTCGTCACCATCCTTGAGCTCACCCTTGAAGCTGATCGGTCCGACCTGCCGGCAAGCGATAGACGCTTCGGCACGGTCCTCGGCCAAACCAAGACCACCCTTCACCCCGCCGGTCTTGGCGCGCGACAGATAGCAGGTCACGCCGTCGACCTTGGGATCATCAAAGGCCTCGACCACGATCCGGTCATTCGGCCCGACGAACTTGAACACCGTCGACACCTGACCGATCTCTTCGGCCGACGCCAGCAGCGGCATCGCCACCAGCAATCCCAACAATCCTTTTGCCACGCGCATTCAGGTATTCCTTCAGACCAGGATCAGGTTATCGCGGTGAACCAGCTCCGGTTCCGCCATGTAACCCAACAGACCGACAATCGCCTCAGACGACTGACCGATGATTTTTTGCGCCTCCAGCGCACTGTAGTTGGCCAGGCCACGGGCAATCTCGCGACCGTCCGGCGCCACGCAAACCACCATCTCGCCGCGACGGAAGCTGCCCTGCACCAATTTGACCCCAACCGGCAGCAAGCTCTTGTTGCCCTGAGACAACGCAGTCACCGCACCCGCATCCAGCACCAGAGTGCCACGGGTTTGCAGATGACCGGCCAGCCACTGCTTGCGCGCCGCCAACATGCCGCGCTCCGGCGACAGCAGGGTGCCGATGCGCTCGCCCGCCTTGAGGCGATCCAGCACACGCTCAAGCCGCCCGCCAACGATGATGGTGTGAGCACCGGAACGGGCCGCCAGACGCGCAGCACGCAATTTGGTCTGCATACCACCACGTCCCAGCGCACCACCGGTGCCACCCGCCACCGCGTCGAGCGCCGGATCATCGGCGCGCGCTTCGTAAATCAGCTGGGCATCCGGATTGTTGCGCGGATCAGCATCGAACATGCCGTCGCGATCCGTCAGGATCACCAGCAAGTCCGCCTCGACCAGGTTCGCCACCAGCGCCGCCAGGGTGTCGTTGTCGCCAAAACGGATTTCGTCGGTGACCACGGTGTCATTCTCGTTGATCACCGGGATAACCTTCAGCTCGACCAGCGCACGCAAGGTGCTGCGGGCGTTCAGGTAGCGCTTGCGGTCGGACAAGTCATCGTGAGTCAGGAGAATCTGCGCGGTATGCCGGCCATGCTTGGCGAAGCTCGACTCCCAGGCCTGCACCAACCCCATCTGGCCGATTGCGGCGGCAGCCTGAAGTTCGTGCATCGCACTGGGTCGCGAGGTCCAGCCCAAACGGCTCATGCCGGCCGCCACCGCCCCGGAGGACACCAGCACCAGCTCGACGCCCGCCTCATGCAAGGCCACCATCTGCTCAACCCAGACACCCATTGCCGCGCGATCCAGGCCTTTGCCGTCCGCCGTCAGCAAAGCGCTGCCGATCTTCACGACCCAACGCTGCGCACCTGTCACCTTGCTCCGCATCATCTTCAACCTTAGCTTGAGGGCAGCGCGACCTAGCACTGCCCGTGACGTTATTCGTGGTTACTCGTGGCCAACAATCGATTTCCAGATACCAAAACGCCGCTCGATTGAGCGGCGCTTAAGTTTATCGCAACGAATCAGTCACGCACGTAAATGATTTCCGGACCGTCTTCGTCATCCACATCTTCTTCGTCCCAGTCATCGTCGCCGATGTCGTGGACCGACTTCACGCCGCTGCGACGCAGGGCACGCTTATCATCCAGCGCCTGCAGTTGCGCGCGAGCTTCATCTTCGATGCGCTGATCGAGATCAGCCAGCTCTTCCTTGTAGGCCGGGTCATTGGCCAGGCGATCGGCACGATCTTCCATGTAACGCATGATGTCGTGGCACAGACGCTCGGTACCGAGCTTGGAGATGGCCGAGATCACGTAGACCGGACCAGTCCATTCCAGGCGATCAACGATTTCCTTGACGCGAGCATCATGCTCTTCATCAAGGATCTGGTCGCACTTGTTCAGCACCAGCCAGCGATCACGCTCCGCCAGGGACGGGCTGAACTTGATCAGCTCGTTGACGATCACTTCAGCGGCATCCGGTGCACTGGCATCATCCAGCGGCGCCATGTCCACGAGGTGCAGCAGCAGACGCGTACGCGCCAAGTGCTTGAGGAAGCGAATGCCCAGACCAGCACCCTCGGAAGCGCCTTCGATCAAACCCGGAATATCGGCAATGACAAAGCTCTTCCAGCGATCGACGCTGACCACACCCAGGTTCGGCACCAGCGTGGTGAACGGGTAGTCGGCAACTTTCGGCTTGGCAGCCGAAACCGAACGGATAAAGGTACTTTTACCGGCGTTCGGCAAACCCAGCAGACCTACGTCAGCCAGTACTTTCATTTCCAGCTTCAGGTCGCGCTGCTCGCCCGGCTTGCCCGGAGTGGTCTGGCGCGGCGCACGGTTGGTACTGGATTTGAAACGGGTGTTGCCCAGACCGTGCCAGCCGCCCTGCACCACCATCAATTTCTGACCGGCCTTGGTCAGGTCGCCGATGACTTCCTGAGTCGCGGAGTCGATCACCGTGGTGCCGACCGGAACACGCAAGATCAGGTCTTCACCCTTCTTGCCGGTGCAGTCGGTGCTGCCGCCATTGGAGCCACGCTCGGCATCGAAGTGCCGGGTGTAACGGTAGTCCACCAGGGTGTTGAGGTTTTCGTCGGCCATCATGTAGATGGAACCGCCGTCGCCGCCATCACCGCCGTTCGGGCCACCGTTCTCGATAAATTTTTCCCGACGGAAACTCATGGCGCCATTGCCGCCATCACCAGCCTTTACGCGAATCGATACTTCATCAACAAACTTCATAACAAACGCCTCTCGCCATACGGACGAGCCGAAAAACAATCAAGACATAAGACTCTTGCAAAAATGAGCGCAGCGACCCTGAACCACGATACCTACATCGTACGCCGACAGCCCATACAAACAGCTTTGCAAGAGACTCACCCCACAAACGAAAAAGCCCCGTCGCGAGACAGGGCTTTTCCAGCGATCGCGCAATTAAGCTGCGACTACGCTCACGTAACGACGACCGAAGGCGCCTTTTACTTCGAACTTGATCACGCCTTCGACTTTAGCGAAGAGGGTGTGATCTTTACCCATGCCAACGCCGTAGCCAGCGTGGAATTGGGTGCCGCGCTGACGCACGATGATGTTGCCTGCTTTGATAGCCTGGCCGCCATACATCTTCACGCCAAGGCGTTTGGCTTCTGAGTCGCGACCGTTACGGGTACTACCACCAGCTTTTTTGTGTGCCATGAGTTCAATTCTCCTAGTGAGGAATTAGGCTGTAATTAAGCCTGAATACCGGTGATTTTGATCTCGGTGTACCACTGGCGGTGGCCCATACGCTTCATGTGGTGCTTACGGCGACGGAACTTGATGATGCGGACTTTATCGTGACGACCTTGGGAGATCACTTCAGCCACAACGGTAGCGCCAGCAACAACTGGAGCGCCGATATTCACGTCGTCACCGTTGGCAACCAACAGAACGCGATCAAAGGTAACGGATTCGCCGGTAGCGATTTCCAGTTTTTCGATCTTCAGGTATTCACCTGGGGCGACTTTGTACTGCTTGCCGCCAGTAACGATTACTGCATAAGACATGGTATTTCTCCGATAATCCTGCTCACCCAGCTCTTTATAAGAAGAGGTATTGGCTGGCATGGCTGCATGGGGCTGGAGGCCCGCTTGCAATTGCGTAAGGCAGGTGCTGCCCAGGAAGTTCAGGGTGCGCGATTGTACGCAAGCCACGCTAGCCTTGCAAGAGGCCGTCCATCGCGCCTTGACACCTGCAAGCGTGGGTCCTAGCATGCCGCGCAACCCTTCTGGAGCGACTGTCGCTGATGCAACCCCAAGCTTTCTACCGCGCGGTGGCGGACGATTTTAGCGCCGTCGACGGCATCATCAAGAAGCAGCTGACTTCCCGAGTGCCGCTGGTATCGAAAATCGGCGATTACATTACCTCGGCCGGCGGCAAACGCCTGCGCCCTTTATTGGTGTTGCTGTGTGGCAAGGCCCTGGGCCGCGAAGGCGATGACCTGCGCCTGCTGGCCGCGACCATTGAATTCCTGCACACCGCCACCCTGCTGCATGACGATGTGGTCGACATGTCCGGCATGCGCCGTGGCCGCTCGACCGCCAACGCCATGTGGGGCAACGCGCCAAGCGTACTGGTCGGTGACTTCCTGTATTCGCGCTCATTCGAAATGATGGTCGAGCTTGGCTCGATGCCGGTGATGAAGATCCTTTCGCAAGCCACGCGCATCATCGCCGAAGGCGAAGTATTGCAGCTGTCGAAGGTGCGGGACGCCAGCACCACCGAAGAAACCTACATGGAAGTCATCCGCGGCAAGACCGCGATGCTCTTCGAAGCCTCGACCCACAGCGCCGCCGCCCTGTGCCAGGCCACGCCGGAACAGGCCGAAGCCCTGCGTACATTCGGTGATCACCTGGGCGTGGCCTTCCAACTGGTCGACGACCTGCTCGACTACAAAGGCGACGCCGAAACCCTGGGCAAGAACGTCGGTGACGATCTGGCCGAAGGCAAGCCGACCCTGCCACTGATCTACACCATGCGCGAAGGTACGCCGGAACAGGCCGCCCTGGTGCGCAAGGCGATCCAGAAAGGCGGAATCGAAGACCTGGAAAGCATCCGCGAAGCTGTGGAAGCCTCGGGCTCGCTGGAGTACACCGCGCAACTGGCACGCGACTATGTGGCACGCGCAATCCAGTGTCTCGAAGCGCTGCCTGCCAGCGAGTACCGCGACGCACTGGTTGAACTGAGCGAGTTCGCGGTCGCGCGTACGCACTGACAACACTGCAAGCCCCCTGTGGGAGCGAGCTTGCTCGCGACTAGGCACTTACATTCAACATTGTTGTTGACTGAAAGGACGCCATCGCGAGCAAGCTCGCTCCCACAGGTTTGTTCCCCACAGGTTTTCCTGCGCTGCACCCCTCCCGGCTAAAACCCTATACAATGTGCGCTTTTTAGCGATCCTGAATCCAAGGAGCCTTAGTGAGCACGTTGCCACCCTGCCCAAAATGCAATTCCGAATACACCTATGAAGACGGCGCCCAGCTGATCTGCCCCGAGTGCGCCCACGAATGGTCCGCCAGCGGTGAAGCCGAAGCGGTGTCCGATGACACAGTGAAAAAGGATTCGGTCGGCAACGTCCTGCAAGACGGCGACACCATCACCGTGATCAAGGACCTCAAGGTCAAGGGTACGTCTTTGGTGGTCAAGGTCGGCACCAAGGTCAAGAATATCCGCCTGTGCGATGGCGATCACGACATCGACTGCAAGATCGACGGCATCGGCCCGATGAAACTCAAGTCCGAGTTCGTCAGAAAAGTCTGAGCCTGCTGTTATCCATCCCGCGCCTGGCGCGGGATGCCCTCCCTCCCCGCTTCACCCAATAAAGCCAAACGCCGGTCGGTTTGACCTGACGCAATCTTTACCCGGAAAAAAGCGCAAACCGCCAATAGGCCCTTGCTATTTGATGAATAATAATTATTCTCATCAAGCCTTCAATGGAGATGAGAACCATGACTTATCTGATCGATGCCTGGCTGGACCGCCCACACCCTTACCTCAGGATCCTGCATCGGGAAACCGGGGAAGTCTGTGCCGTGCTTGAAGAAGAAGCCTTGAGCGAACTGCAGGACCAAGGTGATCTTGACCTCAATGGCCTGAGTTCCAGCGAGCCGGTGGTGCTCAAGGAACTGGTGCGTAATCTGTTTCTGTTCTGCTATGCCAGGGCGTTGCGCCCGCACAGTGAACTGCACCACAAGATCGAAATATGAAAAACGCTGCAAAACTTTGTAGGAGCGAGCTTGCTCGCGAAGAACTCAAACACACCGCGTTCATTCAGGATGGCCGCGTTATCGTTAACGCCCATCGCGAGCAAGCTCGCTCCTACAGGTACAGGTAATCAGCGGGTCTTACAGAACGTCGAGCAGTTCGACGTCGAATACCAGTACGCTGTGCGGTGGAATGCTGCCAACGCCTTGAGCGCCGTATGCCAGCTCGCTCGGCACGTACAGGCGCCATTTGCTACCGGCGTTCATCAGTTGCAGGGCTTCGGTCCAGCCGGCGATCACGCCGCCAACCGGGAACTCTGCTGGCTGGCCGCGCTCGTAGGAGCTGTCGAACACTGTGCCGTCGATCAGGGTGCCGTGGTAATGAGTACGCACGGAGTCTTCACGGGATGGCTTGGCGCCTTCGCCAGCGGTCAGGACTTCGAACTGCAGGCCGGAAGCCAGAGTGGTGATGCCTTCACGCTTGGCGTTATCAGCCAGGAAGGCCAGGCCTTCGCCAGCAGCCGCTTCAGCCTTGGCTGCAGCTTCGGCCTGCATGATTTCGCGGATGACTTTGAAGCTGGCGGACATTTCTTCCTGACCTACACGGCTTGGTTTGCCGGCGAATGCGTCGGTCAGACCTGCCAGGATCGCGTCCAGGCTTACGCCCGGTGGCGGGTTGTCGCGCAGTTGGTCGCCCAGCTGACGGCCAATACCGTAGCTGACGCGGGTTTCGTCGGTGGACAGATTTACTTCGGACATGACACTGCTCCGCTGTGCGGACGGCTCGGGAACTTGCCATGCGTGCACAGCGCGTCCCGGAGCGCCCGGAACCAAAAGGGCCAGCAGACTAGCACAGATGTCATGCCTTTGATGAGGGACCTCAGGCGATCGGCACCTTCAGGTTTTCCTCAACATCGGCAACCAGACCGCACATTTCGTCGTGCACGACCGTGTGCACAAGGTTGAAGTGCAACTTGGGAAAGGAGCGCAGCACATCACGGGCATGCTCCACCGAACGCAGGCTCATCATGTGTCCGTGGGTATCGCTCAATGGATACGCCGCGCCATGCATCCGCGCCTCCAACAGGTAGATGCCCCCCTCCATCGAGATCAGGTTCAGCTCATCGACCTTCCCGGCGACGGCATACGCATTCAACTCATGCAGGGTCATGAACGCACCTCACGCAGTGGCGAACCAACATACTTACAGGGATAGGCCTCGGCGCATCAAAGCACAAGCCACAAACCACGCCGCCCGTCTGTTTCATCGCGCCCCTCTGTAGGAGCGAGCTCGCTCGCGATGGTCGCCAACGATGACGCGGGAAACCTGACACCCCGCGGCGATCTTGAGTCCATCGCGAGCGAGCTCGCTCCTACAGCAGATGGGTAAATCAGTGCTTGGTGACTTTATCCAGGTAACCCATGGCAAATGCGGAGACCACGAAGGTCATGTGGATGATCACATACCACTGCAAATGCTCGGGATCGACGTTCTTGGCGTCCATGAAGATGCGCAGCAGGTGAATGGACGAGATCGCCACGATCGATGCGGCCACCTTCATCTTCAGCGACGAAGAGTCCATGGTGCCCAGCCAGTTGAGCTTTTCCTTGCTGTCGTCGATGTCCAGTTGCGAGACGAAGTTTTCGTAGCCGGAAATCATCACCATCACCAGCAAACCGCCCACCAGGGCCATGTCGATCAGCGACAGCAGCACCAGGATCAAGTCCGATTCGGCCATCGAAAACACGTTCGGGATGACGTGGAAGACTTCCTGGAAGAATTTCAGTGCCAGCGCCAGCAGCCCGAGGGACAGGCCGAAATAGATCGGCGCCAGCAGCCAGCGCGAGGCGTACATTGTATTTTCGATAAAGCGTTCCATTGAATCTCACACGTTGGACTGGAAATGGCGGCGAGTATACCAGCCCCCCGTCCATACCCAGAAGCAGCCAGAAACCGTCGAGAAATCCGCCACCTGCGCCTGTGTATCAAAGTTTTTCTGCTAGTGTCCAAATCATTGACTGCTCAGTGATGTCGGACAGGAAGACTGGAAATGGATGTGCAATTGCCTTTGACGAGTGCCGGAATTTGCCTGGCGCTGCTGCTGAGCGGCTGCTCACCCAGCGAAGAAAAACGCCAGGTCAGCCTCGAAGAAAAAACCGCGCAGTTCGAAAAGTCGCTGGACGCCATTCAGGATCCGAAGCTCAAGGATGCCGTGTCGGAACTGGGTGGCTCACTGCTGCTGCTCGAACGCGCGCAACTCAAGCTCGACAGCAAGCCGGTGGAAACCGAATACGGCGAAGACGCCCTCGCCATGCTCAAGCACTACCCGAGCCCGCAGGCCCTGGTCGACACCTACATCAACGGGTTGTTCGTGCTGCAAAAGGACTCCAGTTCCGACTATCTGATCGATCTGCAGCCAGTGTTCCCCTTCACGTTCAGCGTTCCTGCCGCGTTTTTGTTTCCCCATGGCCTGGAATGGCAGTCGGTCACGCTAAGCAACAAACGAGTGATTCCCTTCCAGCCGGAATGGTCGGAAACCGACCCCGGCATTCAGCTCAGCCCATCGAGCTCCAACCTGACCAACCCCGATGACCTGACCGTGGCCTACCCCTTCATCGAAGGCCTCGACATTGACAGAAAGCAGCAACCGCAACCGGTGAGCCTGCAAGGTAAAGTCGAAGTCATCGCGCCACGCCGCCTCTACAGCTTCGACCTGACGAAAAAGGACGTAGGCCAGACCCGCACCAATGACAACCTGAGCGTCACCCTCCTCACATTGACGAACAACTACGCGGAAATCGAATACAACAACAGCACGCCGCTGGCCTCCGAAGTCAGTGAAACACCGCTCAACCCGCTGATCGTCCAGGCCAGGGACAGCACCGGGCAATTCATCGCGCGCGCCGGTTCAATCAACGAAACCTCGGTACAAATTGCCTTCTATCAGCAGCAACTGGCCAAGATGCAGCAGCAAAAGAGCTGGAGCGAGTCCCTGGAAAAACAGCTCGATGAAGAACAACGCAACTTTGAGAAACAGCAGGCTCGACATTATTCGAAGGTGTACTTCAACGGGACGATCGAAACTCTCGAAGTCAGCATGCTGGATTTTTCCGCCGTCACGGTCACCCGAAAGGACCTCGACCTGCCGATCCGGCGCTTCGATGCCTATACCACGGACAAGTCCATCCAGCCCTTGAACCTGTCCGTGGTGGTCTATGACGACCAGGCGGCGGGCTGGCTGAAAGGGGCAACGCTGAGTGAGGAACAACTGAAAAAGAACGTCAGCATCAGTCAGTCGGTCGACGACCCCAGCGCTGCGCGAATCGAATTCACTCACCTGCGTACCTTCAACGATGAGCTGCTCGGTACATCGTTCAACCCCGGTGAAAGTCCGGTGAGCTTCTTTACCGAAGACACTCGTGGCAATCGCGACGAGCCGATCGAACTGCCGTCAGAGGCGTACCAGATCGATCCCCTGCGCGGCACCATCACTTACGATCTGAATCTGTTTCCACAAACCCCGGCCTATGCGGTGGGCTCGATGCCGATGTTCCTGGCCACGGTCGACAAGCAAACCGTCGAAGCCCGTCAACTGCCCAAGGGCCTCGCGCTCAAAGACAATGCACTGGTAGTGGACCTGAAGGTATTTCCCGCCCAGGACTGGCGCTTTTTCGCCAAGGACGACAGCGGTAGTTACTTGAAGGAGATTCTATCGGTCAGTCATGGCGCGAGCGCACAGGGGCCGGCGCAGTTTTCCGTGCATTACTTCTACGGGCAGCCTACGCGCCTGGAAACCTATCAGCGCACTGATCTCACCACCGTGCAATATGGTTTCGAAGTCAAACTCGACAAGGCCGACATGACGCGCCTTGATCAATAGTGCCACTCAGTGCTCGGGGTGAAACTCGAAGCCGCCCATGTTCCGGCAGCGACCACCGTTGATTTCCCGCAGTTGGGCTTGCAGGTGCAGGCACCAGATTTGCGGATCGTCGGCCAACTCGTAGCCGTGCAGGGTCAGGCTTTCAACGATGGTGTCGAGGATTGATTCAGCGACGAACGGACCGTGAAACGGGCCTTGGGCCTTGATGGCCGAAGGTTGTTCACCGGCCATTCCGGCGGCGAACAACAGAGTCCACATGCCCGTATCTCCCGCCAATGGACGGATGGCACATTCGATACGGGTCACAAGGCCCAGGCATTGACGGGTGAGGCAGAGGTTGCGCGACATGGCGGCGACCCTCGGTAGATCCGGTATTCAGCCCCCATGGGAAGGCTGTTTCGATCCTGTGATTACGTCGATATCCTTGAGCAGAGAATAGAAGAAAAGTCTGCCTTGCAGGCCGAGACAAGACCGAAAGGCGCCGAATGGTCATAGTGTGAATATTGACGTCAGTTCGACGACGCTTTTCCAGGGTTCACACAAACAAATGTGGGAGCGGGCTTGCTCGCTCCCACATGGATTACTGCATCAGGCCGGCTTGGTTTCCGCCAAAGCCTCTTGCGCCAACTCCTTCTCGGCTTCCTTGAGATCATCTTCGCTGATCATTTCCGCGATAACCCGCAGGCGCTCCACGACCCGCGCGTTCACGCTGCCTTCAGGGAACTCGCCATTCTCGTCCGGTTCGCCGGCCGGCTCGCCGACCAGCAGACTCAATGCTTCATCGGCCTGACGGACCGCGTAGACATGGAACTGACCCGCACGCACCGCCGCCAGCACCTTCTCATCGAGCATCAGGGTGGCGACGTTGGCGTGAGGAATGATTGCCCCCTGCTCACCGGTCAACCCACGGGCTTCACACAGACGGAAGAAGCCCTCGATCTTCTCGTTGACACCACCGACCGCCTGCACTTCGCCGAACTGGTTGATCGAACCGGTGATGGCAAAGCACTGCTTGAGCGGGGTTTTCGACAAGGCCGAAATGAGGGTGCAGGCCTCGCCCAGGGAAGCACTGTCGCCATCGACATAACCGTAGGATTGCTCCAGGGCGATGCTCGCGGAAATCGCCAGCGGAAACTCCTGGGCGTAACGGCTGCCCAGATAGCCGGTAAGGATCATCACGCCTTTGGAGTGGATCGGCTGCCCGAGGTTGACCTCGCGCTCGATGTCGACGATACCGCTGCCGCCCGGGTACACCGTGGCGGAAATCCGCGCCGGTATACCAAAGGCCGAGTCGCCGACTTCCAGCACCGTCAAGCCATTGCACTTGCCGACCGCCGCGCCCGCGGTGTCGATCAGGATGATCCCGGCCAGCATGTCATCGAGAATCCGCGCTGACACACGACCGGTCCGTGTGGCCTTGGCCTTGAGCGCGCGCTCGATATGCCCCGCGTCGGTCCGTTCATCGCCGGCCAGATGGCGGATGAAGTCCGCCTCGCTGACCAGTTGGAACAAGTCACCGATACGCGCCGACAAGCGCCCCTGGTGCTCGGCCAGACGTGCACTGTAGGTCGCCAGACGTGCCACCGCATCAGCGGTCAGCGGTGCCATGCCTTCTTCGGAAGTACGGGTCTTGAGCAACTGGGCGAACTGCTCCAGGCTCTCGTCGACCATCGGGATGTCTTCGTCGAAATCCACCAGGACGCGGAACATCTCCTGGAAGTCCGGATCGAGGTCTTGCAGCGTGTAATACAGCTGACGGGCACCGATGATGACGACTTTGACCTGCAACGGAATGTGTTGCGGCGTCAGGGTTACGGTCGCAAAACGGCCCATCTCCCCCAGCGGCGACTCCATTTTCAGTTTGCGTGATTGCAGGGCGCGTTTCAGTGCATCCCACACGAACGGCTCGCTGAGCATTTTGTCCGCTTCAAGGATCAGGAAACCGCCATTGGCCCGGTGCAAGGCACCCGGCCGCAGTTGGCGGTAGGTGGTGTAAAGCGCACCCTGATCGGTGCTGTATTCGATCCGGCCAAAAAGGTTTTCGTAGGTCGGGTGCGGCTCGAACACCACCGGCGCACCGCCGCTGGCCGAGTGACCGACCACCAGGCTCGGCGCGTATTGTTCTTCCAGCAACTTGCGGGCGACAGCGTCGGTCTTGCTGTCGTCTACCAGCTGCTCGACCACGGACTTGAGCAAGTACACCTGCATCGCCTGCAGATAACCGCATACCGCCGCGTTCTCGGCGTACTTCTCCGACAATGGCGACAACAATGGCTGCAAGGCCAGGGTAATGGTTTCTTCGTTCAGATGACGCAGCTGGTTGCTCGACTCGCGTTTCCATTGCGGCAGGCTGGCGAGCTCTTCGTTCAGGCGCTCCTCCAGTGCCGAAATATCCTCGTGAAAGCGCTCGCGCTCGGCTTCCGGCAACTGGGCGAACTCAGCTTCGTCCAACGCCTTGCCGTCGCTCATCGGGGTGAAGGCGATGTTGCTGGCGTCGCGGTACAGCGCAACTTCCTTTTCCAGCGCCAGACGCTCGATGACGTCCAGGGCCTTGTCGTAGCGCTGGTTGAAGGCGCGGTCGATACTGCTTTTCTTCTGCTGGTAGGACGGATGCTCGAATACTGCCGGAAATGTCGCCAGCAGGTTGTCGATCAAACCGTTGATATCACCAATGAAGTTACCGGCAGTGCCCGACGGCAACTCCAGGGCACGTGGTTCGCGCGGTTCATCGAAGTTGTTGACGTAGACCCAGTCCGCCGGGGTCTGCAGGCGCTTGCCTTCGGCCTTGAGGTAGCGTTTGACGAACGAGAACCGACCAGTACCGGGCTCGCCCATGACGAATACGTTGTAACCGGGGCGTGGCATGGCCACACCGAACTGCAAGGCTTCGACCGCACGTTCCTGGCCAAGCACACCGCGAAAGGGCTCCAGATCATTGGTGGTAGAGAAGCTGAACTGTTCAGCGGAAAACGGACGGGTCAGCGCTTCGGGCGCTAGACGCAAGCTGGCAGCAACAGGATCAGGCATCGGGCTTCCTTAACAATCAGGCGGGGCAGATGGCAGCATTCTGGCGCCGCCCATGCCCGACTGGCAAGGAGCGCCGCAGGCCTGATCACCGTCAACCGGCCAACCCCAGGCGGGCCGGGCTTGCGCGGCCGTTTTCCATGAATGTTTTGCAAAAAATCACGGAACCCTGTGATCGTGCCTAAACTCCAAACTGCGCGGCTGGACTAATGACCGGCCCACTGGCACCGGAAGGGTCTGCAGGAAAACTCGCCGAGCGGCGATCAGGCAAGGCGAAAGCAGGCGAGGAAGCGGAGTGTAGGGGCCTACATGAGCATTCCGAGCCTGCTTTCAACGCAGCATGATCGTCGCGCAGGCAGTTTGCATGCAGAGCCGAGGCCAGACTCCCTTGTCTATTGGTACGCACACAAAGAGAACAAAGCTATGAAACGGATTCTTCTTGGTACTCTCTTCACCGCTGTATCCATCAATGCCATGGCGCAAGCGCCTGGCGGTCCGGATTGCGGTTGGGGCAACATGCTGTTCGAAGGCCAGCGTGGTACTCCAGCCCACTTCCTGGCATCCACCACCAACGGCACCTCCGGCAACGCAACCTTCGGCATGACCTCCGGCACCAACGGTTGCGCAACCAATGCGTCGCTGACCTATGGCGGCAAATCCTGGTTTGCCATGAATGGCATGATGAACGAGCTGTCCGAAGACATGGCCAAGGGTCAGGGCGAAGCGCTGACCACCTATGCCGTGGTACTGGGCGTGGCGCCGGAAGACCGTGCGCACTTCGCCGCCGTCACTCACGAGCACTTCCAGCAGATCTTCAGTAAGGCTGACGTGACCGCAGAAGACGTGCATACCAATACCCTGGCCGTGCTCAAAGCCGACCCTCGTCTGGCCAAGTACGCGACTCAGGCTTAAGCTCGACCCGCCCCGCTTCTTTCGGGAAGCGGGTTTTGTTTTTTGGACCTGCCCCTCTTTGGGTAATGTCGCTGACTGTAGGAGCTGGCTTGCCAGCGATGGTCGTTAACGATCACGCGTGTTTACTGGATAAACACAGCGCCTTTGAAACCATCGCTGGCAAGCCAGCTCCTACAGGCAAACGGCATCCACCTCGTTGGGTCTTTATTTTTTCCTGTTTAAGTTGCCTTCTATGCTCAAACGCCTTGCCTGGCTGGCGCTGTGTGTCTGCGCCCCGCTATCCGCCGCGCCTCACATCGAACCACAACGTTTGCAGCAACTGGCCAACGACCCTTTCTGGATATCCCTGGGCCATTACGAAACCGCCAAGCTCGGCGGCTGGCGCAGCTATGTCAGTGACCGCAAGTTCTTCCTCGCCGCTGACGGCAATGAACATCCGGACCATGAACTGGCGGCGACTGTACAAGCCTTGTACGCCCCGGCCAGTGCCGGTGAAACACACGCTCAATGCGTCTACCCGGCCCGCACCCGCTGGCTGAAAGACCAACTCGGCCTGGCCGGACTGCCGACGCCGGACTGCGCCGGGTTCAAGCAATGGTTCAAGGACGTCTCGCCCGACAGCGCGGTGATGATCTTCCCGGCGGCTTACCTGAACAGCCCGTCCTCGATGTTCGGCCATACCCTGTTGCGCATCGACCAGGCCGAGGTGAAGAGCGACAAGACTTCGCTGCTCAGTTACGCGATCAACTTCGGCGCCTACATCGAGGGCTCGGACAACAGCATCATCTATGCCTGGAAAGGCCTGATGGGCGGCTATCCCGGCCTGTTCGCGATGGTGCCCTATCAGGAAAAGCTCTCGGAATACCGCAGCCTGGAAAACCGCGACCTGTGGGAGTACCGCCTGAACCTGACCCAACAGGAAACCGCGCGCATGGTCGAGCACGTCTGGGAGCTGAAGCAGATCAAGTTCGACTATTTCTTCTTCGACGAAAACTGCTCATACCGCTTGCTGGAACTGCTGCAAGTGGCCCGACCGGGCCTGCGCCTGACCGAGCAATTCCCACTCACCGCCATCCCGACCGACACCGTCAAAGCCGTGAAAGATGCCGGATTGGTGGAATCGATCCAGTATCGTCCGTCCCGGGAGCGCGAGTTGCTCAGCCGCGCCGAGCCGTTGGACCCTGAAGAGCAACAGTGGGTGCTGAAAGTCAGCGCCGATCAGAAACAATTGCAGGACCCGGCGTTCAAGGCGCAAGCCCGCGACCGTCAGGCAATGATCATCGATGCGGCCTATCGTCTGGAGCGTTACCGCGCCAATGGCCAGGAACGCGACCCGGCACGCGCCCAGCGCAGCTTCGAACTGCTGCGGGCCATCAACCAGAACCCGGCGCCGGAACTGGATATCCCGCAACCGGGCCTGCCTGAAGACGGTCATGAGTCCCGCACCTGGCAGCTCGGCCTCGGCAGCCGTGGAGATAAAGCCTTTGGCGAGTACGGCTTGCGCATGGCTTATCACGACCTCAACGACAACAACGAAAGCTTTCCCCTTGGCGCGCAGATCGAAATCCTGCAATTGAAACTGCGCCAGTACGAAAGCAATGAATGGCAAGTGCAACAACTGGACCTGGCAACGATTCGCTCCCTGACCCCGCGTAACGAGCTGCTGCAACCGCTGTCATGGCAAGTCACCGGTGGTCTGGAGCGAGTGCCGGGTAAGCACGATGACCAAACCCTGGTCAGCCACGTCAACGGCGGTGGCGGTGGCACCTGGCAACTGGGCGATGACCTGCTCGGATTTGCCCTGGGCACTGTGCGCATCGAGCACAACAACGATTTCGCCGCTTTCATTGCCCCGGCCGCCGGGTTCAACAGTGGTGTGCTGTGGAAAAACCCGCTGGGCAATTTGAGCCTGGAAGCCAAGGGCGACTTTTTCACCAATGGTGAAGTGCGCCGTAGCCTGAGCCTGAATCAGCAATGGGAAATATCCCGCAATCTCGGACTGCGCTTGAGCGCCCAGCGCGAATTCAGCCATTTGGCGACGGCCGAGAACGAAGTGATGCTTGAGCTGAAGTGGTATCACTACTGACCTGACACACCTCCCACCCTGTGGGAGCGAGCTTGCTCGCGATGGCGGCCTTTCAGCCAGCACACTTGTTGAATGTCAGTCCCTCATCGCGAGCAAGCTCGCTCCCACTGAGAATCGTCGGTTGCAGACAGGCTATCACTCGCCGTAAGTCGCTTTCAGACATCCAGTGAAACCAAATGCCTGCGACCATGGCCCAAACCCTATAACGGGAGAATTCCATGAGCCGTGCCTTCGTCAATGAAGATAGTGCCGCCGCGCAAGCCGATCAGCCAGTCGAACGGCAGGTCAGCGCGCAGACCAATTACGTCACGCCGCAAGGCCTGAACCTGTTGCAGGGAAAAGTCGCCGAACTGCAATCCCTGCACGCCGAACAATCGGCAAAAGGCGAACAGGCCGACAAGCAGCGCCTGGCGGATCTCGAACGTGATTTGCGTTACTTCAAGCAGCGCCTGGGCAGCGCTCAGGTGGTTCCCGCCGCGACTTCGACCGAGAAAGTGCAGATCGGCAGTTGGGTGACCTACGCCGATGAACACGCCACCGAACGCCGGGTACAACTGGTGGGCGAAGATCAGGCCGATGCCGCCCACGGCCTGATCAATTGGAGTTCACCGCTGGGTCGTGCGCTGCTCGGCGCACGACTCAACGACGAAGTGCTGTGGCAGCGCCCCGCCGGGGATCAACTGATTGAAGTGATCCGTATCGAACCGACTTAGACGACGCCTTGGGCCAGCATGGCATCGGCGACTTTGACGAAGCCGGCGATGTTCGCGCCCTTGACGTAGTTGACCCGGCCATTCTCTTCGCCGTAATGCACGCAAGCGTGGTGAATCGACTGCATGATCGCGTGCAGTTTGCTGTCCACTTCGCCACCGGTCCACGCCAGGCGCATGGCGTTCTGCGACATTTCCAGCCCGCTCACCGCCACGCCGCCGGCGTTGGATGCCTTGCCCGGCGCAAACAGAATGTTCGCCTCGATGAACAGGTCCACCGCCTCAAGGGTGGTCGGCATGTTCGCGCCTTCGGCCACGCAGATGCAGCCGTTGCGCAGCAAGGTCCGAGCGGCTTCGGCATCCAGTTCGTTTTGCGTCGCGCACGGCAGCGCGATGTCGCAGCTCAGGCTCCACGGAAGCTCACCTGCGCGGAACTCCAGGCCAAAACGGCCGGCCAGTTCACGGATACGCCCGCGCTGTACGTTCTTCAGTTCCAGCACCGCCAGCCATTGCTCCTCGGTCAAACCGCTTTCGCAATACAGCGTGCCTTCGGAGTCGGACAACGAAATCACTTTGCCGCCCAGGTCCATGACCTTGCGCGCCGCGTATTGCGCGACGTTGCCGGAGCCGGAGATCGCTACGCGTTTACCTTCCACGGCCAGGCCGCGACGCTTGAGCATTTCTTCGGCGAAGTACACGCAACCGAAACCGGTGGCTTCCGGGCGAATCAGGCTGCCGCCGTAACTTGGGCCTTTGCCGGTCAGCACGCTGGTGAACTGGTTGCTCAGGCGCTTGTACTGGCCGAACAGGAAACCGATTTCCCGCGCGCCGACACCGATATCACCGGCCGGTACGTCAACGTCGGCGCCGATGTGGCGGTACAGCTCGCTCATGAAGGCCTGGCAGAAGCGCATGACTTCCGCATCACTTTTACCTTTCGGATCAAAGTCCGACCCGCCCTTGCCGCCGCCCATGGGCAGCGAGGTCAGGGAGTTTTTGAAGGTTTGCTCGAACGCGAGGAATTTCAGGACGCCCATGTTCACCGACGGGTGGAAACGCAGGCCACCCTTGTACGGGCCGATCGCGCTGTTCATCTGGATGCGGAAACCACGATTGACCTGGACCTTGCCCTGATCGTCGACCCACGACACGCGAAACACCACCGCCCGCTCCGGCTCGCAGATGCGCTCCAGGATGCCGGAGGTCAGGTAATGCGGATTGGCTTCAAGAAACGGCCACAGGGTACGCAGGACTTCTTCGACAGCCTGGTGAAATTCGGGTTGGTCCGGGTCGCGTTTTTTCAGGCGCGCAAGGAAGGATTCGACGGATTCGATCATGGAAAAGTCTCGGCAAATTTATTGTCGTTGGAGGAGATTGAGCCGGACTGTAACAAACGATTCACGCACAGGAACAGAGCAGAATGTCGCATTCATGAAATTAAATGGTGCGCAGGATATAAATTATTCCGGCTTTCTGGCCTTTTTTGCACCCGAACAGGGATTCAAGATCTGGCTTTTGCACCACAAGGGAGATCGCTATCGCGAGCAAGCTCGCTCCCACAGTTTGAAATGCATTCCCCTGTGGGAGCGAGCTTGCTCGCGATGAATGCGCCGCGGTATCACTGAAAAAACGCGCAAAAAAAAACGGAGCCCGAAGGCTCCGCTCTTTATGCAACCAACCTGAAATCAGGCCAGCTTCTTGTGGCGTACACGATGCGGCTGGGCAGCTGCTTCGCCGAGACGCTTTTTGCGATCAGCTTCGTATTCGCTGTAGTTACCTTCGAAGAACACCGCTTGCGAGTCGTCTTCGTACGCCAGGATGTGCGTCGCGACGCGGTCAAGGAACCACCGATCGTGAGAGATCACAATGGCGGCGCCCGGGAAGTCCAGCAAGGCCTCTTCCAGGGAACGCAGGGTTTCGACGTCGAGGTCGTTGGACGGTTCGTCGAGCAGCAGGACGTTGCCGCCCTCTTTCAGGGTCAGGGCCAGGTGCAAGCGACCGCGCTCACCACCGGACAGATCCTTGACGAACTTCTGCTGATCGCCGCCCTTGAAGTTGAAGCGACCGACATAGGTACGCGACGGGATCTCGTAGTTGCCGATGCGGATCTGGTCGGAACCGTCGGAGATCTGCTGGAACACGGTCTTGCTGCCGTCCAGGTCCTCACGGCTCTGGTCCACGCAAGCGAGCTGCACGGTTTCACCGACTTCGATGCTGCCCGAATCCGGTGTTTCCTTGCCCATCAGCATGCGGAACAGGGTCGACTTACCGGCACCGTTACCGCCGATAACGCCGACGATGGCGCCTTTAGGCATGGAGAACGACAGGTTGTCGATCAATACGCGATCGCCATAACCCTTGGTGACGTTCTTGAATTCGATGACCTTGTCGCCCAGGCGTGGACCGGCCGGGATGTAGATCTCGTTGGTTTCGCTGCGCTTCTGGAATTCCTGCGACTGCATTTCTTCGAAGCGTTGCAGACGAGCCTTGGATTTCGACTGGCGGGCCTTGGCGCCTTTGCGCACCCACTCCAATTCTTCCTTCATGGCTTTTTCGTGAGCCGACTGCTGCTTGGATTCGGCAGCCAGACGATCGGACTTGGCTTCCAGCCAACCCGAATAGTTACCCTCGTAAGGAATGCCCGCACCGCGGTCGAGTTCCAGAATCCAGCCGGCAACGTTGTCCAGGAAGTAACGGTCGTGCGTGATCGCGACCACGGTGCCCGGGAAGTCGTGCAGGAAGTGCTCCAGCCAGGCGACGGAATCGGCGTCCAGGTGGTTGGTCGGTTCGTCGAGCAGCAGCATGTCCGGAGCGGACAGCAGCAGGCGGCACAGGGCCACACGGCGTTTTTCACCACCGGAGAGGACTTCAACCTTGGCATCCCACGCCGGCAGACGCAGTGCATCGGCGGCGACTTCCAGCTGACGCTCCAGGTTATGGCCGTCGCTGGCCTGCAGGATCGCTTCGAGCTTGGCCTGTTCGGCGGCCAGCTTGTCGAAGTCGGCATCCGGATCGGCGTAGGCGGCGTAGACCTCGTCCAGGCGTGCCTGGGCGTCCTTGATCACGCTGACCGCTTCCTCGACCACTTCACGCACGGTCTTGGTCGGATCCAGTTGTGGTTCCTGGGGCAGGTAGCCGATGTTCAGCTCCGGCATCGGACGGGCTTCGCCCTCGAACTCGGTGTCGACGCCAGCCATGATTTTCAGCAGCGTGGATTTACCCGAACCGTTGAGGCCGAGCACGCCGATCTTGGCGCCGGGGAAGAACGACAGAGAAATGTTTTTCAGGATTTCCCGCTTCGGCGGAACAACTTTGCCCAGCCGATGCATGGTGAATACGTATTGAGCCATGGAGAACCTAGGGTCAGTGACTGATGAATGATTGGAGCGCAGGCAATGCCCGGCCAGACTGTGCGCGTCGCCCGCTTGAGGAGATCAAGACGTGCGCGCTGAAAAAAGTCTGAGTCTAGGAGCTGGAACGCTCCCGCGTAACCCGCAAAGCTACCTTAATGACCGGTGGCAGTCCAGCCGACGGACAGGGGCTGGCACTTCGCCACAACTCAAGGCATGCTAGCCGCCCTTCGGGCGTCCGGCTTATAGTGCACGTCGCGCCAGTCCAGCCAAACCGCAGGATTACAGCTTGTCCATTGTCCCTCCGCCTCCGACTTCCAGTGCGCCGGCCACAGCGCCCGGCTCCCCCCTGCGCGGAACTTTGAAGGGCACCTTGGCGACACTCGTATTATTGCTGCTGGCCCTGCTGTTCTGGCAGTTGCTCGACCAGTTGCGCGAAACCCAGAAGAACCAGCGTCAGTACACCATCGACTACACCGCCGATCTGGCCGCGCAGGTCAGCCTGAACATGACGCTCAACGCGCAGATCGCCCTCAACCTGTTGCCGATCGTCGAGCAACCGCAAGGCGCCGATGAACTGCAGGCCCTGTTGCGCAAACTGCAACAGTCGCTGCCTGATCTGCGCAGCCTGGCGTTGCTCAGCCCCTCGGGAAGAGTCATCAGTGACAGCGCTCCCGACAGCGATGACAACAACTACCTGGGTGAACTGGTACGGCGCAGCCACGCCCAGGCGCACTACTTCAGCAACGCCACCGACGGTTCCGTGGTGCATTTACTGTTGCATCAGGCCAGCGGCAGTTCCCGAGGCTATTGGGTCCTGCGCCTGACGCCCACCTTCTTTTCGTCCCTGACCAAGCAACGCGAGGCCGGTGGCCGCCCGTTGTGGCTGGTGGAGAACCGCATCAATCATCAGATCATCAGTCGCGACGAAGCGCTGCCCTCGGTCAATCCGGGCACGCTGACCGAGGACGATGTCGCCAACAGCGTGCTGACGGTTCCGCTGAGCAGCAGCGATTGGCAATTGCGCGGCCTGTTCGACCGTCAGCGCGTGCTGGAAGAGCTGCTGCCGGCGTTCATCGGCAAATGTCTGCTGGGCCTGGCGTTTTCCATGCTGCCGTTCCTCGCCTTGCTGAACACGCGCCGGCGCCAGCGCCAGTTGAATGAAGGCCGCCGGCGTTACCAGGACATTTTCGAAGGCACCGGCGTGGCCTTGTGCGTCCTCGATATGTCCGGGCTCAAGGTCTTTTTCGACAAGGCACAACTGCAGGGCAGTGAGCAACTGCAAGCGTGGCTGGCGATCCCGGAGCAACGCCGGCCACTGCTCAAGGAACTGCGGATCACCGAGGTCAACCAGGTGGCGTTGCAACTGCTTAATGTCGATAGCGCCGACGAAGCCTGGAAATTGCTGATCGATGGTAATCCGCAGGACGGCACCGCCATCGGCAACCAGGTGCTCGACGCGATGCTCAACCAGCAGCAACAGCTTGAGCTGGAAATCAAGTTGCAGGACGCCAGCGGCCGCGTCCAGCACCTGTGGCTGGTGCTGTGTCTGCCGCAAACCCCGGACGACTACACTGCGGTGATCCTGAGCATCACTGACATCACCAGTCGCAAGCTCATCGAGCTGTCGCTGCAGGAGCGCGAAGGCTTCTGGTCGGACGTGGTGCGCACCGTGCCGGATCATCTGTATGTGCAGGATGTGATCAGCCAGCGCATGATCTACAGCAACCACCATCTGGGCCAGACCCTGGGTTACAACCGCACCGAACTGCACCAGATGGGCGAATACTTCTGGGAAATCCTCCTGCATCCCGAAGACGCCGACTATTACCACCGCTCTCGCCAGATCCAGCGCCAGGCCGGTTATCGCCAGTTGATGCAGTGCCAGTTGCGTTTCCGCCATCGGGACGGCCAGTGGCGACGCTTCGAGATTCGCGAGCAGGCACTGGCGCGGGACAAGGACGACCAGGTCACGCGGATCATCGGCGTGGCCAAGGACATCACCGACCAGATCGAAGCCAGCGAATCGCTGCGCGACAGCGAGCAGCGCTACCGCATGCTTGCCGAAAGCATCAGCGACGTGATCTTCTCCACCGACAGCCGCCTTAACCTCAATTACGTCAGCCCTTCGGTGCTAGCAGTGCTGGGCTACGACGCCGAGTGGATTTTCCAGAACGGCTGGCAATCGACCATTGCCAACCCGCAACAACTGACCGGCATCTACCACCTGATGGACCGGGTCAGCAAAGCGCTTGATCAACCGGACCAACTGGCGCTGTTGCGCAGCCAGGTGCAAACCCAACTGTTCCTGTTCGATTGCCTGCGGGCCGACGGGCGCAAGATCCCGATCGAACTGCGCCTGGTATTGGTCTGGGACGAATACGGTACGTTCGAAGGCGTGCTCGGCGTCGGCCGCGACATCAGCCAGCAACGCCGGGCCGAAAAAGACCTGCGCATGGCCGCCACGGTATTCGAACACTCGACCTCGGCGATCCTGATCACCGACCCGGCCGGCTACATCGTCCAGGCCAACGAAGCCTTCAGTCGTGTCAGCGGCTACGCCGTGGAGCAGGTCCTCGACCAACTGCCGAACATGCTGACCGTCGACGACCAGCAAGAAGCCCATCTGCGTTACGTGCTCAAGCAATTGGGCCAGCACAGCACCTGGGAAGGCGAAGTCTGGCTCAAGCGTCGCAACGGCGAGCACTACCCGGCCTGGGTCGGGATCACCGCCGTACTCGACGACGAAGGCGACCTGGCCAGTTATGTGTGTTTCTTCAGCGACATCAGCGAGCGCAAGGCCAGCGAGCAACGGATTCACCGCCTCGCCTACTACGACGCCCTGACCCACCTGCCCAACCGCTCACTGTTCCAGGATCGCCTGCACACGGCACTGCAATCGGCCGAACGGCAGAAGTCGTGGGTGGTGCTGATGTTCCTCGACCTCGACCGTTTCAAACCGATCAACGACTCCCTGGGCCACGCCGCCGGCGACCGCATGCTCAAGGAAATGGCCACGCGCCTGCTCGGTTGCGTCGACGATGACGACACCGTGGCGCGCATGGGCGGTGACGAATTCACCTTGCTCCTGCAACCGCGAGCCAACCGTGAAATCGCCCTGAACCGGGCGATCCATGTGGCCGAACAGATTCTCGCCAGCCTGGTGAAACCATTCGTGCTCGAAGGCCGCGAGTTCTTCGTCACGGCCAGTATCGGCATCGCCCTGAGTCCGCAGGACGGCAACGAACTCAGCCAGTTGATGAAAAATGCCGACACTGCGATGTACCACGCCAAGGAGCGTGGCAAGAACAACTTCCAGTTCTATCAGGCGGACATGAACGCCAGTGCGCTGGAACGTCTGGAGCTGGAAAGCGACTTGCGCCATGCCCTGGAACAGAACGAATTCGTGCTGTATTACCAGCCGCAGTTCAGCGGTGACGGCAAGCGCCTGACCGGTGCCGAGGCACTGTTGCGCTGGCGTCATCCACGCCGCGGGCTGGTGCCGCCGGGGGATTTCATTCCGGTGCTCGAAGAGCTCGGGCTGGTGGTGGATGTCGGCGACTGGGTGATCAGCGAAGCCTGCCGTCAACTCAAGGCCTGGCATCAGGCCAGGGTACGGGTGCCGAAGGTGTCGGTGAACATCTCGGCGCGGCAGTTCTCCGACGGCCAGCTCGGTACGCGCATCGCCACCATCCTCAAGGAAACCGGCCTGCCACCGGCGTGCCTGGAACTGGAACTGACCGAAAGTATCCTGATGCGCGAAGTCAGCGAGGCGATGCAGATCCTCGACGGCCTGAAAAACCTCGGCCTGAGCATTGCGGTCGACGATTTCGGTACCGGTTACTCATCGCTCAACTACCTCAAGCAGTTCCCGATCGACGTTCTGAAGATCGACCGCACCTTTGTCGATGGCCTGCCCAGCGGCGAGCAGGATGCACAAATCGCCCGGGCAATCATTGCCATGGCCCACAGCCTCAACCTGGCGGTGATCGCCGAAGGCGTGGAAACCCACGAGCAGCTGGATTTCCTGAGGGAGCACGGTTGCGACGAGGTACAGGGTTATCTGTTCGGTCGGCCGATGCCGGCGGGCCGGTTCGAAGGGCAGTTCAGCAATGACGCGCTGTTCATGTTTGACTGAGGTCTTGCAGCGCCGCAGATGACGCCTTCGCGAGCAAGCCCGCTCCCACATTTTGGAATGCATTCCCCTTTGGGAGCGGGCTTGCTCGCGAAGAGGCCGGTACGATCCCCGCTAATCCCCGCATGAACACCACTTGTCTGCGACATGATGCCGTTTCATATGCCATCTAAAACCCATTAGGTTAGAATGCCCCCCTTTTCCGCCCCCGATCCTTGAGGACCGCCATGTTCAGCCGTGATTTGACTATTGCCAAGTACGACGCCGATCTCTTTGCCGCCATGGAGCAAGAAGCTCAGCGCCAGGAAGAGCACATTGAGCTGATCGCTTCGGAAAACTACACCAGCCCTGCGGTGATGGAAGCTCAAGGCTCGGTACTGACCAACAAGTACGCCGAAGGTTACCCGGGCAAGCGCTACTACGGTGGTTGCGAGTACGTAGACATCGTCGAGCAGCTGGCTATCGACCGCGCCAAAGAGCTGTTCGGCGCCGACTACGCCAACGTTCAGCCGCACGCAGGCTCGCAAGCCAACAGCGCCGTTTACCTGGCCCTGCTGTCGGCCGGCGACACCATCCTGGGCATGAGCCTGGCCCACGGTGGTCACCTGACTCACGGTGCCAGCGTTTCGTCCTCCGGCAAGCTGTACAACGCCATCCAGTACGGCATCGACGCCAACGGTCTGATCGACTACGACGAAGTCGAACGCCTGGCCGTTGAGCACAAGCCAAAAATGATCGTGGCCGGTTTCTCTGCCTACTCGCAGATCCTCGACTTCCCGCGCTTCCGTGCAATCGCCGACAAGGTAGGTGCCTACCTGTTCGTCGACATGGCCCACGTGGCCGGCCTGGTTGCCGCTGGTGTCTACCCGAACCCGGTTCCATTCGCTGACGTGGTGACCACCACCACCCACAAGACCCTGCGTGGTCCACGTGGCGGCCTGATCCTGGCTCGCGCCAACGCCGACATCGAAAAGAAGCTGAACTCCGCGGTATTCCCGGGCGCCCAGGGCGGCCCGCTGGAGCACGTGATCGCGGCCAAGGCGATCTGCTTCAAGGAAGCGCTGCAGCCTGAGTTCAAGGCTTACCAGCAACAAGTGGTGAAGAACGCCCAGGCCATGGCTGGCGTGTTCATCGAGCGCGGCTTCGACGTAGTGTCGGGCGGTACTCAGAACCACCTGTTCCTGCTGTCGCTGATCAAGCAGGAAATCTCCGGTAAAGACGCCGATGCCGCTCTGGGCAAAGCGTTCATCACCGTGAACAAGAACTCCGTGCCAAACGACCCACGCTCCCCGTTCGTCACCTCCGGCCTGCGCTTCGGCACCCCGGCTGTGACCACTCGTGGCTTCAAGGAAGCAGAGTGCAAGGAACTGGCTGGCTGGATCTGCGACATCCTGGCTGACCTGAACAACGAAGCGGTGATCGATGCGGTTCGTGAGAAGGTCAAGGCTATCTGCAAGAAGCTGCCGGTATACGGCGCTTAATCAGCCCCGCTAAACCGCAGTCATAAGAAACCGGCCAGAGATGGCCGGTTTTTTTTGCCCGGTTTTTTATTCAGCCGTGTGAAAGGCTCTAAACCGGACTCGCCTAGCAACTGGTAAGACCGGTCATGCCAATTTTCTAATTTTTACTTGCGAACACCTAAAAATAGCGCCTAGACTGAGCCTGCACTGGACATACCGGTAAGACCACAATAATTAAGTCCTGAATCTGATGTGCTCCGCACACGGCAGCCAGGACGCCGACCAGGATTCCTCCCATGCTCAGATGGTGCTCGCGTTCAATCTTCCTCCAAGTGGTTCTCGGACTGGTGCTCGGCATCGTCTGTGGGCTGACCCTTCCCGAATACTCCGCTCAGCTCAAACCGCTCGGTGACGGTTTTATCAAGCTGATCAAAATGCTCATTGGCTTGATTGTGTTTTGCGTAGTGGTCAGCGGCATCAGCGGTGCCGGCGACCTGAAGAAGGTCGGCCGTATCGGCCTCAAATCGGTGATCTACTTTGAAGTGCTGACCACCATCGCCCTGGTGATCGGCCTGGTGTTCGCCTTCAGCACCGGCATCGGCAGCGGTGCGAACATTCACCTGGAGCAGCTTTCCGCAGCCGACATGGGCGACATTGCCCAGCGCGGACAGCACATGCACACCACCACACAGTTCCTGATGGACCTGATTCCGACGTCGGTGATCGGTGCCTTTGCCGATAACAACATCCTGCAGGTCCTGCTGTTCTCCGTGCTGTTCGGCAGTGCACTGAATCTGGTGGGCGAGGCGGCATCGGGTATTTCGCGGCTGATCAATGAACTCAGCCACGTGATTTTCCGCATCATGGGCATGATCGTGCGACTGGCACCGATCGGTGTATTCGGCGCGATCGCCTTCACCACCAGTAAATATGGCCTGGACTCGCTGCAACACCTGGGCAGCCTGGTCGGCCTCTTCTACCTGACCTGTGTGGCCTTCGTGGCCCTGATTCTCGGCCTGGTGATGCGCCTCTCCGGCTTGAAGATGTGGCCATTGCTCAAGTACCTGCGCGAAGAGTTGCTGATCGTCATGGGCACCGCTTCGTCCGACGCTGTGCTGCCACAAATCATGCGCAAGCTTGAACATCTGGGCATTGGCAGTTCGACGGTAGGGCTGGTGATTCCAACGGGTTACTCGTTCAACCTCGACGGTTTCTCGATCTACCTGACCCTGGCCATCGTGTTCATCGCCAACGCCACCGGCACGCCGTTGGCCATGACTGACCTGCTGACCATTTTGCTGGTGTCGCTGATCACCTCCAAAGGTGCCCACGGGATTCCCGGCTCGGCACTGGTGATTCTGGCGGCAACCTTGACGGCGATCCCGGCGATTCCGGTGGTCGGCCTGGTGTTGGTGCTCGCGGTGGACTGGTTCATGGGCATCGGCCGCGCGCTGACCAACCTGATCGGCAATTGTGTCGCCACCGTGGCCATCGCCCGCTGGGAGAAGGACATCGATATCCAGCGTGCGAACAAGGTGCTTTCCGGCCAGATGGGTTATACCTTCCAGCCGAAAAAACCGGTCGCGCCGGCGCATCAGCAGGAGTTTTGAATCATGTGGGAGCCCGCCAGATGGCGGGTTCCCCTGCCTTTATCCATGGAGCACACAGTGATTACCACCTCAACGGTCGTCAATTCAGTCGTAGAAAAACTTCGGGCCGCACTGGCCCGTGGTCAGTGGCGCTCCGGCGAAATGCTGCCGGGGCAACGCGAGCTGGCCGAACAACTGGGTATCAGTCGCCCAAGCCTGCGTGAAGCGGTCATCGTCCTGGAAACCCTTGGCCTGGTTCGTTCGATGCCGGGCAAAGGCGTCGTCGTACTCGAGGCCAGTCTCAGCGATGACCAGCCCTACGACAGCGCGGTGGCCGCCGCGAGCCTGGAAGACGTGCTGCAACTGCGCTACACCCTGGAGCCATTCATCGTCGGCCTCGTGGCGCAGTCGATCAGCAGCAAGGAAGTCGGGCAACTGCGCCTGACCCTGATGGACATGCGTGAAGCCCTGGAGGCCAATGACAGTGAAGCCGGCGTAAGCGCCTACATCGCGTTCCACGAAGAGCTGTTCACGCTGACGTCAAACCCGATCTTCCAGAGCGTGGTCCAGCAAACCAGCAATGCCCTCAAGCAAAGCGCCGAAGTGTTGCGCAACTCGCCGGAGCACCTGGCTGAACGCCTTGAAGAAAACGAAGCCGTGGTGCGGGCGATCCGCAGCAAGAACAGCGCCCAGGCCAGCGCCGAGATGCGTCGGCACATTTTGCGCGAAGGCCAGCGCATGGGCATCGAACTTTACATCCCGGAAGACAACCTCGGCAGTTGAAACCTCTTCGATCTGGAGATTGGCCATGAACAGCTTCGCTTCGCCACAAACGCTCGCTACCCTGCCCGTCCGCCCTTCGGTGGATGATCTGTATTCGCGGGTCCTCGATGCCATTTTCGAGCAGCGCATCCATTCAGCCAGTCGCTTTACCGAAGAAAGCCTGGCGCAGATGTTCGGTGCAAGGCGCAGCGACATGCGTGATGTGCTGACGCGACTGTCCCACCAGCAAATCATCATCCTTCGAGTCAACCATCGCCCCCGCGTCGCCGAACTTGATGCTGAGCAGACCCGGCAGACCCTGCATGCCCGGCGTTTGGCCGAGATCATGCTGGTACGGCTGGCGTGTCAGCGGCCATGCGCGCAAGACTTGAAGCGCCTGCGGACACTGGTCGATAACGAGCGTCAATGCGCCGAGCGTGGCCAGGCGATTCGTTTGTCGGGAGAGTTTCATTTGCAGTTGGCCGAAATGGCTGGAAATGCACCGCTGGCGCATTTTCTTGGCAGTCTGGTGCCGCTGACGTTATTGGCGATTGCGCAGCGTGAGGAGCAGACGCACAGTTTTTGCGCGTGGCAGGAGCATTTGGCGATTGTTGATGCTGTTGAACGTGGAAATGCTGCGACAGCGGCCATGCTGATAAACCGGCATCTGGATCATCTGGAGCAGACACTGCTCAATACACCCCGTGAACATTGTGTTGCCGGCTAGATCGCATCGCGGGCAAGCCCGCTCCCACAGTGTTCGAGGCCAAGCACAGACTTTGTGTTCAACCAGAAACCTGTGGGAGCCGGGCTTGCCCGCGATGGCGTCCTCACAGACGCCATAAAACTTCAGACCGCCGCCACCCGCGCAAATCCCTCGCGAATCTTTTCCTCCGGCAAGTCATCGGCAATGAACACGATCACGCTCTCGCGCACTTCGTCTTCAGCCCACTCGGTATCCCAGTCGAAACCATAAAGTTTCAGCACCCCCTGAAACACCATGCGACGCGATTCGCCGAGGATGTTCAACACGCCTTTGTAGCGCAGCAACTGCTTGCCATGCTCCTCCAGCAACTCGTTCATGAACTCGCTGAGCTTGTCGATATCCAGCGCTTTTTCAGTGCGCAGCACCAGGCTGGAAATGCGGTCGATGGACGGGGCCTGGCTGACCGGGCGCAAACTCACGCCGCCACCGAGGTCGGCATTGAGGTTGAAGCCGCGCACGTCGAGCAATTCGGCCAGGTCGATCTTTCCGCGGTCAACCACCCGGATCGGGGCGCGTCGGTTGATACGGGTCAGGCGCTCGCTCAACGCGGTGAATTTTGCTTCGTCCACCAGGTCACGCTTGCTCACCAGCAAGCGGTCGGCGAAACCGATCTGCGCCTGGGCGATGGTCTGGGTCAGGTGCAAGTCGGCATGTGCCGCGTCGACCAGGGTGATGATGCCGTCGAGGATATAGCGCTCGCGCAACTCTTCGTCGATGAAAAAGGTTTGTGCCACGGGCGCCGGGTCGGCCAGGCCGGTGCATTCGATCACCAGGCGGTCGAAGGCGATGTCGCCTTGGTCCAGACGCTCGAGCAATAGATAAAGCGCTTTGGTCAGGTCCGTGTGGATGGTGCAGCAAACGCAGCCGTTGGACAGTGTCATCACTTGTACCGGCTCATCGCCCAACAACTGGGTATCGATACCGGCATCGCTGAATTCATTCTCGATCACGGCGATTTTCAGGCCGTGCTCGGCCTTGAGCAGGTGACGCAACAAAGTGGTCTTGCCGGCGCCGAGGAAGCCGCTGAGGATCGTGACCGGGATGGGAGAGGACAAACTGGATCTCCTTTTTCACACAGTGAAAAAACAACACAAAACAAATGTGGGAGCGAGCTTACTCGCGATAGAGGCTTAACATTCAACATCACTGTTGATTGACAGTCCGCCATCGCGAGCAAGCTCGCTCCCACAGGTATGGCTGTTAATCCGACAATCGGATCAACAGCATTTCGGCCCACCCTTGCCACCGTAACGGGCTTCCTGACGCTCCCGAAAGAACATCTCATAGCTCATCACCGGTTTGTCCGGGTGCTTGGTCTGCATATGCTCGACGTAGTTGTCGTAGTCGGGCATGCCGACCATCAGGCGCGCGGCCTGACCGAGGTATTTACCGAGGCGACTCAAGTCATTGAACATACTGCAATCCTCTGGTTACGCATCCGGCAGCGCCTGGAATGGCGATTCTTTGTCCGTACGTTCCTTTTTACCCCAGGCGGCAATGCCGACCTTGAGTGCATAGAACAGGATGCTGAATACCACGAACAGGAACAGCGCAGTCAGCGTTGCGTTGGTGTAGGCGTTGAAGATCACGTGCTGCATCTGGGTGATGTCCTTGGCCGGGGCGAGGATCTGGCCGTTGGCCAAGGCATCGCTGTATTTCTTGGCCAGCGACAGAAAGCCGATCGCCGGGTTGGCGTCGAACAGCTTGATGAAGCCCGCCGTCGTGGTGCAGATCAACAGCCATACCGCCGGCAACATGGTGACCCAGACATAACGCTGGCGTTTCATCTTGATCAGTACCACGGTGCCGAGCATCAGCGCGATACCGGCCAGCATCTGGTTGGAGATACCGAACAGTGGCCACAGGGTATTGATGCCACCCAACGGATCGATCACACCCTGGTACAGCAACCAGCCCCACATCGCCACGCAGCCTGCGGTGGCGATCAGGTTGGCGGTCCAGGATTCGGTGCGTTTGAGCGCCGGGACGAAGGAGCCGAGCAAGTCCTGGAGCATGAAGCGCCCGGCACGGGTGCCTGCGTCGACTGCGGTCAGGATGAACAGCGCTTCGAACAGGATCGCGAAGTGGTACCAGAACGCCATGGTGTTCTCGCCCGGCAGAACACTGTGCAGGATCTGCGCGATCCCGACCGCCAGGGTCGGCGCACCACCGGCACGGGCCAGGATGGTGGTTTCACCGATGTCGTGGGCCACCGCTTGCAGGGCTTCCGGGGTGATTGCAAAGCCCCAGTTGCTGACGGCTGTCGCAACGGCCACCACATCACCGCCGACCACGGCCGCCGGGCTGTTCATGGCGAAGTACACGCCAGGCTCGATCACGGACGCGGCAACCATGGCCATGATCGCCACGAACGATTCCATCAGCATGCCGCCGTAACCGATGTAGCGAGCGTTGGTTTCGTTATCCAGCAGCTTCGGCGTGGTGCCGGAGGAAATCAGCGCGTGGAAACCCGACACTGCACCACAGGCAATGGTGATGAACAGGAACGGGAACAGACCGCCCTTCCATACCGGGCCGGTGCCGTCGACGAACTGGGTCAGGGCCGGCATTTTCAGCTCGGGCATGGTCACCAGGATGCCGATGGCCAGGGCAACGATGGTGCCGATTTTCAGGAAGGTGGACAGATAGTCACGGGGCGCCAGGATCAGCCACACCGGCAATACCGCCGCGACAAAACCGTAACCGATCAGCATCCAGGTGATCTGGATACCGGTAAAGCTGAAGGCCTTGGCCCACACCGGATCGGCGGCGATCTGCCCGCCCAGCCAGATCGAGCCCAGCAGCAGCAATACACCGATCACCGAGATTTCACCAATGCGACCCGGGCGGATGTAGCGCATGTAGATGCCCATGAACATCGCGATCGGAATGGTCGCCATCACCGTGAAAATGCCCCAAGGGCTTTCGGCCAGGGCCTTCACCACGATCAGCGCCAGCACCGCGAGGATGATGATCATGATCAGGAAACAGCCGAACAGTGCGATGGTGCCGGGGATGCGGCCCATTTCCTCACGGACCATGTCGCCCAGGGAACGACCGTTGCGGCGGGTGGACATGAACAGGACCATGAAGTCCTGCACGGCACCTGCCAGCACCACGCCGGCGATCAGCCACAGCGTGCCGGGCAGGTAGCCCATCTGCGCCGCCAACACCGGACCGACCAAAGGCCCCGCGCCGGCAATGGCCGCGAAGTGGTGACCAAAAAGAATGTGCTTGTTGGTCGGCACGTAGTCCAGACCGTCATTGTTGAGCACAGCGGGAGTGGCCCGTCGCGCATCGAGTTGCATGACATTGTTAGCGATGAACAGACTGTAGTAGCGGTAGGCGACCAGATAGATGGCGACGGCTGCGACCACAATCCACAAGGCGTTGATTGCCTCGCCTCGGCGTAATGCCACGACACCCAGCGCACACGCACCTACGATTGCCAGCACCAGCCAAGGCAAATGGCGTAGCGGGCTATTATTATTTTTCATTTTATTATTCCAGCCAGAGTGGACAAGAAAGACAGCAATCCCGAGTTTAGCTCTCCTGACGGCAATGGCCATAGCCCGACATTGGTCTGGACACCTGCACGCGCTGGCAGCCTTTGATCATGCGGGTCTATAGTCAGCGTACATTTCCGAGGATCGCGCCATGAGCGAGTACCCTGCCGAACGTCGCCGCTTCAAACGTATTGCGTTCGATGCCCGAACCGAGCTGAGTCAGGGGGAGTCCACTTGGCCGGTCAAGTTGATTGACCTGTCGCTCAAGGGCTTGCTGATTGAACGACCCGAACACTGGCAGGGCAATCCGCAGCAGGATTTTCTGGTCGACATTCATCTGAGCGAAGAAGCCGACATCACCATGGATGTGCAACTGGCCCACGACGACCATGGTCAGCTCGGCTTTGTCTGCCTGCACATCAGTCTGGAGTCCATCGAGCGCCTTCGGCGATTGATCGAGCTCAACCTCGCTGATCCGCAGGAACTGGAGCGCGAATTGGGTGCGCTGATCGAGATCTAGCCGCCACCGGATGCCCTTGTGGGAGCGAGCTTGCTCGCGATTACGATCAGACAGCCGACATTGCTGCTGGCTGACACACCGCTATCGCGAGCAGGCTCGCTCCGACAGGTTTTGAGTTTCGTCTGTGAGTTACTCGAACAACGCGTCCAACGCTTGCTCCAGCCGAGTGACGGCAATGATCTGCAACCCGGCCGGCGCCTCTTTCGGCGCATTGCCCTTGGGCACGATGGCCCGCTTGAACCCGTGCTTGGCGGCTTCCTTCAATCGCTCCTGACCGCTCGGCACCGGACGCACCTCACCGGAAAGCCCGACCTCACCGAACACCAGCAGATCGTGGGGCAACGGTCGGTTACGCAAACTGGACATCACCGCCGCCATCAACGCCAGGTCGGACGCCGTTTCCAGCACCTTGACCCCGCCGACCACGTTGAGAAACACGTCCTGATCGTGGGTCGGAATGCCACCGTGACGGTGCAGCACCGCCAGCAACATCGCCAGCCGGTTCTGGTCCAGCCCCAGCGTGACCCGACGCGGATTGGCCAAGTGACTGTCGTCCACCAGCGCTTGAACCTCCACCAGCATCGGCCGCGTGCCTTCCCAGGTTGCCATCACCACGCTACCCGGAACTTCCTCCTGGGCACGGGTCAGAAAAATCGCCGAGGGGTTGGAGACTTCTTTCAGGCCCTTGTCGGTCATGCCGAACACACCCAGCTCATTGACTGCACCGAAACGGTTCTTCACCGCCCGCAGCAGACGCAGGCGCCCGTCGGACTCGCCTTCGAAATACAGCACGGTGTCGACCATGTGTTCCAGCACCCGAGGGCCAGCCAGCGCGCCTTCCTTGGTGACGTGGCCCACCAGGAAAATCGCCGTACCGCTCTGTTTGGCATAACGCACCAGCAAGGCTGCGCTCTCACGCACCTGGGACACACCGCCCGGTGCCGATTGCAGTTGCTCGGTAAAGATCGTCTGGATCGAGTCGATCACCATCACCTTGGGCTTTTCCTGACGGGCCGTGGCAATGATGGCTTCGATGCAGGTTTCGGTCATGACCCGCAGTTGATCCTGGGGCAGCCCCAGGCGCCGCGCACGCATGGCCACTTGCTGCTGGGATTCCTCACCGGTGACGTACAGTGCCGGCATGCTCTTGGCGAGGTTGCACAAGGTTTGCAACAGAATGGTCGACTTGCCGATGCCGGGGTCGCCACCGATCAGCACCACCGAGCCATCCACCAGACCACCACCCAGAACCCGGTCGAGCTCGCTGGAAGCGGTGGAGAAGCGCGGAATTTCTTCGACACTGACTTCGGCCAGGGTCTTGATTTGCGCCTGCTGGCCGGCCCAGCCGGTACGACCGCTGGGGGCGGCTGCCCCGCCGCTTTCCACCATGGTTTCGGTGAGCGTGTTCCAGGCTCCGCACTCACCGCACTGGCCGGCCCATTTGGGGAAGGTTGAGCCGCACTCGGTGCAGCCGTACATGCGCTTGGCCTTGGCCATCGGAACTCCCGGAAAAAAACGCGATGATAGCTCAGCTCAAGCGCGCGAGTGCGACCGGATACTTCGCAACCCTTTTGATGATTACAAATACCCCCATAAAAAATCAGGTATATTGATAAACACCCGCCAAACAAAACCTTGTATAGGTTTTTCGTTCAACATACTCAACAAACTCTAAGGGCATGCCTGTCTGAACAACCTGAAAACTTATACAAACTTTATTCACTTACACACTTGATGTACAACTCTGAATCACTTACACAGAGCACAGTGATTAATTCAGGGAAGCACGCTACTTGTTAGCCTCCCAAAACTAACGAAACAGTTAATATCGCTACAACTGCAATCAATTTCAATACCGCCCCTGACCACTAACTACCCGATCAACTTTAACGTCCCGTTTCAGGGGTGGCCTCCCTCAACCTTGGTTTACTCACACAAACGAAGCCATATCGTTGAAAAAACATCGCATGCAAAACACCGCGCAAGGCCTGGTCGCTCCACAGACGAGATCAATCGGTGAATTTTTTAACACCACCCGGTGTCGATTGCTGGCAAGCACGGCAGGCAGTTGATTCAAGCAGAATGCGATTTGCTGATTTACACTGCGTTCATCAACCTCATCTGTAACAAGGAAATAACCTATGGGCGTGCTAAATGAGTTCAAGGCCTTCGCGGTCAAAGGCAACGTGGTCGACATGGCCGTCGGCATCATCATCGGTGCGGCCTTCGGCAAGATCGTTACCTCGTTTGTCGGTGACCTGGTCATGCCGCCAATCGGGATGCTGATCGGTGGCGTGGACTTCAGTGATCTGGTCATAACGCTCAAGGCAGCGGACGGCGAGATTCCGGCGGTGGTGCTCGCCTATGGCAAATTCATCCAGACCATCATCGACTTCGTCATCGTCGCTCTCGCGATCTTCATGGGCGTCAAGGTCATCAACCGCCTGAAGCGCGAAGAGGCCGTGGCCCCTAGCCTGCCGCCGGTTCCAAGCAAGGAAGAAGAGTTGCTGGGCGAGATCCGCGACTTGCTCAAGGCCCAGAACAACCGGCCTTGACGGCATTAGCAAAAAAACGGCGCCTTCGAGGCGCCTTTTTTTTACCAGAAATTTTCCACCGCCACCTGACCAGGTCGCCGGCTGAGGCTCAAGTGCATGTCCCGCTGTTTAAGCAGCTTGCGCGTATCATCGATCATCTGCGGATTGCCGCACAGCATGACCCGTGAATGCTCAGGCGTCAGCGCAACACCCGCGACCCGCTCCAGTTCGCCGTTTTCAATCAGCGCGGTGATCCGCCCGTTCAATGAGCCGGGATGCTGTTCACGAGTGACCGTGGTGATCAATTGCAGTTTATGGGCGTACTCCGCCAGATAATCACGCTTCGCCAGCCCTGCGATCAGCTCCTGATACGCCAGTTCCCGGGCTTCGCGAACGCTGTAGACCAGAATGATCCGCTCGAATCGCTCCCAGACTTCGAAATCCTGGAGTATCGACAGGAACGGCGCGATGCCCGTGCCTGTGGATAACAACCACAGATCACGCCCATCGACAAACCGGTCCAGCGTCAGATAACCGAAGGCCTGGCGGTCGACCAGCAATGCATCGCCAACACCCAGTCGGCTCAGCTCGCTGGTGAACTCACCGCCCGGTACGACAATGGAAAAGTACTCGAGGAACTCGTCAAAAGGCGAGGACACCATGGAATAAGCGCGCCATACCGTGCTGCCGTCAGCCTTGGTGACGCCCAACCGGGCAAACTGCCCCGCCCGAAAACGAAACCCTGCATCCCGGGTGGCACGCAAGGTAAACAGGCTCTGGGTCAGCGGATGAACCTCAAGCAAGGTCTGACGGGTAAATTTTTCTTCACTGACGGACATGGAAGGCTCCAATCGAAAGACACCCCAGTGTCCCGCAAAGAAAGCAGCGTAACCACCGACAGTTTGTAGTGACATTAATCTGCACTAGTGACTGTTTACCAAATGTGGCGCACACCCATCATTATAAAATGACATATGGCATTTTATATCCCATCGATTGCCTAAGAACCTGAAATACACTTTTCCAACAGTCAAAAGAGCAAAATTGTCGCAGCATCACCGTAGGAATTATCCTACACTTCGTGACGTGCCGAATCTTGGATCCAAGATCGCGCCCAGAAGAAACGGTGATGGAGAGACCCTTGTATGGAAATCTGGAAGGAGTCACAGCTCAAGCAATTGTCACACACGCAAGAGATCAAAACCGCCTATCGAATCGCGCTCAACTTCGCTAGAAACCTTGGATATAAATTTTGTGGCTTTTCAATTACTTCGAACTCAGTCGGAGTCGATAGCAGTGCGGTGAACCTGAATAATTTCCCCCATGAGTGGAACACTCAATATGAAAAAAACAACGCCACGCAAATAGATCCGATAGTGGCGCATTGCAATCGTTCAACGCTGCCTGTTCTCTGGAGCGAAGAGCTTTTTTCCAAGACGCCATGGCTATGGCACTTGCTGCAGCAACAAGGTTTGCAGCATGGCTGGTCCCAGGCGATCTTTGATGAGGAAACCGGTCAGCGCAGTATTCTCAGCCTAGCCAGAAGCCACTGCCCGATTTCAGCCTATGAGCTGTACGAGCATCTTGGATTCTCGGTGTTCATCACTCGCCATTTGCACGCGCTGGCGATCGCAAGGCAACCGAGAAAACCGGCTCGCCCCCAGGCTCCCCCCTTGTCACGGCGGGAACTCGAAGTATTGAAACTGTCGGCCGATGGCAAGACGGCCTATGAAATTGCCAGGATCCTCAGTTTGAGTGAGCGCACAATCAACTTTCATGTGCACAGGGCTATCGAGAAGCTCGGCGTCAACAACAAGATGGCGGCCGTCATCGCCGCGGCCCGGTCCGGAGCCATCTGAAAGCGCCCGGCTGCGGGAAAACCTGCGAGTAATCCAGGCAAAAAAAACGTACCATTTGCGGTCCCTCCTGAGTGATGGCGTGTAGACCTTCACGTCGTATTACACTCGGACGGCTCCGCCCGCTCCACCGCCTTCGGGCAGCGGGACATCCGTTGATTACCCAGAGCCCCGCCCCATGCCTTTGCTCGAAACACCCTTCGCCAGCCTCGACCTGATCCGCCAGCCCGAACAGCAGAATGAACCGCTGCAAGCTTTCGATGCGGCCGATGAATACCTGCTCAATCATCTGGCCGAACAGCAACCGGCTTCGGACACCCGGGTACTGGTGCTCAATGACAGTTTCGGCGCGTTGGCGGCCAGCCTGGTGGGCAAGGTGCGGGTGGTCAGCAGCGGTGATTCGTTCCTGGCTTTCCAGGGTCTGGAAAAGAACCTGGTGCGCAACGGCCTGGCCTTTGATGCCGTGCCGAGCGTACCCGCCAGCGAAACCCCTGCCGGGCCGTTCGACTGCGTGCTGATCCGTGTACCGAAAACCCTGGCCCTGCTGGAAGAACAACTGATCCGCCTGCAAGGTCAACTGGCACCTGGCGCCCAAGTGGTTGCCGCAGCCATGATCAAGCATCTGCCCCGGGCGGCGGGCGACTTGCTGGAGCGTTACATCGGCCCCGTGCAAGCCTCGTTGGCGGTGAAGAAGGCGCGGCTATTGATTGCCACCGCTGAAGACAAAACCCCGGCGGTGTCGCCCTACCCAACGCGATACAGACTCGACGAACCGGCCATCGAACTGCTCAACCACGCCAATGTGTTTTGCCGCGAAGGCCTGGACATCGGTACCCGGGCGTTTTTGCCACACCTGCCGAAAAACCTCGGTTCGGCGCGGGTCGCCGATCTCGGTTGCGGCAACGGCGTCCTGGCCATCGCCAGTGCCCTGCAAAACCCCGAGGCCCACTACACACTGGTGGACGAGTCGTACATGGCCGTGCAATCGGCCTCCGAAAACTGGCGCGCAGCGCTGGGTGAACGGGAAGTGATCGTGCGCGCCGGTGATGGCCTGGCCGGCCAGGAACCGCAATCGCTTGACGTCGTGCTGTGCAATCCACCGTTTCACCAGCAACAGGTGGTGGGCGACTTCCTGGCCTGGCGGATGTTCCAGCAGGCGCGCGAAGCGCTGGTGGTGGGCGGCGCGCTGTACATCGTCGGCAATCGTCACCTGGGTTACCACAGCAAGCTGGCGCGATTGTTTCGGGGTGTGGAGCAAGTGGCGGCCAATCCGAAATTCGTGATCCTCAAGGCGCGCAAGTAACAGGCAAAAAAAACCCTCCGGTAGGAGGGTCGTAAATCCGCGCCTCGAGGCCACGGGAGAGATATTCAGTGCGTGGTCAGGCCGGCCGCGTTCATGAACAGACGCATCAGGCTGGCGACGATGAACAAGGCGCCCACGCTGCCGACCCAGATCAGGGCCAACCAGCCGAGCCGCTGCCACAGCGGCTTTTTTTCGGCTTCTTCAATGTCGTGCAGGGAATGTTTGCCGTTCATTGATAAATCCTCCGATGTAGATCAATGGCGTCTGTCAGGACGCCATCGCGAGCAAGCTCGCTCCCACAGATTCGTTGTGCAGCAGACTAGTGGTAACCATCCTCATGGGTGACCTTGCCGCGGAACACGTAGTAGCTCCAGAAGGTGTAGCCCAGGATGAACGGGATGATGAACAGCGTGCCCACCAGCATGAAGCCCTGGCTTTGCGGCGGCGCGGCGGCGTCCCAGATCGAGATCGACGGCGGGATGATGTTCGGCCACAGACTGATGCCCAACCCGCTGTAACCGAGGAAGATCAACACCAGAGTCAGCAGGAACGGCGTGTAATGCGCGTTGCGGGCCACGGCGCGGATCAGTCCGTACATCGTCACCAGCACCAGGATCGGCACCGGCATGAACCAGAACAGATTCGGCATGGTGAACCAGCGTGCGGCGATATCCGTGTGGGCCAACGGGGTCCAGATGCTAACAATGCCGATCACCGCCAGCAGCACGAAGGCCAATGGCCGTGCCAGGTCATGCATCTGCTCCTGCAACTTGCCTTCGGTCTTCATGATCAGCCAGGTGCAACCGAGCAAGGCATAGGCCACCACCAGCGCCGCACCACAGAACATCGTGAACGGTGTCAGCCAGTCCAGTGAACCACCGGCGAACTGCCGATTGACCACAGGCAGCCCGTCGATGAACGCGCCAAGCGCAACGCCCTGGAAGAACGTCGCGGTGACCGAGCCACCGATGAACGCCTTGTCCCACAGATGGCGCTTGTCGTCCCTGGCCTTGAAGCGGAACTCGAAGGCCACACCGCGGAAGATCAACCCGATCAACATCAGGATCAGCGGCAGGTACAACGCCGAGAGCACCACCGAATAGGCCAGCGGAAACGCGCCGAACAACGCCGCGCCACCCAACACCAGCCAGGTCTCGTTGCCGTCCCAGACCGGGGCGACGGTGTTCATCATCACATCGCGATCGGTCTTGCCCGGAATGAACGGGAAGAGAATCCCGATGCCCAGGTCGAAACCGTCCATGACCACGTACATCATGATGCCGAAGATGATGATCACGGCCCAGATCAGCGGAAGATCAATACCCATGATTCAAATCTCCTTGGTCAGGCTTTGGCCGGCATCGGCGTGATCGTCGTCGGCGGCGGACAGCGGACGGGCCGGTGTGCGTTTCTGGCCGGGGCCACCGTCGTTGGTTTCCTTGCCTTCGTCGATCTTCGGCCCCTTGCGCACCAGGCGCATCATGTAGCCAAGACCGGCGCCAAACAGCGCGAAATAAACCACGACAAACAGAATCAGGGTGATGCTCATCTGCATGAAGCTATGGTTGGACGACGCATCCGCCGTACGCATCAGACCATAGACCACCCAAGGCTGACGGCCGATTTCCGTGGTGAACCAGCCAGCGAGGATCGCGATCAGGCCGGAAGGCCCCATCCACAGCGCCAGGTACAGGAACGGCCGCGAGGTGTAGAGGGTGTCGCGCTTGCGCAGCCACAGGCTCCACAATCCGGTGAAGATCATCAGCAAGCCCAGCCCCACCATGATCCGGAACGACCAGAACACGATGGTCGAATTCGGCCGGTCTTCAGGCGGGAACTCCTTGAGCGCCGGCACCTGTTTATCCAGGGAGTGCGTGAGAATCAGGCTACCCAAGTACGGGATTTCGACAGCGAATTTGGTCTTCTCCTCTTTCATGTCCGGCCAGCCGAACAGGATCAGCGGCGTCGCCTCGTCGCCCTTGTTTTCCCAGTGGCCTTCGATGGCGGCGATTTTCGCCGGCTGATGCTTGAGCGTATTGAGACCGTGGAAGTCGCCGATGACCGCCTGTATCGGCGCGACGATCAATGCCATCCACATGGCCATCGAGAGCATTTTGCGGATCGCCGGGTTGTCCTTGCCGCGCAGCAAATGCCAGGCCGCGGAGGAGCCGACGAAGAAGGCCGTGGCGACGAAGGCTGCCGTGGCCATGTGCATCAGGCGATACGGGAACGAAGGGTTGAAGATAATCGCCAGCCAGTCGGTGGGGATGACCTGACCGTTGACGATCTCGAAGCCCTGCGGGGTTTGCATCCAGCTATTGGAGGCAAGAATCCAGAAAGTCGAGATCAACGTACCGATGGCCACCATCACGGTGGCGAAGAAGTGCAGGCCACGCCCGACCTTGTTCCAGCCAAACAGCATGACACCGAGGAACCCGGCCTCGAGGAAGAATGCAGTGAGCACTTCATAGGTCAGCAACGGCCCGGTCACGGAACCGGCGAAGTCCGAGAAGCGGCTCCAGTTGGTGCCGAACTGATAGGCCATTACCAGCCCGGAAACCACCCCCATGCCGAAGTTAACGGCAAAGATCTTCGACCAGAAATGGTAGAGGTCGCGGTAGGTGTCGTTATGGGTTTTCAGCCACAGGCCTTCGAGTACCGCCAGGTAACTCGCCAGGCCGATGGTGATGGCCGGAAACAGGATGTGGAACGAGATGGTGAACGCGAACTGAATTCGGGCGAGATCAAGTGCCTCTAAACCGAACATAAGTCTTCCTCTGTCAGGTAGTACGGCTGCGGGCTGGAAGCCTGCACCCACGGCCCCCACGGGTATGGAGTGTGGCGAATCCCCTTTTGTTCTTTTTTTGCACGCATCACAACGCAGGGAGTCTGGCCTTGCGGCCGCCGGATCAATTCCTTTTGTGGGTTTTGATCTGGATCAATCAACGTTGAAAGAGTAGTCCCAATTTCGGGGATGAACCGCGTGGTCTTTTGCCGCGTGACAAGTTGCCTCACGGCCTTGGTCACGAGCTGAAATACATTTCCTGTGGGAGCGGGCTTGCTCGCGAAGGCGGAGTATCAGACGACTTCAATGCCGGATGTGCCGCCCTCTTCGCGAGCAAGCCCGCTCCCACAGGGATTGGTAGTGCTACTGAAATCGATGTCTGGCTAACTAAATCTTTTGTCACAGCAACTTTTTGTTACAGGCTGGTGATAATCTCGCCACTCCCCTCTCCCCAGATCTTCCCGCAGATGCCCAGCCAAGAGCCCTTGCTGTTACGTCACCATCGCCCTTTTCTTGCGTTCTGGCTGGCCCGGGTATTTACCGCCAGCGGCTTCCAGATGCTCACCGTGGCCATCGGCTGGAACCTGTACCAACTGACCGGCAATGTGCTCGACCTGGGTCTGGTCGGCCTGGTCGAGTTCGCCCCGCGCGTACTGTTCATGCTGCACACAGGGCACGTCGCCGACCGTTATGACCGGCGCAAGGTCGCGGCGATCTGCCAGTCCCTCCAGGCATTAATCGCCCTGTCGCTGGCCATCGGCAGCGCCACCGACCATGTCACCCGGGAAATGATCTTTATCCTGGCCTTCCTGCTCGGTGCCGCTCGCTCCTTTGAAATGCCGACCACCCAGGCCCTGTTGCCCAGCATCGTGCCCAGCGCGTTGTTTCCCCGTGCAGTGGCCGCCGCACAATCGGCCCAGCAATCGGCAACCATCGTCGCTCCAGCCCTCGGCGGCTTGCTCTACGCCTTCGGCAGCGTCTGGGTGTATGGCCCGACGGTGCTTTTGTATGTCATCGCCTGTTCGCTGATGCTCAACCTGCCGGCCCGACAAACCCCGCTGAACAAGGGCAAGGCCACGCTGGACTCACTGCTGGCGGGCATTCGCTTCATCCGCAGTCGTCCGGACATTCTCGGGGCGATCTCCCTCGATCTGTTTGCGGTGCTATTGGGTGGCGCCACAGCGCTGCTGCCGGTGTTCGCCAAGGACATTCTGCTGACCGGCCCGTGGGGGCTTGGCCTGCTGCGCTCGGCCCCGGCGGTAGGCGCGCTGCTGATGTCGCTGTTCCTGGCGCGGTTTGCCGTGGAACGCAACGTCGGACGGGTGATGTTCACGGCCGTGGGCATCTTCGGCGTGGCAACCATCGCCTTCGGCCTGTCGACCTCATTCTGGTTTTCCCTGGCGGTGTTGGTGGTGTTGGGCGCGGCAGACATGATCAGCATGGTGATCCGCGCCTCGTTCGTTCAACTGGAAACCCCGGACGAAATGCGCGGCCGGGTCAGCGCCGTCAATGGACTGTTCATCGGTGCCTCGAACCAGTTGGGCGAATTCGAATCGGGACTGACTGCCCACTGGTTCGGCACCGTGCCAGCGGTGGTCATGGGCGGGATCGGCACGCTGGTGGTGACCGGGGTGTGGGTCAAACTGTTCCCGACACTGGCCAGCCGCGATCGCATGCACATGGCTAAAGATGAAGAGAAGGAAGAGGCGAAGGTCTGACACTCTCTAAACGAGCAACTCCCCCGCCACGGCCATACGAGTGGCTTTACCGCAGAGTTGCTCCACCAGCGCCAGGGAAAATGCCAATGCGCCGGCCGAGCCTTGGGCGGTGATGCAATTGCCGTCGACCACCACCGGTTGATCGACGAAGGTACAGCCCAGCAGTTGATGGCTGGCCGAGGGCAGGCAGGTCATGCGCCGCTGACGCAATACGCCAAAGGCCTGCAGTGCCACGGCGGGCGCTTCGGCGATGCCGGCGAACAGGCGACCGGCCGCCGCCTGATCCTTGACCAATTGTTGCAGGGGTTGGTGGGCTGCCAGGTGCTGCGAACCCACCGCTCCACCGGGCAAGGCAATCAGGTCGAAGGGTTGCGCCAGCAAGTCCACCAACATCGCATCGGACGTCAGGCGAGTGCCGCGGGCGCAAGTGAGCATGCGCCGCCCTTCGATACTGGCCACCACCACTTCTATTTTGGCGCGGCGCAGTACGTCGATCAGGGTCACGGTTTGCAGGTCGTCGGTACCCTCGGCGAGGGCAATCAAGGCTCTAAAGGTCATCGGGTACTGTCCACGGAATGATCTTTTAAGCGTAGTCAGCTTTCTGACCCTTGTTCGATACGTGCGGTTACTGGATATAAAGCTGCGTCGACATCGTATTGCCGGGCGCGTTGATCGAGGTATTGCTGAAGGTCAGCGTGCCTTCCTGCTTGCCCGCCAGATCGAGGGCATACAAATAGCCGACGGTTTTTTCCCCGGGAGTGCAACTGGTCAGGTTGCCGTTCTTGAACGCACAAACTGGTGTGCGGGTGCCATTCACCTCGAAACCGTCCAGGGCGACATGGGCCTCACGCCCATAACCCACTTCCAGCACGTACACCATGATGTTCGGGCCAATGTGATCGCAGCGAGTCCGGGTTTGCCCTTCGTCGATGCTCTCGACACCACAGGACGGCGACGCGACCTTGAGCACTTTCAATTGCGTCAGCGGTGGAGCCGAGGCCGCCACGGCCGTTTGCGCCCCGAGAAACAACGCCCCCCCTATTCCGAGGGCGGCAACCAGACGCTTTTTCATGCAGGACCCATCCACCCCAAAAAACCAGCGCGCAGTATGGCGCACTTGGCTTTGTCGCAAAACATCGACGACGATCACCGCCAAAGCAGCCATATTCCCAAGCTACTGGTATGATGCGCGGCTTTTTCCGGCCCACAGTAATTTTCAGGCGCGTTCTGCTGCCTGTGCTTTGCTGTTGAGGTCGATACATTCACGGCGCCCGGCGCGCCACGGGGAGCAGACATGCTGGAAAGGCTGTTTCAACTCAAGGCACACAACACCAACGTGCGGACCGAGATTCTGGCGGGCGTCACGACCTTTTTGGCCATGGCCTACATTCTGTTCGTCAACCCGAGCATCCTCGGCGAGACCGGCATGGACAAGGGCGCAGTGTTTGTCGCCACCTGTCTGGCAGCTGCCATCGGCTCGACGACCATGGGCCTGATCGCCAACTACCCGATCGCCCTCGCACCGGGCATGGGCCTTAACGCCTTCTTCACCTACACCGTGGTCCTGCACATGGGCCACACCTGGCAAGTGGCGCTGGGTGCGGTGTTCATCTCGGCGGTGTGCTTCTTCCTGCTGTCGATCTTCCGCATCCGTGAATGGATCATCAACAGCATCCCGCTGCCGCTGCGCTCGGCGATTGCTGCCGGTATCGGTCTGTTCCTGGCACTGATCGCCCTGCACAACGCCGGCATCGTGGTCAGCAACCCGGCGACCATGGTCGGCCTCGGTGACCTGAAACAACCGGCCCCGATCCTCGCCACCCTCGGTTTTGCCCTGATCGTCGCCCTCGAAGCCCTTGCCGTGCGCGGCGCAGTGCTGATCGGCATTCTGGTGGTGACCATCATTTCCATCGTGATGGGGTTCACCCCATTCGGCGGCGTGATGTCGATGCCGCCATCGCTGGCCCCGACCTTCCTGCAACTGGACATCAAGGGTGCACTGGACATCGGTCTGGTCAGCGTGATCTTCGCCTTCCTGTTCGTCGATCTGTTCGACAACTCCGGCACCCTGATCGGTGTGGCCAAGCGCGCCGGTCTGATGCGCAAGGACGGTCACATGCCGAAAATGGGCCGTGCCCTGATCGCCGACAGCACCGCCGCCATGGCCGGTTCCCTGCTGGGCACCTCGACCACCACCAGTTACATCGAATCCGCAGCTGGCGTGAGTGCCGGCGGCCGCACCGGCTTGACCGCCATCGTGGTGGCGTTCCTGTTCCTGCTGGCGCTGTTCTTCTCGCCACTGGCCGCCAGCGTTCCGGCCTTCGCCACCGCGCCGGCACTGCTGTTCGTCGCCGTGTTGATGACATCCGGCCTGGCCGAAATAGACTGGGACGACATTACCGTCGCCGCGCCGGTGGTGATCACCGCGCTGGCAATGCCGTTCACTTACTCCATCGCCAATGGCATCGCCTTCGGTTTCATTTCCTGGACCGCCATCAAGCTGATGTCCGGTCGTGGCCGTGAGCTGAACCCGGCGCTGGTGATCCTGTCGATTCTGTTCGTGATCAAGCTGGGTTGGTTCAACGCATGACTTTTGATTCCCAGGCCTACGCCGTTCAGCTCGAAGAAAAGGTCACGCGTCTGCGTGACCTGCTGGCCCCGTTCGATGCACCGGAGCCAGCCGTTTTCGATTCGCCGCTGAAAAACTTCCGCCTGCGCGCCGAGTTCCGCCTGTGGCGCGAGGCCGGCGAGCGTCATTACGCGATGTTTTCCCAGGAAGACAAACGCACGCCAATCCTGATCGAAGAGTTCCCGATTGCCAGCCTGCGCATCAACCAGTTGATGCCGCAGCTGAAGGCAGCGTGGCAAGCCAGCGCGCCCCTGAGCCACAAGCTGTTCCAGGTGGAGTTCCTGACCACTCTGGCCGGCGACGCGATGATCACCCTGTGCTATCACCGCCCGCTGGACGAGCACTGGCATGCAGCGGCGTCGAAACTGGCGACGGACTTGAACGTCAGCATCATCGGCCGCTCCAAGGGCAAGCGCGAAGTCATCGGTCACGATTACGTGGTCGAGAAGCTGGAAGTCGGCGGCCGCACCTTCAGCTATCGCCAGCCTGAAGGCGCGTTCACCCAGCCCAACGGCACGGTGAACCAGAAGATGCTCAACTGGGCATACGATGCGCTCGGCGATCGCTCCGATGATTTGCTGGAGCTGTACTGCGGCAACGGCAACTTCACCCTGCCCCTCGCCACCCGCGTGCGCAAGGTGCTGGCCACCGAAATCAGCAAGACCTCGGTCAACGCGGCCTTGAGCAATCTCAGCGAAAACGCGGTAGATAACGTCACCCTGGTGCGTTTGTCCGCCGAAGAGCTGACCGAAGCCCTGAACGAAGTGCGTCCGTTCCGCCGCCTGCACGGCATCGACCTCAAGAGCTACGAGTTCGGTAGCGTCTTTGTCGACCCGCCCCGCGCCGGCATGGACCCGGACACCTGCGAGCTGACCCGGCGCTTCGACAACATCCTGTACATCTCCTGCAACCCGGAGACTCTGGCAGCCAACATCGCCCAACTGCACGACACCCACCGCATCAGCCAATGCGCGATGTTCGACCAGTTCCCGTGGACCCATCACATGGAATCCGGGGTGATGCTGACCCGGCGTTGATGACACCTGCCAGGCACAAAAAAGCCGTCTTCACGACGGCTTTTTTGTGGGTACCGGCAAGACAACATCGACCTTGCGCGGGCGCCCGCCCTTCTTGCCATTGGCCCGCGCAGCTTCAGACTTTGCGGCGCTGCTCTGGCGACCATTGCGCGAAGCAACGACCGACGCCGCCATGGCCATCAGGGGCTTGCTCGCAGAAATCAACCCAGCAATAGATACATGCAGGTCCTTGCCTTCATGGCACAGGGCAGTACCCGCGTAGCCGACAGTCAGACTGGCAAGTTCCTCGCCCTCAAAATCATCGAACTCCGGATAGTTGGCTACGGGCAACAATACGCCGCTGCCGTCTTCGAAGCTGACGGCCAGACAGGGGGGCAGGTAGGTAACCGCCGTCGCTTGCAGGCTATTTTTTCTACGTAACTCGCCACGTTCAATGGCTTTGTCCAGGCTGCTTTCCGTTACGGGATTATCGGCCTGAACCTTGGCTTTTATCGTTTTCATAACTCGATCTCTACACTTTCCTGTGTGCCTATCAGGGACAGCAACGTCTTGTTCGATTCAGGTTCGTAGCAAGCCGACCCAATCATGTTGGTCGTACTGACAACCCTTTTCACCACAACGACTTCGTTGCTTTGCCAGTCCCACAATTGATTATCAAGACAAGCCGTTTGCAATTTTCGCCACCAGATGCCCCGGGCGCGCCGCAAATGGGCAGGCTGCTGGAGCGATTGGCGCAATCCCTCAAGCACTGCCAACGGTGGCCGACGCGAAAGCGGAACTACATCCCAGAGCTCGACACCGTTGTGCCAAAAGCTGAACCTGAACCTCGCACTCCATGTACCCGCCTCCACATGCGCATGAGGCGGACAATGCTCGTCTCGCAACATGATCACCACCGACAGTCCCTTGTGATTACATACCTTCATGCTAACCCATCCGTTAGGTTTATGAGTCCGAGGATTCGACATTCCCTGGAGAATCCGACCGCTGGCATTGGCCGTCGAATCAATTCTTGCGTCCTCAGACTAGCGTCCTGGCGTTACCCGGCCCTGAGGAACACCGCGCGCAATGGTAAGAAATCCTTTCATTACGACGCTGGCACCTGATAAATACTGGTCAAGTTTCTTCATCTGATCCCCGGTGTAATCAATCATGCAGCGACAATTCGACGATCTTCAGTTGGGCAGCATCGAGCTGTTTTGCCTGGCCGCCGAGGCCGGCAGTTTTACTGCCGCGGCGCTGGTGGCGGGTGTCACCCCCGCTGCCGTGAGCCGTTCGGTGTCGCGCATGGAAGAACGCCTTGGTGTGCGCCTGTTCGCGCGCACCACGCGTAGTGTGAAGCTGACCGACAGTGGTCGCCGTTATTACGAAGAATGTCGCCAGGCCCTTGCGCAACTGGTCGAGGCCCAGCGCGAGGTGATGGGCCAGCAGCAAGTGCCGTCCGGTACGTTGCGCATCAGTATTCCGACCACCTACGCGCATCATCGAATTCTGCCGCTGTTGCCCGAATTTCGGGCGCGCTATCCGGCGGTGAAGGTCGAGTCGCACATCAGTAATCGCAACATCGATTTCGTCGGCGAAGGCTACGACATGGCGATTCGCGTGCGAGCCATCCCGGATTCCGGCCTGATCGCCCGACCGTTGGAAGATGCCGCCCTGGTGATGATCGCCAGCCCTGATTACCTGAAGCGAGCCGGCACTCCGCAAACCCTCGACGACCTCGAAAACCACGAATGCATCCAGTACGAATTGCCCAGCAGCGGCCGACGCATTGCCTGGCTGTTCAACGATGAAGGCGTGCCCCGGGAGATTCTGGCCGAGGGCAACCTCAGTTGCTCCGACGATGTGCTGGGCGGTGTGACCCTGGCCAAACACGGGGCGGGGTTGTTTCAGACCTACCGTTTTATCGTTGAAAAGGAACTGGCCGACGGCTCGCTGGTGGAAGTGCTCAAGCCCTATGGCGGGCGATCGCGGCCGTTTACCTTGCTGTACCCGCAAAGTCGCCATGTACCGCTGCGCTTGAGGGCGTTTATCGATTTCCTCGTGGAGCACCTGCCGCGCTGATCTGCGAAAGTGTCCGATCACCGCCCACAAACAGCCTGCATACCTTCACTTCAATTGACCAAATTAACCAGTTAGTACAATTTATCTCCACAGGCTGAAACACTCGGCCGATTCCAAAAATAATAAGTGGAGAGATTCCAATGTCCCCTATCGTTCTGGTGCTCAACGGCCCGAACCTGAACCTGCTCGGCACCCGTGAACCGGCGACTTACGGCCACGAAACCCTGGCAGACATTTCGGCCCAGTGCGCACGCGCCGCCGAAGAGTTCGGCCTGGCGGTGGAGTTTCGCCAGACCAACCATGAAGGCGAATTGCTCGACTGGATTCACGCCGCCCGCGGTCGCTGCGCCGGGATCGTCATCAATCCTGCCGCGTGGACCCACACCTCGGTCGCCATCCGCGACGCCCTGGTCGCCAGCGAACTGCCGGTGATCGAAGTCCACTTGTCCAACGTGCACGCCCGCGAGCCCTTCCGCCACCATTCGTTCGTATCCGCCATTGCAACGGCGGTGATGGCCGGTTTTGGCAGTCATGGCTATCGCCTGGCGCTGGAACACTTCAGTCATCGTTTGAAGGGGTGATCGCCGTGACTCAGAACCACGTGATACTGGCCGGGCTGATTGGCGCCGGCATCCAGGCGTCCCGCACACCGGCCATGCACGAGCATGAAGGCGATGCCCAGGGGCTGCGCTACCTGTATCGCCTGATTGATCTTGATCAGTTGAAGCTCGACAGCAACGCCCTGCCCGACCTGTTGATGGCTGCCGAGCGCATGAACTACACCGGGCTGAACATAACCTTTCCATGCAAGCAGGCGATCATCCCGCTGCTCGACGAACTCTCGCCGGAGGCCCGCGGTATCGGTGCGGTCAACACGGTGGTGCTCAAGGATGGCAAACGCATCGGCCACAACACCGATTGCCTGGGCTTTGCCGAGGGGTTTCGCCGGGGTTTGAAAGGCGTTGCCGTTGAACGTGTCGTACAGATGGGTGCTGGTGGCGCAGGTGCGGCGGTGGCTCACGCGTTGTTGAGCGAAGGCGTACAACAGCTGAGCATTTTTGACGTGGACATCCGCCGCGCCCAGGATCTGGCTGACAACCTCAATCAGCATTTCGGCGTCAGTCGGGCGGTGGCCGGGTATGACCTGCCCGACGCCTTGGCCCAGGCTGACGGCCTGGTGAACACCACGCCGATGGGCATGAAAAAACTGCCGGGCATGCCCGTGCCGGTCGAGCTGCTGCGGGCCGAATTGTGGGTGGCGGAGATCGTTTACTTCCCACTGGAAACCGAACTGCTGCGCAACGCCCGCGCCCTCGGTTGCCGGACACTGGACGGCGGCAACATGGCGGTGTTTCAGGCGGTCAAAGCATTCGAGTTGTTCAGCGGCGTAGTCCCGGATGCCCAGCGGATGCTTGAGCACTTCCAGAGCATGAATGACTGAATGAGTGAAGTGAGGGGGCAACCCCCTCACCTCGCCTCAGGCTTGCAGGTACCGCAGAACCGACTCGCAAATCATCTCCCGATGACGCTGCTTGATACGTTCGTCCGGCAGGTCGATCTGAAAAATCTCACCAAAGGTGTGGCGGTTCGAGACGCGATAGAAGCAGAACGAACTGATCAGCAAATGCACGTCCAGCGGATCAAGCCCGGTACGGAACAGCCCCTGCTCGGCGCCGCGACGCAGAATCTCGCCCAGTGAATCAAGGATAGTGTTGTTCATCGCCTTGATCGCATCGGAGCGCTTCACGTACTCGGCGTTGTGAATGTTCTCGATACTAACGATGCGCACGAAATCGACGTTGCGATCATGGTGATCGAAGGTGAACTCCACCAGCCGCCGAATGGCTTCGACCGGCGCCAGCTCTGCCAGGTGCAGGCGATTTTCGGTGTTGCGGATATCGCCGTAGAGTTTCTCCAGCACCTCGACGTAGAGCTGCTCCTTACTGCCGAAGTAGTAATAGATCATGCGCTTGGAGGTGTGGATGCGCTCGGCGATGGCATCGACGCGGGCACCGGAAAGCCCCTGCTGGACGAATTCGACAATCGCCTCCTGCAGGATGTTTTCGCGGGTCTTTTCCGGGTTGTTCTTGCGACTCTTGCGCGGCTCGGCACCAGGTTCTACGGAGGCTGCGGGGAGTTCTGAAGTCATTGTCATTGCGGGCTCACGGCCATCACTGCACAGGCTGGCGATTATGGGCTGCGCGGCACAGTGAAGGAAGCCGCGCGGCCCACGTTTAATCCCGCGTTTACGAATTACCTACAACTTCGCCTGGCGCAATGCACCGCTACGGGATTTGGCCATGGCCGCCAGGCGCACCGCGACGTTGGCCGCGCCGTAGCCGGCATAACCGTTTTTACGCTGGATGATCTCGAAGAAGAACCGCCCCTCGAACGGCTCGGTGTACACATGAAACAGTTCACCGCCCTGGGCGTCGCGGTCGTACAACACATTGTAGTAGGCCAGCTCACTGAGGAACTCGTCGTCGAAATCGAACCGCGCCGCCAGGTCATCGTAGTAGTTGAGCGGAATATCCAACAGCGGCACGCCCGCCTCTTTTGCACGGCTGACCTGGGCAAAGATGTCATCACAATCAAACGCGATGTGGTGCACGCCGGAGCCGCGATAACTCGACAGCGCGTGTGAGATCGCGGTGTTGCGGTTCTCGGAAATGTTCAGTGGCAGGCGGATCGAACTGTCCCGGCTACGCAAGGCACGGCTCTTCACCAGACCATAAGGATCCGGCAGCACGACTTCATCGTCTGCCTCGAAATCCAGCAGGCTCTTATAGAACAGCACCCAGCTGTCGAGGCTGTCGGCCGGCAGCGCCATGGCCATGTGGTCGATGCGCTTGAGGCCACCGCTGACCGGTGCATCCGCCAGCAGATTGAAGTCGGTACCGTAGACGTCGGCATCCTGGTCCACCAGATAAATCAGGCTGCCATCCGGCGCACGCACCGCCGCCAGTTCCAGTTCATTGGGGCCCACCAGCCCGCGATAGGGTTGACCCTTGTAGGCCACGGCTCGTGCCAGCGCACTGGCGCTGTCCTTGACTCGCACGGCGGTAGCGCACAACGAAGGGCCGTGGGCTTCGAAAAAGCTGTGGCCGAAGGAGTAAGGTTCAGAGTTGAGGATCAAATTGATATCGCCCTGGCGCATCAGGCTGACGCTCTTGGAACGATGCTGCCCGGCCTTGACGAAACCCAGTCGCTCAAGCCAATGCGAGAGCTTGGCGCCGAGGCTTTCGTCCACGGCGAACTCGAGAAACTCGATGCCGTTGTACTCACTGGCCTTGGGCGTTTCGAACAGAATCTCAGAGTTGGTCGCAGGCTTGGCTTCCTGGGCCAGACGCTCGCGGGTTTTCTCTTCCAGATACAGCAACGAACGCAAGCCGTCGGCGGCATTGGCTCGTGGCGGCGCGGCGCGGAAGCCATCGTTGAAGATTTCCAGCGACAGAGGCCCGGTGTAGCCACTCTTGATGATCGGCGCGAGGAATCCCGGCAAGTCGAATTCACCCTGGCCCGGGAAGCAGCGAAAATGCCGGCTCCACTCCAGCACGTCCATGGCCAGGATCGGCGCGTCAGCCATTTGCACGAAGAAAATCTTGTCGCCGGGAATCTCGGCGATAGCACTTGGATCGCCCTTGAGCGACAGGGTGTGAAAGCTGTCCAGCAACACGCCGAGGCTTGGGTGATCGGCCTGACGCACGATGTTCCACACCTGTTGCCAGGTGTTCACATGCCGGCCCCAGGCCAGCGCTTCGTAACCGATGCGCAGGCCACGTGCCCCGGCGTGCTCAGCCAGCAGTCGCAAGTCGTCGACCAGAACCTGTTCATCACCGATGGACTCGGCCGAGGCATTGCTGCACACCAGCACCAGGTCAGTGCCCAGCTCCTGCATCAGGTCGAATTTACGCTCGGCGCGTTCCAGGTTGCGCGACAGGCGATCGCGGCGGCAGCCTTCGAAATCACGGAACGGTTGAAACAGGGTGATGGCGATCCCGAGATCGGCGCACATCTGTTTAATTTCCCGTGGACTACCGTCGTAGTAGAGAAGGTCGTTCTCGAAAATCTCGACGCCGTCGAACCCGGCGGCGGCAATGGCTTCGAGTTTTTCCGGCAGGGTACCGCTCAAGGATACGGTGGCAATGGAACGCTGCATGTTTCGGCTCCCGGTGGAGGCTTCGGCTACAGGGAATTTGCGCCGCTTTTAAAAGAGTGAACGGATTATTGAGCTGGTCGATGCATTGAGCAATTTAAAGTGTACTACCCAGTTAGTTTTGCGTGCGATTATCGAACACAATGGCCGATAGCGAATTGACGATTTTTTGTTCACTGCGCAACATCAACACCACATTGGGTCCGGTCTTGAAATCGTCGGCCCCGGTCAACAAGACCCAGAACACCACATAAAAATTTCAAAAAACGGGTATACGCTCATGCGCTCATTCAACGCCTTGCTCACTCGCTCTACCGTCATTACGCCTTGCCTGGCGTCCATCCGAACCCCGCGCTCCGCCGGCACAACCGTGCCGCTCGCTGAATAACCCGTCAGCCGACGAACACAGCCGATCAGCCCTTTCGCGCACGCCGCGACAGACCGATTGATCACGCGCCCTTGAAGTCACGACGAGCCTCGCTTGTCAGTCATTGAACGGATGGCACACATGATTCCTTCTCAAAGTTCTCGCATGGCACCTGCCATGAGCACCGCCACAGGTGGCATCGGCGACAAGATTCGCGGCGCCATGGCAGTCGGCAAAACCCGTTGGGGCATGCTGGCACTGGTGTTTTTCGCCACCACCCTGAACTACATCGACCGCGCCGCCCTGGGCGTGATGCAGCCTATCCTGGCCAAGGAAATGAGCTGGACGGCGATGGACTACGCCAACATCAACTTCTGGTTCCAGGTCGGTTACGCCATCGGTTTCGTGCTGCAAGGCCGTTTGATCGACCGGGTCGGCGTCAAGCGCGTGTTCTTCTGCGCCGTGCTGCTCTGGAGCCTGGCGACCGGTGCCCACGGCCTGGCCACTTCGGCGGTCGGCTTCATGGTCTGCCGCTTCATCCTCGGCCTGACCGAAGCGGCCAACTACCCGGCCTGCGTGAAAACCACGCGCCTGTGGTTCCCGGCCGGTGAACGTGCGGTAGCCACCGGTATTTTCAATGCCGGGACCAACGTCGGCGCGATGTTCACGCCGATGCTGCTGCCACTGATCCTGCACGTCTGGGGCTGGCAAGCCGCGTTCCTGTGCATGGCATCACTGGGCGGGATCTGGCTGTTGTTCTGGGGTTTGAAGTACTTCAACCCGGAAGACCACCCGAGCGTGAAACAGTCGGAGCTGGACTACATCCAGAAAGAAGTCGAGCCGGAACAAACCCGCGTACCGTTCTCGAAAATCCTGCGCATGCGCGGCACCTGGGCCTTCGCCCTCGCCTACTCGATCACCGCACCGGTGTTCTGGTTCTACCTGTACTGGCTGCCGCCGTTCCTCAACCAGCAATACAACCTGGGCATCAACGTCACCCAGATGGGTATCCCGCTGATCATCATCTACCTCACTGCCGACTTCGGTAGCGTTGGCGGCGGCATCCTCTCCTCGTTCCTGATCGGTCGCGGCGTCAACCCGATCAAGGCGCGACTGATGTCCATGTTCCTGTTCGCCTGCTGCATCATCGGCGTGATCATGGCGGCCGGTTCCAGCAACCTGTGGGTCGCGGTGGCCGCCATCTCCCTGGCCATCGGCGCGCACCAGGCCTGGACCGCGAACATCTGGAGCCTGGTGATGGACTACACGCCCAAGCACATGATGAGTACGGTGTTCGGCTTCGGTGGCATGTGTGCGGCGATTGGCGGGATGTTCATGACCCAACTGGTCGGCCACATCCTGACCATCACCAACAACAACTACACCGTGCTGTTCACCATGATTCCGGCGATGTACTTCATCGCGCTGATCTGGATGTACTTCATGGCACCGCGCAAGATTCCGACCGTCACCGAATAACGTTCAGCGCAATCCCCCCTGTAGGAGCGAGCCCTGCTCGCGATGCGATGGGTCAGTGACATCTATGCTGACTGACCCACCGTCATCGCGAGCAGGCTCGCTCCTACAGTTGGTTTCCGGGAACTTTCTACTTGCGGCTTTGCTGCCAGGCCGCCGCCAACCCGCTGCAGCAGATCACGGCAATGCCGAGCACGGTGGTCAGTGTCGGCGTATGGGAAAACAGCAGCCAGCCCAGCAGGCCGGCGAAGATGATCTGGCAATAGCTGAACGGTGCCAGCAGTGCCGGTGCCGCGAGGCGGAAAGCCTGGGTCAGGAACAGGTGAGCCGTCATCCCGCAGGCCCCCAGCGCCAGCATCATCGCGCCATGCACCAGGTTCGGCGTCTGCCAGAAGAACGGCACCAGCGCACTCATCACCAGCGTGTTGCACAAGCCTGCGAAGAAGTTACTGGTGGTCGGGCTGTCGATCTCGCTGAGCTTGCGGGTCAGCAGTTGGTAGAAGCAGAAAAACAGCGCCGAGCAGAACGGCAGCAACACCGCCGGGGTAAACAGATCGCCCCCGGGGTGAACGATGATCAGCACTCCGCTAAAACCGAAAATCACTGCCAGCCATTGCCCCCGGGTCACACGTTCGCCAAGCAGCGGTACCGACAGCGCGGTGACCAGTACCGGAGCGAGGAAGTTGACCGACGTGGCCTCGGCCAGCGGGATGTACATCAGCCCCGTGGTGAAAAACAGACTGGTGCCCAGCAGGCACAGTGCCCGGATCACCTGCAGCAATGGCCGTTTGGTACGCAGCACCCGCAGCCCGGACTGCGGCAGGAAAATCCCGGCCATCAACAAGGTGTGAACCACGTAGCGCGCCCAGACCACCATGACAATGGGATAGAAACCGGAGAGGTATTTGGAAAAGGCGTCGTGGGTGGAAAACAGGAAGGTCGCGACAATGATCAGCAGGATCCCTTTGAAGGGCTGATTGACGCCGGAAAGCGGGGTGCTGACGGTCATTGGGTTTCCTTTATTACATCCTTATTTTGTAGGAGCGAGCTTGCTCGCGATGAACCTGAGGGCGCCATGTTTTTCCAGGCAGCCTTCATTATCGTTGACGACCATCGCGAGCAAGCTCGCTCCTACCAGCGAAAGGTGCGCAGCACCGATTAGAGCCGCGCCAACAATTCCCGGGTTTTATCCAGCGCCATCTGCGCCCGCTCCAACCCACTCACGCCCTGCTCCAGCAACTGCACGGTGGGAATCTCCAGGCTCAATGGAATGTCAGCCGGCAAACCGCGCAACAACCCCTGCAGATCACAATCGCCATCGCCGGGAAAACGCCGTTCGTTACGCGCCTGACGCAAGATCTCCGCCATATCCGCCGGCCGTGGTCCTGCGACGTCACACAACTGTGCATACCGTAACCGTGAGGGGGCAACTTTGACCAGTTCTTCCAACAGCGATCCAGAGCGGTCGAAGTGAAAGGCGTCCACCAATACGCCGCCGTTTTCACGCCCGGCGTTTTCCACGATTCGCGCGGCTTGTTGAAGATTGCGCGCATCGGTCCAGGGCATGAACTCCAGATGCGGGTGCAGCCCATAGGCTGCCGCCAGATCACAGAGCTCGGCAAAATGCTGCGTCAGCCGCTGTTCGTCAGGATCGTTACCGGCCACCAGCAACTCACTGGCGCCGAACTCGGCACCCACAGCGAGGATTCTTTCGAAATCGGCGACGACGGTTTCCGGTTTGAGCCGCAGGATTTCGACGTCCAGCACCCGAATACCGGTATCGCGCAGACGCGCCAAGGTCTGGCGCCGCAGTTCGTGGTCGGCCACCAGGGCAAAATGGTGCTCCTCCGGGGTTGCCGGTACCAGACGCAAGCCGACATGGCTGTAACCGGCCCGCGCGGCGACCTCGACCATATCGGGCGGTGACAACTCCAGCACGGTCAGGCTGGCCAGGGAGAAGATACGCTCGCTCATGCTCACCCCTCGATCAAGGATGGCGCGCAGGCACGCCCGGTTTCGGCGGCTTCGCGGATGGCTTCGATCAGCGCCAACGTACGCGCGGCATCGGCGGCACTCACCAGCGGCTCGACCTCCCGGCGCGCAACTCGCACGAAGTGCTGCAACTGCAAGCGCAGGGCTTCATCGGCACTGAAGCTTTCCTGGGTTGCCAGCAACGGTTGATGCCAGCCGCCATCGACTTCGTTGTAGTGCCAGCGTTTAAGCTGCGGAATACTCAGCGCCCCACCTGTCCCGGCCAGCAAGTAGCACGGTTGATCAGGATGACGCGGATACACCGGGTTCTCCCCCGAATCCAGCTCCCAGCTCCAGGGTGCAGCCACCGCATCGGAGCCGGTCAGGCTGCCCAGTGCACCGTTGTCGAATTGCAGCAGTATTGCCGCGCAATCTTCGTTGGCAAACCCGCGAATGGCGTTGCTGGTGATGGCCTGAACCTGGCGCACTTCACCGCACAAATGCCGCAGCAGATCGAGGTCGTGGATCAGGTTGGTCAACAGCATCCCCGCGCCGGCCTCGCGCCGCCAGGGTGTTTCAAAATAGCTGTCGGGCTTGCGCAACTGCCAGAGTGCCGTAACCGTGGTCAACCGACCCAATGCGCCGCTGTGGACAAGCTCGTGGGCGCGGACGATCAGCGGATTGTGGCGACGATGATGTCCGACCAGTACCGGAACGCCACTCGCCTTCGAGGCAGTCACCAGCTCCCTGGCTTCATCCAGGTGCACGCCCACCGGTTTTTCCAGCAATACCGGCACGCCGGCCGCGAGGCAATCGAGGGCCGTGCTGACGTGCAGCGTGTTCGGGTTGGCGACTATCACGGCGTCCGGTTTCGCCTGCTCCAGCATCTGACGATGATCGGCGAAACAGGCTACGCCCCATTGCGCCGCAAGACTGGCCGCCTGCGGTCCCGGATCGGCCACGGCGCACAACGTCGCTTCAGTCAGGGATTGCAGATGCTGGTAGTGCTGCTGGCCCATGTTGCCAGCACCGATCAGGGCGATGCGAAGTGGCGAATTCAAGATACGGTCCTCTTGTGAGTGTTATTGGAGCGATGAACTCCAATAATTTAGAACCTGGTTCCAGATTCTTACACAGACCTATCCTGAAAGTGTTCGAACAGCGCACAGCTTCTCAAGCTGAACACTGTTCAAAATGTGGGAGCGGGCTTGCTCGCTCCCACAGTCGATTTGCACAGGCCTTAGTTGAACAACTCCGACGCCAGGCTCGCTGCACTCAACTCCTCGGTGTACGCCAGCAACAACGGCGCCAGCTCATGCAACCGCGCCCCCGGCATCCGTGCACTCGGCCCGGCGACGCTGAGCACGCCGATCACCCGCCCATCGGCGGGATGGCGCACCACTGCCGCAATCGCCGAAGTGCCGACCGCCGAGCTCTCCTCGACCCAGGCGTAGCCCTGGTCCCGCGCCAGACGCAGGCGTTCGAGCAATTCGATGTTCGAGCGCGGCGCGTTCGGCCCCACATGTTCCGGCACTTGTGCGCCCTGCCGCTCCACCAGCGACAAGGCTTCGGCATCGCTCATGCAGGCCAGCCACGCATGCCCAGAGGCTGTGTAAAACAACGGCGCATCGCGGCCCATGTCCGGGTCGTAACGCAGACCGGAGCGCGCGCCCTGGGACTTGGCGATCCAGGTCTGACGCTCACCGTCGATCACCCCGAGACGCACCAGTTCGCCGGTTTCCTGCGCCAAGCGGTCAAGCACTGGCTGCACGATGTCGGCACCGCTGCTCGACAGGTAACGGAAGCCCATCGCCACCAGTTTGGTCGAGAGGTGATAACGCAGATTATCCGGATTCTGCCGCACGTAACCGAGGCGGATCAGCTCGGCCAGCAGGCGATGGGTCGCGCTCTTGGGGATATCCAGTTGCTCTGCCAGGGTCTGCATCGGCAGGCCACGGGGATCGCTGGTGAGGCTTTCGAGCACACTGAAAACACGTTCGATCTGACTGCCGGCCATGGTCGCCTCCACGCAAAATTTGCTCGATTCTAGAAGACATCTGAACGAATGCGAAATCTGGAACTGAACGTTCGATAACCGCCCGTTTTACACCATCAAGACTTGTTCGGCCTCACCTGATTCTTATATTTTCTGGAACAAGATTCCAAAACAATAAAACGCCGGAGTTCAAACAATGCCTGCCCAAGCGCACTTTCTTCCCGACATCGACTGCGATGTGCTGATCGTTGGTTCCGGTGCGGCGGGACTGTCGGCGGCCGTGACCGCCGCGTGGCATGGACTGAAAGTCATAGTGGTAGAAAAGGACCCTGTGTTCGGCGGTGCCACGGCCTGGTCCGGTGGCTGGGCCTGGGTGCCTTGCAACCCGCTGGCCCGGCGCGCAGGCATCGTCGAAGACGTTGAACTGCCGCGCACTTACCTGAAACACGAACTGGGCGAGCGCTTTGATCCGGCAATTATCGACGCTTTCCTGGAAGCCGGCCCGCGGATGGTGTCGTTCTTCGAGCAGTACACCTCGCTGCAATTCGCCGACGGCAACGCCATTGCCGACATTCATGGCGACACGCCGGGGGCAGGCACCGGTGGACGCTCGGTGATCGCCGCCCCGTACGACGCACGAAAAGTCGGCACACTGCTCAAGCGTCTGCGCAAAACCATGCGGGAAACTTCGTTCATGGGCATGCCGATCATGGCGGGGGCGGACCTCACGGCATTCCTCAACCTGACCCGTTCACTGTCGGCGGCCTGGCACGTTACGCGGCGTTTCAGTCGTCACCTGTTCGATCTCGTCGTACATGGCCGGGCGATGCAACTGGTCAACGGCGTGGCCTTGGTGGCGCGCCTGGCGAAATCCGCCGATGACCTCGGTGTGTTGCTCTGGGAATCAGCGCCCGTGAGTCGATTGCTGCGCGAGAATGACCAGGTACGAGGTGCGGCGGTCAACACCGGCAAAGGCTCGGTGCGCATCCATGCACGCAAGGCCGTGGTGCTCGCTGCGGGTGGTTTCGCCAATGACATCGACCGCCGCAAGGCACTGTTCCCCCGCACACCGACCGGGCATGAGCATCTGGCCTTGCCACCCCTCGGCGTTTGCGGCGATGGCCTGCGCCTGGGCGAAAGTGCCGGTGCCCGGGTGAATACCGACATGGCATCCGCCGTCGCCTGGGCACCGGTTTCGCAGGTGCCGCACAGCGACGGCAGCACGGGACACTTCCCGCACATCATCGAGCGCGGCAAGCCGGGCATCATCGGGGTGCTGAGCAACGGCCAGCGCTTCGTCAATGAAGCCAACGGCTACTACGACTACGTCACGGCCATGGTCGCCGCCGCCCCGCCGGGTGAGGAAGTGGCGTCGTGGTTGATCTGCACCCATGGTTTTCAGCGTCGATATGGCCTGGGCATCTCTCGGCCATTTCCGGTGCCGCTGTCATCCTTCATCCGCAGCGGCTATCTGAAAACCGGCAACACCCTTGAGGAATTGGCTGCAGCCTGCGGCATCGACCCGGTTGGCTTGCGCACCACCGTGTCGGACTACAACCGCCACGCGCGCAACGGCGAGGACCCGCAATTCGGCCGTGGTTCCACACCCTACAACCGCAAGCAGGGTGACGCACTGCAACAGCCCAACCCATGCGTCGCACCGATCGAACAAGGCCCCTTCTATGCCGTGAAAGTCCAGCCGGGCTGCTTCGGTACCTTCGCCGGGCTCAAGGTCAACCAACATGCCCAAGTCCTGGATGGCGCGGCGCAACCCATCGCCGGGCTGTACGCGGCGGGCGGCGACATGGCCAGCATCATGGGCGGTCACTACCCCGCTGGCGGCATCAATCTCGGCCCGGCGCTGACCTTCGGCTACATCGCCGCGCGCCATATCGCAGGTGTCACTGCTTATGAAAAGGAGATCGACCATGCAGCACATCATTAACGCTCAGGGTTTGAACATGCCGAAACTCGGCCTCGGCACCTGGCCAATGCTCGGCGAGGAATGCACCCGAGCAGTGGAGCAGGCTCTGGCCCTGGGTTACCGGCACATCGACACGGCAGCGGCCTACAACAACGAAGACGCGGTCGGTCAGGCGCTGGCGAACAGTCCGACACCCCGCGAGCAGATCCACGTCACGACCAAAGTCTGGTGGGACCAACTGCAACCCGACGCCATGCGTCACTCCATGGACCGTAGCCTCAAAGCCCTGCGCAGCGAATACGTCGACCTGTTCATGCTCCATTGGCCAACCACCGATTGGGATTTGCCGCGCACCATAGAAACCCTGGTGTCGTTCAGGGAGCAAGGCCTGGCGCGCAACATTGGCGTGGCGAATTTTCCACTGCACCTGCTACGCAAAGTCGTCGAAGAACTGGGGGCGCCGCTGTCGGCGATCCAGGTCGAGTACCACGTGCTGCTCGGACAAAACGCCCTGCTCGACTACGCCCGTCAACAGGATCTTGCGCTGACAGCCTACACGCCACTGGCGCGCAACAAGGTATCCGACATTCCGGCCATCCGGCTGATCGCCGCGAAACACGGCGTACTGCCGACGCAGGTCGCGCTCAAATGGCTGCTTGATCAACCCAACGTGGCCGCGATCCCCAAGGCCAGCAGCGAGCCCAATCAACTGGCCAATCTCGCGGCGCTGGATGTGCGACTGGATGATGAAGACCGTGCCTTGATCGCCAGCCTGTCCAAACGCGAGCGCCAGGTCAGCCCTGACTTTGCGCCGGTGTGGGATGCATTCGACGAATAATCCGCAGGACCGGCGATCGCTCTCACGATAAAAACCCATCGCCCGAGGGAATTCGATGGGTTATCCGTGTTCAATACAAGCCTGAGACCTTCTCGGCAACCCTTCACGGGTAGCCGGGAATCAACCTGTGCGCGGAAAAAAGACGGACGGCCGGACTGGCGCCGCTCCCACTTGGCAGCAACACTCATCGGACGACGCTTTCCCCGGAACAGAAGAGGATTCCCACATGCTATGGAAAAAAGGCCGACGCAGCGACAACGTGGTCGACGCCCGTGGCGATGATGTCGGCGGTGGTGGCGGCGGCATGCGTTTTGGCGGTGGCAAGGGTTTGAGCCTGACGGCGATCCTCCTGATTGTCGGCATCGGCTGGATCACCGGCCAGGATCCACTGCAGATCCTCGGACAACTGACCGGGCAAATGGAGCAGCAATCGGCGCCCGCCACCAACCAGAGTCGCCAGGCACCGCCGGCCAATGATGAGAGCGCGGAATTCGTGCGCTCGATCCTCGGCGATACCGAAGACACCTGGGGCGCGATATTCCAGCAGGCCGGCCGCCAATATAAGGACCCGACCCTGGTGTTGTTCAGCAACCGCGTGAATTCGGCCTGCGGTCTGGCCACCTCGGCGACCGGCCCCTTCTATTGCCCGGGCGACCAGAAGGTCTACCTGGACATGGCATTCTTCCAGGAGATGTCCCAACGCTTTTCCGCCGCGGGAGACTTCGCCCAGGCCTACGTGATCGCTCACGAAGTCGGACACCACGTGCAGACCCTGCTTGGGGTGTCCACGAAAATTCAGGCAGCGCGCCAACAAGGCCGGCAGATGGAAGGCGACGGTGGTTTGCTGGTTCGCCAGGAACTTCAGGCCGATTGCCTGGCCGGCGTCTGGGCCAACAATGCGCAGAAGCGCCTGAACTGGCTGGAACCGGGCGACATCGAAGAAGCACTGAACGCCGCGAACGCCATCGGCGACGATCGTTTGCAGCAACAGGGTCAGGGCCGTGTAGTCCCGGACTCCTTCACCCATGGTACGTCGGCGCAACGGGTGCGCTGGTTCAAAACCGGTTTCGCCCAAGGCCAGGTTGGCCAGTGCGATACCTTTGCGGCGAAAAATCTGTAAATGAAGAAGTGGTTGTTGGTTGTTCTGTTTACTTGCGCAACGTCCCAAGCCGCCGAGCATGGGGTCAAGGAACTCAGCTCAGGGCGCCTGCTGTTGAAGTCAGGTGAAATCGCGGTGGGCATCAGCCCCGCCCCGGCAAAAATCGAACGGGTGCTGATCATCCTCCACGGTCGCTTGCGCAATGCGCAAACCTATCTGCAGAGTGGTGAGCACGCGGCCGAACTGGCGGGGCAAAGCGCAACGACCCTGGTGATCGCCCCGCAATTCCTCAATGAAACCGACGTTGCGGTCCATCCGGTGGCCGACACCGTTTTGCGCTGGCAAGGCAATGAATGGATGGCTGGCGGCGAATCCACGGCACCCTTTCGGCTGAGTTCCTACGCGGCGCTCGACGAAATCATCGCCCGCTTGGGTGACCGTCAGCAGTTTCCGGATGTGAAGCAAATCGTCATCGCCGGGCACTCCGGCGGCGCGCAGGTGGTTCAGCGCTATGCGTTGCTCGGCCACGCGCAATCCGACCTCGATGCAGCCGGCGTGCAGGTGCGCTACGTGATCGCCAATCCGTCCTCCTACGCTTATTTCGATGAGCGCAGGCCCGTGGCGTTCAGCCACGCCGGCTGCCCGAATTTCCATCGCTGGAAGTACGGGCTGGCGGATTTACCGGCTTACGCCGAAGGACAAACCGCAGCACAGTTGCAGGAAAGTTACCTCAAGCGTGAGGTCGTTTATCTGCTGGGGCAGCAGGACACCGACCCGAATCATCCGGCGCTGGATAAAAGCTGTGAAGCCAGGGCGCAAGGGCCGTCTCGGTTGGCCCGCGGGCGTTTTTACTTTGACTACCTGAAGCGGCTGGCACCCAAGGGGTTGAACCAGCAACTGATCGAAGTGCCCGGGGTCGGGCATAACGGGGATGGAATGTTTACCTCGCCAGAGGGGCAGAAGGCGTTGTTCGGGCAGTAGTATTTGTGGTGTCTGGAAGGGCCTCTTCGCGAGCAAGCCCGCTCCCACATTGGACCTGCGGTGTACACATCATTTGTGAGCACCAGAGATCAAATGTGGGAGCGGGCTTGCTCGCGAAAGCGGTTCACCCGACAACAACGCCCTCAAGCCAAAAGCATCTGCCGCAACTCAACACAATCCGCCGCATGCCAATCGGTCAATTCCGGCCATGGATTATCCGGCAGATTCACCAACACAGTCCGCGCTCCCGCCGCCCGCCCACAATCGAGATCGAAGCGGTAATCACCGACCATCACCATCTCGCTCGCCGGCACCTTCCATGCTTCGGCCAGTTTCAGCAACCCGCCCGGATGCGGCTTGGGCGGAGCATCATCGCGGCCCAACACATCCTCCAGCGCAAAGCAGTCGGCCAGGCCAATGGCCTCCAGCGTGACATGCGCCAGCTCCCGGGCGTTGCGCGTGAGAATGCCCAGGCGATAACCACGCCCGGCCAGTTCGCGCACCAGTTCCACCGCGCCCGGCGCCGGTTGCGAACCAAGGGCCAGGTCCCGCTCGTGCTCCAGCAGCCACGCATGTTTGGCTGCGGCTTCATCGGCCGGCAGTGCGGCGAGGTGGGTCAGGATGTCGTGTTCGGCAGGAATCGCCAACGCCACGCGAATCGCCGCGAAGTCGTGCACGGCCACCGTCAGGGTGCCGTCCATGTCGAACACCCAGTGACGCACGTCGGCCAGGCTCATGCCCAATCCTTGCGGTGACGGATCAAGCCTTCCTGGGTGACCGAGGCCACCAGTTGCCCGGCGCGGTTGAACACGCTGCCACGGGAGAAGCCACGGGAATTGCCCGCCCACGGACTGTCCATCGCATAGAGCAACCAGTCATCGGCACGCAGATCCTGGTGGAACCACAGCGCGTGATCGAGGCTGGCGACCTGCATGTCCTTGTGCCACACCGACTTGCCGTGGGGCTGCATCGAGGTAACCAGCAGACCGAAGTCCGATGCATAGGCCAGCAGATATTTATGCAGCGCCGGCGAATCGGCCAGCGCCCCGTCGGCGCGGAACCAGACGTACTTGACCGGATCGGAGGGCAGCGGGTTGTAGGGATCTTTCTCGGTGACCGGGCGAAATTCGATCGGCTTCGGGCACAGCAGTTTTTCGCGCATTTTCTCGGGGATCAGGTGCGCGCGCTGCTGGGTGATTTCCAGCTCCGATGGCAGGTTTTCCGGACCGACCACTTGCGGCATTTCGGTCTGGTGCTGAAAGCCTTCTTCGTCGTACTGGAACGACGCACTGCACGTGAATATCGGGTGGCCCTTCTGGATCGCCGTCACCCGACGCGTGCTGAAGCTGCCACCGTCACGCACCCGGTCAACCTGATACACCACCGGCAACCCGGCATCGCCTGGGCGCAGGAAATAGCCGTGCATCGAATGCACATGGCGCGCCTCTTCAACCGTCTGACTGGCCGCCGACAGCGACTGACCGAGCACCTGACCACCGAACAGCTGACGAAAACCCAGGTCCTGGCTACGGCCACGGAACAGGTTTTCTTCGATCGGTTCCAGCGTCAGCAGGTCGACCAGATCTTCCAACACTTGGCTCATTCAGACTCTCCTCACACAACGCAATACCGCGCAGTCTTGGCTGCGGCGGTCGATTCAGTTTCTGGCCCGGGCCAACATGTGGTCCATTGTAAACGTCCGTGTCAGGTTATCCATGCAAGGTTTGCAGCCATTGTTCACGGCTGATGCGGTACAACACGTGGTGATGCAGGGGATGATCGACGGAGAGCTTGGGATGATCGAAGTCATCGGCCGGATCGTGATGCATGCCAATCGCCTGCATGACTTTCTGCGACGGCAGATTACTGTCAGCGGTAAAGGACACGACTTCGCTCAGCAGCAAGCGGTCAAACCCGCAGCGCAGAGCGGTCCACGCCGCTTCACTGGCGTAACCCAACCCCCAGTGCTCGCGGGCCAGGCGCCAGCCGATTTCCGTGGCCGGGGTGAAAGGCGCGTCGAAACCGACCACACCGAGCCCGGTAAAACCGATGAATTGGCCGGTGTCCTTGCGTTCCAGAGCCCATAGGCCGAAACCATGCTCGGCGAAATGACCACGGATTCGCCCGATCAATGAGGCGCTCTCCAGCCGACTCAAGGCTGCCGGGAAATAGCGCATCACCTGCGGATCGGCACACATCGCCGCAAAGTCAGGTAAATCTTCATCGCGCCACTGGCGCAACAGCAGCCGAGCGCTTTCAAGCTCCAGTATTGGCTCCATCGTGCCCCGCCCCTCCATTTCAATGTCGCCAGTCTACAACGCTGGTAGGATCCGTCTCTCATTCCTACATGAAATGACCATGCCACTGCCGCTGATTTATCACGAAGACTACAGTCCAGAGTTTCCGGCGGATCACCGCTTCCCCATGGACAAGTTCCGCCTGTTGCGCGATCACCTGGTGGGCAGCGGCCTGACCCGCGACGCCGATCTGCTGCGCCCGGACCTGTGTCCCGCAGAGATTCTCGCCCTCGCCCATGACCCTTCGTATATCGAGCGTTACATGAGTGGCGAATTATCCCGCGAAGACCAGCGCCGCCTCGGCCTGCCCTGGAACGAAGCCCTGGCCCGACGCACGGTACGGGCGGTGGGCGGCTCGTTGCTGGCGGCCGAGCAGGCGCTGGAGCATGGTCTGGCCTGCCACCTCGCGGGCGGCACCCACCATGCGCACTACGATTACCCGGCCGGGTTCTGCATCTTCAATGACCTGGCGGTGATCAGCCATTACCTGCTGGAAAGTGGTCGGGTGAACCGCGTGCTGATCTTCGATTGCGACGTGCATCAGGGCGACGGGACTGCACGAATACTTCATAACACCCCGGAAGCGGTGACCGTTTCCCTGCACTGCGAAAAGAACTTTCCCGCACGCAAGGCCGAAAGTGATTGGGACATTCCACTGCCCAAAGGCATGGGCGATGCCGACTACCTGAAGGTGGTGGACGATGCACTCAACTACTTGCTGCCGCTCTACCAACCGGATCTGGTGCTGTATGACGCCGGGGTCGATGTGCATAAGGACGACGCCTTGGGTTATCTGAAGCTGACAGACGAAGGCGTCGCCGCCCGCGATGAAAGCGTGATGCGCCATTGCCTGGGCCGTGACATTCCGGTGGTCGGGGTAATCGGCGGCGGCTACAGCAAGGACCGCCAGGCCCTGGCACGCCGTCACGGCATCCTCCATCACAGCGCGCAGCGCGTATGGCAGTCATCAGGTTGTCACTGAGCTGTGGATGCTTTACCCACAATGCCTGTGGAGCTGCCTGTGGATAACCTGAGTGAAAGGGCCTGCAGCCCATGCGGAGCTTGAGCTACAGAGCGCTGGTTGTTTTTTAACCAACCCTCGAATTCACCAAAGATCCCTGTAGGAGCGAGCCTGCTCGCGAAAAACGCAACGTCGCCGCCGGGCATCCGGTTTCCCGCGTAATCGTTCAAGACCATCGCGAGCAGGCTCGCTCCTACGGAGGTCTGGGCTGGTAGAATGCCCGGCTTCATTCGCCAAAACCGCAGCGCACTCCATGACCCGATCTTCGACCTCCTCCCCTTCCCGCGTCGCCATCATCGGTGGCGGCCCCGCCGGTCTGATGGCGGCCGAAGTGTTGAGCCAGGCCGGGATCAAGGTCGACCTGTACGACGGTATGCCTTCAGTGGGGCGAAAGTTCCTCCTGGCCGGCGTCGGCGGCATGAACATCACGCACTCCGAAGCCTACCCGGCATTTCTCTCACGCTACGCCGAACGCGCCCCGCAGATCGCCCCGCTGCTGCGCGGCTTCGGCGCCGAAGCGTTGTGTCAGTGGATTCATGAACTGGGCATCGAAACCTTCGTCGGCAGCTCCGGCCGGGTATTCCCCACCGACATGAAGGCCGCGCCGCTGCTGCGCGCCTGGCTCAAACGCCTGCGCGACAGTGGCGTAGTTATCCACACCCGCCACCGCTGGCTCGGCTGGGACGAGCGTGGCGGATTGCGTATCGACAGCCCGGAAGGCGAAACAACCGTGCAAGCCGATGCCACCCTGCTCGCCCTCGGTGGCGGCAGTTGGTCGCGCCTGGGTTCGGACGGCGCGTGGATGCTGCCACTGGAGCAACGCGGTGTAGGACTGGCGCCGTTGCAACCCAGTAATTGCGGCTTCGAGGTGCAAGCCTGGAGCGAATTGATGGTCAGCAAATTCGCCGGCGCGCCGCTGAAAAACATCGCCATCGGCCTTAACGATGACGTGCCGCGACTCGGCGAATGCGTGATTACCGCCACCGGAATTGAAGGCAGTCTGATCTACGCCCTGTCGGCCCCCATCCGCGAGGCAATCAACCGGCACGGTTCGGCAACCATTCATCTGGACCTGTTGCCGGGCCGGCCTGTGGATAAAGTTGCAGCGGCGTTGGGCAAACCCCGGGGATCGCGCTCCATGGCCAAGCACCTGCACAGTCAGTTGGGCATCGATGGGGTCAAAGCGGCGCTATTGCGTGAACTGACCAGCGCCGACTGCTTTGCCGACATGGCCTTGCTGGCCAACGCGATCAAGGCTTTGCCACTGACACTGGTGAAAACCCGACCACTGGACGAGGCCATCAGCAGCGCTGGCGGGGTGTTGTTCGAGGCGATGGATGAGCGTTTGATGCTCAAGCAACTGCCTGGCGTGTTCTGCGCCGGGGAAATGCTCGATTGGGAGGCGCCGACCGGCGGCTATCTGCTGACCGCGTGTTTCGCCAGTGGGCGAGCGGCGGGGTTGGGGATGGTTGAATGGTTACAGCGCAAAGATTGAAGGCCGCAGCGCGCCCATCGCGAGCAAGCTCGCTCCCACATTGGAATTGTGTCGATCACAAATCCCCTGTGGGAGCGAGCTTGCTCGCGATGGCGGCTTAACAGACGCCGAAGTTAATCAAGGCTTACGCTTACGCGGCCCGGTATTGAACACCGGCACCTTGCGCACAGGCTTGATCGAAGGCTCCGCCGGCGCAACCTCACCGCTATCAACCCACCGACCCAGATTGCGTTTACCACCGCCACCACCGGAAGCCTTGGGCTTCTTCGGTTTTTTCGGCTTTTTGACGACCTGGCCAGTGGCATCGGTGTCCGGCACGCGGTGCTCGGGTTCGAAGTCCGGTTCGTTCTGCCGCTTCAAAGTCTGGCGGGTCAGCATCTCGATGGCCGACAGCAGATTCACTTCATCGGCGCAGACCAGGGAAATCGCCTCGCCGGTCGAACCCGCGCGACCGGTACGACCGATGCGGTGGATGTAATCCTCAGCGACGATCGGCAAGTCGAAGTTGACCACCAACGGCAGGTCTTCGATGTCCAGGCCACGGGCTGCCACGTCGGTAGCGACCAGGATCTGCACTTCACTCGCCTTGAAGCGGTCGAGCGCACGCTGGCGGGTCGCCTGGGGTTTGTCGCCGTGGATGCCGTCGGCGTTGATGCCCAGGCCCTGAAGTTTCTCCACCAGCGCGTCCACGCCGTTGCGGGTCTTGGCGAACACCAGCACCTGCTTCCACTTGCCCTTGCGCATCAGGTGCACGAACAGTTCCGGCTTGCGCTTCTTGTCCACCGTCACGATCCATTGCTTGACCGTATTGGCTGCGACGTTGCGCGGGCTGACTTCGATGCTCAGCGGGTCATTGAGCATCTGCCCGGCCAGCAGGCGGATGTCATCGGAGAAGGTTGCGGAGAACAGCAACGTCTGACGTCTCTTCGGCAGCGCACGGTAAATGTTCGCCAGCTCCTCGGAAAAGCCCAGGTCGAGCATGCGGTCGGCTTCGTCCAGCACCAGGGTTTGCAGCTGGTTGAACTTCAGCGCGTTCTGGCGGAACAGGTCGAGCAAGCGGCCCGGAGTCGCTACCAGCAAGTCGACGCCACTGCGCAGCTTCATCATTTGCGGGTTGATGCTGACGCCGCCGTACACCGCGTAAGTGCGCAATGGCAGGTTTTCGGCGTACTGGCGCACGGCTTCGTGAACCTGCTCGGCCAGTTCGCGGGTCGGTACCAGGATCAGCGCGCGGACCGAGTTGGCGGTGACTTTCGGCCCTTCCATGGCCAGCAGTTGCAACAGCGGCAGGGCGAAACCGGCGGTCTTGCCGGTGCCAGTCTGGGCGGCGGCCATCAGGTCGCGACCGGCCAGCACCGCCGGAATGGCTTGCGCCTGAACCGGCGTCGGAGTCTGGTAGCCGAGCGTCTCGAGGGAGCGCAGCAAGGGTTCGATCAGGCCAAGGGTGGCGAAAGTCATGGGAATACCGTAGGAAAATTCAGCGCGGTTGTGCGAAACAAGAGTGCAATGGCGCGCAGTTTACCCTAATTCACACGGGATTCTGTCGGCACTACCGTCGGCACGACCTTCTCCACCGGCTGCTGCGGCTTACGACGCCACTGCGGCAAGCCAATCAGCACCACGGCACTGATAATCACCAGCATGGCCAGTGCTTCCTCGACTCCAATGGTCTCACCGACAAACACGATCCCCAGCAACACCGCCACCGCCGGGTTGACGTAGGCATAACTGGTGGCAGCGGCCGGACGCACGTGCTTCAACAGGTACATGTAGGCGTTGAAGGCGATGATCGAACCGAACACAGTCAGGTACGCCAGCGCAGCCCAGCCTTCAATCGGCGGAACCTTGTCCAGATGCTCACCGCTGACCGCACTGCCGATCAGCAACACCACGCCACCCACCAGCATTTCCACGGCACTGGCCATCGCCCCTTGAGGCAACGGTAAATGCTTGCTCCACACCGAGCCGAAGGCCCAGGTGGCCGCCGCAAAAATCAGCAGGGCTGCACCCAACGGGCTCGATTGCAGGTTGGAGCCGAGGTTGAGCATGACGATGCCGATCATTCCGAGCGCAACGCCAGCCCATTCGAGACGGGTATTACGCGCGCCCCAGAAATAGCCACAGAGCAAGGTAAACAGCGGCACCGTTGCCACCGCCAAAGCGGCCACTCCAGAAGCCACGCCGGTGTGTTCGGCCACGCTGACCGCTCCGTTACCGCACGCCAGCAGCAATACGCCAATGATCCCGGCGGCTTTCCACTGCGCCCAGGTCGGCGCCGGCGCCCCGCGCCAACGCAGGAAGGCGTACATCAAGGTCCCGGCAATGACGAAGCGGATGCCGGCGAGTAGCAGCGGCGGCCAATACTCCACGCCGATGCGGATCACCAGGTAGGTCGAGCCCCAAATCACGTACAAGGCGAAAAAGGCTGCGATCAACGGTAAGGGAAAGCGACGTAGGCCGGACATGGGGCAACTCACAGGCAGAACAGGTGAACGGCTATTCTAGAAAGGCTGGAGCCGGAAAATAAGTTACAAAACCTTTTTAAACCGCCAGTACACTTTTCAAAACACGGTGTTCATGGCAATAAACCGTGTTTTCGAAAGTCCGTCATTTTTCAGGAGTGCCACGATGGATAAGTACGACCGCATGCTGCTCAGCGCCCTGCTGGAAAATGGTCGCGCGTCCTACGCGGACCTGGCGCGCAAGGTCAACCTGTCCGCCCCGGCCGTGGCCGAGCGCGTGGCCAAGCTCGAAGCCAGCGGCGTGATCACCGGCTATCAGGCAAAAGTCGACATGGCCAAGCTCGGCCTGCCGATCCAGTGCGTGATCGAACTGCGCCTGAACCAGCACGGCAACCAGAAAGCCTACGACGACCTGATCAAAATCCCGCAATTGACCGAATGCCATCGGGTGACCGGCGATCCCTGCGTGATCATGCAAGCGGCGGTGGGCTCGATGCCGGAGCTGGAAGAGCTGATCAACCGGATCGCCACGTTCGGGTTCAGCAAGACGTCGATTGTGTTGTCGAGTGCGATAGAGAAGCGGGTGCCGCTGGGGCAGTTGGAGGCGAACGGCAAATAACTTTTCTGTAGGAGCGAGCTTGCTCGCGATGGTCGCCAACGATAACGCGGGGAACCTGACACCCCGTGTTGTTCTCGGGTTCATCGCGAGCAGGCTCGCTCCTACAGGGGATTTGCGGTGTTTTCGGGATCAGCGATAACGCTTGAGGTGTTCGCCCACTTTCGCCGCCGGCACTTTCTGCAACTTGCACAGCAAGTCATGGGACAGCTCGCGCAAGCCGTGTTTCTGGCGCAACTCTTCGGCCAGGTGCGCGGTCAGGTTGGCCGCCATCTCGGCGTCGGCCATGGCCCGGTGGGCCTTGCCGGTGTGGGGCAGGTTGGCGAACGTGGTGAGGGTGCCGAGTTTGTGGTTCGGCGCAGCGGGCATCAGGCGGCGAGCCAGCAGCAGCGAGCAGGCAAAGTTCTGCAGGCGGGTGCGTTTGATTCGCCCCAGTTCGAAGTCCCAGAACTTCTGGTCGAACGCGGCGTTGTGCGCGAGCAACGGCGTGCAGCCGACGAATTCATTCACTTCGTTCATCACCTGCTCGGCCGACGGCGCAGTGCGCAGCATGGCGTTGCTGATGCCGGTGAGTTGTTCGATGAAGGCCGGGACGCGCACGCCGGCATTCATCAGGCTTTGGTAACGCTCGACGATGCGCCCCTGCTCAAGGATCACCACGGCGATTTCCGTGGCCCGGCAACTGCTGCTCGGTGAGATCCCGGTGGTTTCAAAGTCGATGACTGCGATGCGTTCCAAACCTGGTTCTACTCCGTAAAAATCAATTCTTGAGCAGCAACGCGCCTTCGATCGGCACGTAGCGGCTGGCGGCGCGTATCAGCGAGTTGGCGGTCAGGCCCGGCACGCCGTAAGCCACTGCTTGTACGCCGTGTTTGCTGATAATGCGTTCGAGCAGCATGTCGAAATCACCGTCGCCGGAGGCCAGGACGATTTCATCGACATGGTCGGCGGCATCCATGATATCGAGGGTGATGCCCACGTCCCAATCGCCCTTGGCTGAGCCATCGCTGCGCTGGATATAGGGTTTGAGCTTCACGGTGAAACCGAGGTTGCGCAGGATCTGCTGGAACTGCTGCTGCTTGCTGTCACCACGGTCGATGGCATAGGCGTAGGCTTCGACGATCTCGCCCTGCTTGCTGATGTCAGCCCACAGTGCGGCGTAGTTGAAGTGGCAACCATAAGCCTGACGCACGGTGTAGTAGAGGTTCTGGACATCGGCGAACACTGCGATTTTTTTCACCGGCTTTCCTCAGGGCTGAATCAGGCACCAGGCCCGAAAAGTCGCCCAGTATGCCAGCCCTGAGGATTGTTCCGCGAATAATCGGCCCGGAGCGCGGTTGCGCTCCGGACGAATGGCGTATCAGACGAAGGAATCGTCGTCGCCGCCGAATAACGAGTCATCGCTGTAGTCAGCGTCGCTGAACCCGCCCTGATCGTTGCTGTAGGAGTCGTTACCGGCCATGCGCTGGTCATCGCCCCAGCCATTGTTGCCCTGGTCGTTGACCTGGGCCGGCTCTTCCTTGATGACTTCGACGACTTCCGGTTGTTGATTGTGATGGAACAGGCTGCTGATGCCTTGTGCCAGCATCACGCCACCCGCCACGCCTGCGGCGGTTTTCAGCGCACCACCGAGGAAACTGCTGCCGGCCGCTGCCGGAGCCTGTTGCTGTGGTGCATAGCCCTGCTGGGGAAAGTTCTGCGGCGGCGCGCCGAAGTTCTGCTGTGGCGGTTGCGAACCGAACGACGAGCGTCCCGGCTCGCGCCAGCCACCGCTCGAGGGTAGTGAGCTCTGGGTGGGTGCAGGCTGTGGCTCACGAGAGTTGCCGCCAAAGATGCTCGACAAAAAGCCACCGCTGCTCGGCGCTGGGGCCGGGGTCGCCTGGGCCTTGGCCTGTTGCAGTTCGGCCTGCAACTGCTGGACTTGCTGGGTCAGTTGCCTGTTCTGTTCATCGAGGCTCTTGATCGCCGCCTCTTGCACCAGAATCGCCTGGGTCATGAAATAACCTGCCGCGGGCTGGCGCGTCAGGTGTTCCTTGATCCGCGCCTCGGCTTGGGCGTCGCGCGGGGCTGAGTCCGTTTCGGCCTGCTGCAGCCGGGAAAACAGTCCATCGATCAGGGTTTGTTCTTCGCTGTTCATGGCGACCTCGTAGATTGCCGGGAAAATCGTTGCCTTTATCCAATGAGGATAAGGTGCCTGACCTTAATGGAGGCTGAAACAAGATGTTTCAATGACATTTACCGAACGTTTACGTTTGCGTCTACGAGCGCTTGATCGGTTAAAGTGAGCCACTGCTTCCAACCTGCGATACCCACTGATGAATCCGTTAGATGTCCTGCGTGACTCGCTGTATTTCTTCAAGCGCAATCTGGGCCAGATCGTGCAGCTGTGCCTGCCGCTGGTGATGCTTGAGGCGCTGCTGCAACAAGTGGTCGACCACTCCACCGAGCCGGACAGTTTCCCCGGCATCAGCGTGATAGTCGGCTTGCTGGTGTACCCGCTGTACACCGCTGCGCTGATTCTGTTTCTCGACGCCCGCAGCCGCGGCGAGTCGCCGCGCAACCGCGACCTGCTGGCGATGGCGGCGAGCCTGTGGCCACGCTTCGCCCTGCTCACGGCGCTCAATACCGTGCTGATTCTGCTGGGCCTGTCGCTGTATTTCCTGCCGGGTATCTACCTGATGGTGACCCTGGCGTTTGGCGAATACCTGCTGGTGTTGCGCGGCCTGGCGCCACTGGCAGCCATGAAGGAAAGCCTGCGCATGACCCAAGGGCATTTCTTGCGCATCCTGCTGTGCATTCTGTGTGTGATGGGGCCGTTGTGGCTGCTCAAAGGCGTGACGCTGGCAGCGTACCCCGAACCTCAGAACCCGGTGGTATCCATGCTGATCGACAGCGCACACAGTTTCCTGCAGCTGTTTACCAGCGTGGTGCTGTTCCGACTGTTCATGCTGATCAACCCGTTGCCTGAAAGAAATGACAGCTCGCTCTGACCTTGGGCGCGACCTTCGCTCTCGGGTATGCTCGGGAACAATCCTGTAACGCTAATAAGCCGAGCCATGACCCGTCTACTGCGCTACATCCTGCCGGGCCTGCTGATCGTGATCGGCCTGATCGCCGCGATGATCTACAGCCTGACCTGGCGCCCCGATGCCAAAGAAGTGTTGACCGTCAGTTGCAGTGCCCAGGCCCCCTCCCTGGTCCCCGGGCAGGCATTGAAGGTGATGACCTGGAACGTCCAGTACCTGGCCGGCAAGCGCTACGTATTCTGGAATGACCTGGCCGCGGGCACCGACGAACGTCCCACAGCGGAAGACATGGCTTTCAGCCTTGACGAAGTGGCGCGGGTGATTCGTGACGAACAACCGGACATCGTGCTGCTGCAGGAACTGGACCACGGCGCCAAGGCCAGCGATTACCAGCACCAGTTCAAGCTGCTGCAGGAGCGGCTCGCCGACTTGTATCCGTGTGGCACCAGCGCGTTCGACTGGAAGGCCGACTTCGTGCCGAATCCGCACATCTTCGGCAGTGTCGGCCGGCAACTGGCAACCCTGAGCCGTTATCGGATCGAACATGCCGAACGGCTGCAACTGCCAGTTGCCTCGGGCAATCCGGTCAGCCGCCAATTCAAACCCAGAAACGCCTTGCTGGTGAGCTACTTGCCATTGAGTGATGGCGGGCAAATAGCGGTGCTCAATACCCATCTGGAGCGCGCCAATCGAGCCGACAACACCTTGAAAAACCAGGTGAACGCCGTGGCCAGGGCCCTCGATAAACTCGAAAGCCGTGGCACGCCGTGGTTGATCGGTGGGGATTTCAACCTGCTGCCGCTGGGCCAGTATCAGCGCCTGCCCGATGCACAACGCGCGCCCTACTCCGCCGACAGCCTGTTACACCTGCTGTGGGACAAGTACCCGATGATCCCGACCAACAACGAAGCCAGTGGTATCGACCGCGAGCGCTGGCTGACCCACTACCCGAACGACCCCGGACTGAACGGCCCGGACCGGACCGTCGACTACCTGTTCTACAGTCCGCGGATCAAACGGGTGGAGGCGATGGTGCGGCAGGACGATACATTGCGCATCTCCGATCACCTGCCGGTGATTGCGCGGTTTCTGCTGCCGGTTGCGCCCTGACACCTCACCCCAGCCAGACACAAAACCTGTGGGAGCGAGCTTGCTCGCGATGGCGTCGTGTCAGTCGACATCAATGCTGAATGACAAATCGCAATCGCGAGCAAGCTCGCTCCCACAGGGATGGTGCACGGGCTGGAATCGGGTTTAATGCACCTCTTCCAGATCATCATGCAGCAGCCCGAAGATCTCGCGCTTCATCTCGATGAACGAGCGCTCCATGACCATGTCCAGGTTGCGTGGACGCTCGATCGGCACATCCAGAATCTGCTTGATCCGCCCCGGCCTGGCACCCATCACATACACCCGGTCGCCCAGCAGAATCGCCTCGTCGATGTCGTGGGTCACGAACAACACAGTCTTCTTGCTGTTGCCCCACACCCGCAGCAACAACTGCTGCATTTGCAGGCGCGTCTGGCTGTCGAGAGCCCCGAAGGGTTCGTCCATCAGCAGGATCTGCGGGTCATTGGCCAGTGCGCGGGCAATGGCGACACGTTGCATCATCCCCCCGGACAACTGTTTGGCGTAGTTGTCGGCAAAACCGCTCAGGCCCACTTCATTGACGTAGTAATCGACGATGTCCTTGCGTTGCGCCGCCGGCATGCCACGCCGCTTGAGGCCGAACTCGACGTTCTGGCGCACTGTCAGCCACGGGAACAGCGTGTAGCTCTGGAACACCATGCCGCGGTCCGCGCCGGGGCCTTCGACCTGCTGGCCGCCAACGTAAATCTCGCCCGAGGTCGGTTCGGCCAGGCCGGCGGTGAGATACAGCAGGCTCGACTTGCCGCAACCGGAAGGCCCCACCAGTACGGCAAATTGCTGGTCCGGCACTTCGAACGACACTTCCTCCAACGCGGTAAAGGTACCGCCATCGGGTTTCTTGTAACTCAGGCTGACCTTGTCCACCTTCAGCCGTGGCGCGTTCACCGGGGCGGCCTGGGGGGCGACAAAACGATGAGTGGCGGCGGTTACTGAGCCCATGCGGTGATCCTCAGACGAAGGAAACGGAACAGTTGATCGGTGACCAGGCCCAGCAGGCCGATGATCGCGATGGCGAGGAAAATCACATCCACCTGGAAGCCACGCATGGCCTTGAGGCTCAGGTAACCCAGGCCACTGGATGCGGCCACCAGTTCAGCCACCACCAGGTAAGTCCAGGCCCAGCCCATGGTCACCCGCAGGGTGTCGAGCACGCCCGGCAAGGACGCCGGGGCAATCACATGCAGCACCGCGTCACGACGGTTCGAGCCAAGGGTGTAGGAGGCGTTGATCAGGTCCTTGGAGATGCCTTTGGACACGTCCGCGATCATCACCAGTTGCTGGAAGAACACGCCGAAAATGATCACCGACACCCGCTGCTCCAGACCGATGCCGATCCACAGGATGAACAGCGGTACGAACGAGGTCACCGGCAGGTAGCGAATGAAATTCACCAGCGGCTCAAGGAAGGCCTGGACGATGCGAAAGCTGCCCATCAACAAGCCCAGGGGCACCGCCACCAGGGACGACACGATGAAACCGACCATCACCACTTCGACACTGGCCCACACATGTTGGCCAAGGGTGCCGTCGCGGCCTAACCGCACGGCGGCCTCGACCACCGCGCCCGGCGTCGGCAGGAACATGCCCGGCACCACGCCGCCGTAGGACAACCCGGCCCACAGGCCGACCAACAGCACCCAGGCCAGGCCGCTCGCGCTCCAGATCACCGAGACCGGTAATCCGGTCTTGGGCGTGATGCAGCGGCTCAGCCATGAATTGCGCTTGAACATGCAGCCTCCTAGAGCGGGGTGACGAAGCGGTTGTCGATCAGGTCGTCATTGCTGACGTTGTAGGGCTTGCCTTGCAGCTCGCTGGCGGTCTCGTTGGCCAGCTTGATCAGCGGTGCGCTGTCACCCGGTTTACCCGGCGAGCCCAGCAGTTTTTCGCTCATGGCCTGATCGTAGAAACGCACGCCCTGTGCGGCCGCTTCCATTTCCTTCGGATCGGCCAGGTAACCGCCGACACCCTTGGCCATGATTTTGTAGGCTTCCTGTGGATGATCCTTGGTGTACTGCACAGCTTTGTACAAACCGGCCACCAGGGCCTTGACGTCTTCCGGCTGCTTTTCGATCACGCTGCAGTTCAGTGCGACCACATCGACGATCACCCCCGGTGTGCTGCTGCTGTCGATCAGCACCTTGCCCTGCTTCTTGTCGCGAACCATCGACAGGTGCGGCTCCCAGGTCACGGCGGCCGGTACGCGACCGGCGATGAACGCGGTGGCGGCGTCGTCAGCCGTCATGTTCTGCACGGTGATGTCGCTCATGCTCATGCCGTGTTTTTTCAGTAGATAGGACAACCAGAACTGCGAGGTCGAACCTTCGTTGACCGCAACGGCCTTGCCCTTGAGTTCCTGCAGGCTCTTGACGTCCTTGCCCACCAGCACGCCGTCGCCACCATGGCTGTCGTCCAGCGCGGCCACGGCCTTGAAGCAGAATTGCGGACGGTACTTGAGCACCTCGTCGATGGTCGACGCCGAGCCGGACAACTCACCGGAAGCTTGTGCGGCCATGTACATCGCCGCTTCCTCGACCACCGGCAATTCGACGGTCAAACCGTTTTCCTTGAAGTAGCCAAGGTCCTTGGCCAGGTACAGGGTGCCGTAGCCGACCCAGGTGGTATGACCGATGGACAGGGTGCCGGCCTGGGCGCTGGTGGCGACCGTCGCGGCGATGGCGGTGACCGCCAGTGGATGGGCAACGCGGGTAAGCAAGGACTTGATCATGGAGCACTCCCAAAGCTGTTGATTTAGTTTTGTCATGGGCAGTACGGCGAGCCCTGAATCGGCTGCAACCTGTGGTCTCTCGGGGACCCTTCGGCGGGCAGCATTCGGTGGGCTGGCGAGATCGATGTTGGCCCAAGGGCGGGATTAGGAAAATGAGGAAATATGTGGATGCGAACGATGAAAAAACTCGTTAGCGCGCACCGCGAAAGGGCGCTGTGGGCGGGGATGCACAGGGTGAGAGCAAGACTTGGGAAATGTGTTGTTTGAGCAATAGCTATCGCGAGCAAGCTCGCTCCCACAGGGTTTGTGCCAGCCACAATATTTGGGCATTACACATAACCTGTGGGAGCGGGCTTGCCCGCGAAGAGGCCCGCAAGAACGCTACAAATGTCAGAGCCAGCCGTACTCCTGCGCCGTACGATCCACCGCTTTCAAGGTCTTGGCGATCAGCTCATCGATCTCCTCACGGCTGGCAATCAACGCCGGCGCCATGATCATCCGGCCCAAGGTCGAGCGAATGATCACGCCCTCTTCAAAACCAATCGTGCGGCAGCGCCACGCAATGTCGTTCTCGTTGGCAAAACGCTTGCGAGTGGATTTGTCTTCGGCCAGTTGCAACGCCGCAACCATGCCGGTGCCCTGGATGTCACCCACCAGCGGGTGCTTGCCGAACACTTCGCGCAGGCACTGTTGCAGGTACGGGCCGATGTCGTCCTTGACCCGCGTCACCACGCCTTCATCGCGCAGGGCCTTGAGGTTGGCAATCGCCACAGCCGCCGCCACCGGGTGCCCGGAATAGGTCAGGCCGTGGGCAAACACACCGCCCTGCTCCACCAGCACCGAGGCCATTTTCTTCGACAGGATCAAGCCGCCCATGGGGATGTAGCCCGAGGTCAGGCCCTTGGCGATGGACAGGGTGTCCGGCTCGAACCCGAAGTACTCGTGGGCGAACCATTCGCCGGTGCGACCGAAGCCACCGATCACCTCATCGGCGCACAGCAGCACATCGTACTTGCGGCAGATGCGCTGGATTTCCGGCCAGTAGCTTTCGGGCGGGAAGATCATGCCGCCGGCGCCCTGGAACGGTTCGGCGATAAAGCCTGCGACCTTGTCAGCACCCAGTTCGAGGATCTTCGCTTCCAGTTGCTGCGCCGCGCGCAGACCGAATTCGGCCGGGGTCAGGTTGCCTTCGTGGGCGAAGAAGTACGGCTCGTCGATATGCTCGATGTCCGGAATCATGCCGCCCATTTCGTGCATGAACTTCATGCCGCCCAGCGCCGTCGCGGCCAGGGTCGAACCGTGGTAACCGTTCCAGCGACCGATCATGATTTTCTTCTCGGGCTTGCCGAGCACCTGCCAGTAACGACGCACCGTGCGGATCAACACCTCGTTGGCTTCGGAGCCTGAGTTGGTGTAGATCGCGTGGCTGTAGTGAGCCGGCAGCAAGCTGAACAGCAGTTCGGACAGCTCGATCACCTGCGGGTGGGTGGTGTGGAAAAACATGTTGTAGTACGGCAGCTGTTCCAGCTGCCGGCTTGCCGCGGCGGCCAGGTCCTTGCGCCCGTAACCGAGGTTGGTGCACCACAACCCGGACATGCCGTCGAGGTAACGTCGGCCATCGTTGTCCCACAGGTGCAGGCGCTCGCCACGGACCATCACCCGTGGCCCCTCATCGTTGAGGGCTTTCTGATCGACGAACGCATGGATGTGGTGCGCAGCGTCGGCGGCCTGGTAGTCGCGGGTATCACGTGGTGTGGTCATCGCCAGTTCTCCGTTTTGTTATCAGCGCAATTGAAACCAGGTGGTCTTCAACTGGGTGTATTTATCGAATGAATGCAGGGACAGATCGCGGCCGAAACCCGACTGCTTGCCACCGCCAAAAGGCACGGTCACGTCCAGCGCATCGACGCTGTTGACCGACACCGTACCGGCGCGCAATTGTCGCGCCACACGGTGAGCGCGGTTGAGGTCGTCGGTCCAAAGCGAGGCCGCCAGACCGTAGACGCTGTCGTTGGCCAGTTGCAAGGCGTGGGCTTCGTCGTCGAATGCCGTAATCGCCAGCACCGGGCCGAACACTTCATCGCGAAACAGCGGCATGTCCGGTGTCACGCCGGTGAAAATCGTCGGCTGGATGAAGTTGTCCGAGCCGTTGAAGATCGACTGCCGACCGCCACAGATCCTGGTCGCGCCTTGCTGTTCGGCCTGTTGGATGAACTTCATGATGCGTGCGGTCTGACGGCTGTCGACGATGGCCCCGGCGGCGCTCGACGGGTCCAGCGGATCACCCGGCAACCAGCGTTCAGCCTGGGCTTTGAGGCGCTCGACAAACTCGTCATGGATCGAGCGCTGCACCAGCAACCGCGAGTTGGCCGAGCAGACTTCGCCCTGATTGAAGAAGATACCGAACGCGGCTTTCTCGGCCGCCAGGTCCAGATCCTGACAATCGGCAAACACCAGGTTGGCGCTCTTGCCGCCGCACTCCAGCCACACCTGCTTGAGGTTCGATTGCGCCGAGTACTGCATGAAATATTTGCCGACCTCGGTGGAGCCGGTGAACACCAGGCAATCGACGTCCGGGTGCAGGCCGAGGGCCTTGCCGGTCTGCTCGCCGAGCCCCGGCAGCACGTTCAGCACACCCGCAGGTACACCGGCTTCCAGCGCCAGCTCAGCCAGGCGCAGGGCAGAAAACGGCGACTGTTCGGCCGGCTTGAGGATCACCGAGTTACCGGCGGCCAGGGCTGGGGCGAGTTTCCACGCCGCCATGTCCAGAGGGAAATTCCACGGCACCACCGCAGCCACCACGCCCAGGGCTTCGCGAGTAATGGTTGCCAGCACGTTCTGCGCACTCGGCGCGACCTGATCGTAGAGTTTGTCGAGGCTTTCGGCGTACCAGCGGAACACTCCCGCGGCACCCGGCACGTCGATGTTGTAGGCATCGGCGACGGGCTTGCCCATGTTCAGCGAATCGAGCAGCGCCAGTTCTTCACGGTTTTCGAGGATCAAATCGGCCAGGCGCAACAGTACTTGCTTGCGTTCGGTCGGTGAGCGCGCAGCCCAGGTGCCTGCCTCGAAAACCTGCCGCGCATTGTGTACCGCCGAGTTCACGTCTTCTTCGCCGCAGGCGGCAACGTTGGCCAGGCATTGGCCGGTGGCGGGGTTGATCGCGGCGAAAGTCTGCCCCGACTGCGCCGGGCGGCGCTGGCCGTCGATCACGGCCTGGTCGGGAAACCGCAGGGAAGCGGCCTTGCGTTGCCAATACTCAAGCTCGAACACGTTCAGATGCTCCAGAGGACATTCTTGTGTATTGGATAGTCGCTCAGGCCCAAGCGGTGGAAAACCAGTAAAAATGTGTTCGCAGGCCAAGAAAAAACTACGTAGCCAATCTCCCTTCTGGCGCAGCATGTGGTTATTGTTCAACCACAACAAATCGCTACCCGAGCGGATAGGGGTCGCGCGCAAATTGCCAGGATGCCTGATCCGTTCTCCCCCCGAGGTTTGCTGTGGCTGCCTACAATCTGCGTCAACTGAAATACTTCATCACCACCGTCGAGTGCGGCAGCGTGGCCGAGGCCTCGCGCAAGCTGTACATCGCCCAACCCTCGATCTCCACGGCCATCAAAGGGCTGGAAGACAGCTTCGGCGTGCAGCTGCTGATTCGTCACCATGCACAGGGCGTGTCATTGACCCCCAGTGGTGCACGCTTCTACCGCAAGGCCCAGGAACTGCTGCGCATGGCCAAGGAGTTCGAGCAGAACGCCCTGGCCGACAACGATGTGGTCTCCGGGCAGATCGATATCGGCTGCTTCGAAACCGTCGCGCCGCTGTACCTGCCGCAATTGATCGCCGGATTTTCGGCGTTGTACCCGGGGGTGGAAATCCGCATCCGCGACGGCGAGCAACAAGAGCTGGTGCAGGGCCTGACCTCCGGCGCTTTCGACCTGGCGATCCTTTACGAGCACGATCTGGACGGCACCATCGAGACCGAACCGCTGATGCCGGCGCAACGACCTTACGCACTGCTGCCAGCCGATCACCGTTTTGCCCAGCAGGCACAGGTGTCGCTGCGGGACCTGTGCCTGGAGCCAATGATTCTTCTGGACGTGCAGCCGAGTCGGACCTACTTCGTCAGCCTGTTCGATGAGCTGGGCCTGACGCCACGCATCGCCTTCAGCTCGCCATCGATCGAGATGGTGCGGGGCATGGTTGGCCAGGGGTTCGGGTTCTCGATCCTGGTGACCAAACCGCATTCGGAGTGCACCTACGACGGGCAGAAAGTGGTGTGCGTGGACATTGCCGAAGACGTCACCGGTTCGGGACTGGTGGCGGCGTGGCTCAAACGCGGGCAACTGACCAAACCGGCGCAGTTGTTTGCGGACTACTGCCGCGAACAACTCACCGCCAAATCCGAAAGATCGCAGTAATTTCTGTGAGTCCGGTGTTAACCGTTATTTACGGGGTTTGATCCGCGCAGTTGCTTCGGCCACCAGCGGATCATCCGGCCAATAATGCTTCGGATAACGCCCCTTCAAATCCTTCTTCACTTCGGCGTAGGTGCTGCGCCAGAAGTTGGCCAGGTCCTGCGTTACCTGCACCGGCCGCCGCGCCGGGGACAACAGATGCAGTTTGACCACCTGCCGCCCCCCGGCAATGCGCGGGGTCTCGGCCAGGCCGAACAACTCCTGCAAGCGCACCGCGAGAATCGGCGGCTGTTCGCTGTAATCCAGACGAATCGACGAGCCTGACGGCACGCTCAAATGATGGGGCGCCAGCTCGTCCAAGCGTTGTGGCAGCGGCCACGGCAGCAGGTTGTGGACGATGCTCGACAGGTCGAGATTTGCGAAGTGACTGAGTCGCGAGACTTTGCCCAGATAAGGCATCAACCAGTGCTCAAGACTTTTGAGCAACGCTGCGTCGCTGACATCCGGCCATTCGCTTTCGCCCTTGCTGGCCAAGTCCAGTTGCCGCAACAAGGCGACCCGCGCCTGCCACTGACGCAACTCCGGGGTCCACGGCAACAACTCCAGCCCTTTGCGCCGCGCCAGGTTGACCAGCGCCTGGCTGCGGGCGGTTTCATCGAGACCGGTCAGCGGTTCACGACTGAGGATCAGTTCACCAACCTTGCGCTGACGCTCGGCCCGCAGTACGCCTTCACGTTCATCCCAATCCAGTTGATCGACGCAGCGAACCTGCTCGGCCAGCACTGAATCGAAGAGTGCCGGATCGAAGTCCGTCGCCAGATAAATCCGCTCCTCACGCTGGCCCTGGCGACTGCCCAGATCGGCGATCACCAGCCACGGCTGTTTCATCAGGCTATCGGCCTCGGCGAACAGTGCGGCACGTCCGTTGGCCAAGCGATATTCCGCACCACCGGCGCGCCGTTGCTGAGCGACCCGGTCGGGATAGGCCAGCGCCAGCAATGCGCCGAGCCAGCGCGGGTGATCTGGATCGCTGACCGGCTCCGCTGCTTTGCCCCGTAGGTAACCACGATACTGCCGCGCCAGTTGCCGTGCGCGCTGCACCCCACCCTGGGCACCCCGTGCGGCGCGTTCTTCGCCAGACAGCAATACCAGTCGGCTGTGCAAGTCCGCCCCGGCGCCGCGCAAGATATCGCGCTCGCCGAGCAGTGCCGCGACGTCGCAGGCCATGTCCGCCAGTCCCAGCGCCTGGCCGCGCAACAGCAAATGCGCGATGCGCGGATGCGCCGGCAGTTCGGCCATGGCCTGACCGTGACGGGTCAGCGTTTCGCCATCCAACGCTCCGAGGCGTTCCAGCAAATCTTGAGCCTGTGCATAGGCGGCGGCAGGCGGCACGTCGAGCCACACCAACTGTTCGGGTTTTACGCCCCAACGTCCCAGTTGCAAGGCCAGCCCGGCGAGGTCCGCCGAAAGGATTTCCGCACTGCCATAGGCCGCCAGTTGCTCGTGCTGATCCTGGGACCACAAGCGATAACACACGCCCGGCTCCAGGCGCCCGGCCCGGCCCGCGCGCTGGGTGGCGCTGGCCTTGGAAATGCGCTGGGTGTCGAGACGGGTCATGCCGCTGCCGGGGTCGAAACGCGGCACCCTAGCCAGCCCGGCATCGATCACCACGCGCACGCCATTGATGGTCAGGCTGGTTTCGGCGATGTTGGTGGCCAGCACCACTTTGCGCTTGCCCGCCGGTGCCGGATCGATGGCTGCCCGTTGCGCGGCGAGGTCCAGTTCACCGTGCAATGGGCACAGTAGAACCTGAGTGTTTTCGCCCAAGGCATCGGCCAGTTGCTGATGCACACGTCGGATTTCCGCCTGCCCCGGCAGGAACACCAACACACTGCCGGTTTCGTCGTTCAAGGCTTCAAGAATGGTTTGTACCAAGCGCGGCTCGATGAATTCACCGGACTGGAACGGTCGGCCCCAGCGCATCGCCACCGGGAACATGCGCCCTTCGCTGCGCAGAATCGGCGCGTCGTCCAGCAACCCGGCCAAGCGTTCGCCTTCGAGCGTGGCGGACATCAAGAGGATTTTCAGCGGCTGATCGTCACGGAACAGTTCCCGGCCATTGAGGCTCAGGGCCAGCGCCAGATCCGCGTCGAGACTGCGTTCATGAAATTCGTCGAAGATCAGCAGGCCCACGCCCTCAAGCGCCGGGTCGTCCTGCAAACGCCGGGTGAGGATGCCTTCGGTGACCACTTCAATGCGGGTGTTGGGACCGACCTTGCTGTCGAGCCGAATGCGATAACCTACGGTTTCGCCGACCTTCTCCCCCAGCTCACTGGCCAGCCGTTCAGCCGCTGCGCGCGCGGCCAACCGACGGGGTTCGAGCATCAGGATGGTCTGCCCGGCCAGCCACGGTTCGTTGAGCAAGGCCAAAGGCACGCGGGTGGTTTTACCGGCGCCGGGCGGCGCTTCGAGCACGGCTTCGTGGCGTGTAGCGAGGGCTTCACGCAAGGCGGGTAAAACTTCATCGATCGGCAAAGAAATCATGCTGGCTCCCAAACAGAGCGGCGAGTATAACGGCGAACTGCAAGGCGTTCGTCAGGGTCTTAATTCATACCGACGACGTTTCGTTTCGAGATTACCCAGGAGGTTTCATATGCGTGCTCCCTTTCGCCTGATTGGCGGTGTTCTGGTCGCAACCTTGCTGACTCAGGTGACCGCCTGCGGTTCGATCTTCTACCCGGATCGCCGTGGCCAGATCGAAGGCAAGATCGACCCGGCCATCGCCGCGCTCGACGCCGTGGGCCTGCTGTTCTACATCATCCCCGGCCTGATTGCGTTTGCCGTGGACTTCGCCACCGGCGCGATTTACTACGCACCGGGAGAGACTGCCCAGGTTGCACCGGAAAAACTCAAGGAAGCCATCGGCGCCGACGGCAAAGTCGATAACCGCAAGTTGCAGACTATTCTGGAAAGCGAACTGGGTCGCAGCTTCCCGCTGGACGATCCACGCCTGATCCAGAGCAAAGGCAACGCCCAGCAACTGGCGATGTTCGGCCTGCAACCCGCCGCGTAAATCCCTACGCGCGAAAGGACTCTTCAAGGAACGATGGCCCCTATGACCTCCAGCTCCGAACACGCCCGCCTGCTGCGGCTGGCGACCCGTGCCTCGGTGGCGGTGGCATGCATCCTGATCGTCGCCAAAGCCATCGCCTGGTGGTTGAGCGGCTCGGTGAGCATGCTCGCCGGGCTCACCGACTCGACACTCGACGGCGTCACGTCATTGCTCAACCTGCTGGCGGTGCATTACGCCCTGCGCCCCGCCGACAATGATCATCGCTACGGGCACGGCAAGGCCGAGTCATTGGCGGGCATGGCCCAGGCATTGTTCATCGGCGGCAGTGCGGTACTGATCGCGTTGCAGGCCTACGATCGGTTGAAGCATCCCGAGCCCGTGGGCGCACCGTGGATCAGTATCGGCGTGATTGTGTTTTCCCTCGTGCTGACCCTGGCTTTGTTGATGTTTCAACATCGGGTGGTCAAGGCCACCGGCTCCAACGCGGTGCGCGCCGACTCCCTGCACTACCGCTCGGACATGCTGCTCAACGGCAGCATTCTGATCGCGCTGGTGTTGGCCGGGTTTGGACTGCATCAGGTCGACCCCTGGTTCGGCCTGGGAATCGCCGTCTACATTCTGTGGAGCGCGGTGCAGATCGCCCGGGAGAGCTTCGCGGTGTTGATGGATGAAGAACTGCCGCCGGATGTCAGCCAGCACATGCTGGAATTGGCGTGCAGCGTCCCCGGCGTATTGGGCGCCCATGACCTGCGCACGCGGATCTCCGGCAACCAGTGGTTTGTGCAGTTGCATCTGGAGCTGCCGGGGGAGCTGACGCTATCCGTTGCCCATGGCATCAGCGATCAGGCTGCCGCCGCCATTCACACCGCCTACCCGCGGGCCGAAGTGCTGGTGCACGCCGACCCTCAGGAAGTGGTGAAAGCCGCGCGGGATCAGTAAGTCACCTGATAGCCGCGACTGCTCAGGCAGTTGCCCTGGGCCTGTCGGTAGGCTTGCACCACCGACGGGTCTGGCTGGTAGGTGGCGGTTCGTGGATCGAAACCACTCTGCTGCACCGCGTATTGATAACACTCGTAACCGTCCCGACTGACCTGCTCCGGCGACTGACCGTTGGCTGGATACGCCTCCACGTCATAACCGCTGTTGCCAGCGGGTGGTTGCGGTTGGCCAACCGGCGGTTCGACCACGACGTAGTCCTGAGTGCTTTGCTGATAGGCGTAATAGGAACCGGCCGCCAGGAACAGCAGCGCCCCGCCGATCCATACCTGCTCGGCGTAATCGGGCAGGTACCTGACACGAATCCCGCGCGGTGGCTGCACCACCACGTAACGCGGGCCCAGCGGGCGATACCAGTAGCCACCGGAATAGAAGTAATCCATGCCACGGTAAGGCACGCGGTAGTCGCGCTCGGGAAAGCGGTCGATCACTTGACCGGGACGATACCTGGGGCCAGGCCCCCAGCCGTTGCCGCGTCCACTCGGGCGCCCCTGCCCGTGATTGTCATAGGACGGTGCGACTGTGTAACCACTCCAGCGCTGTTTGTCATCGTTGCGACGTGGCTGGTCCTTGTAGTAACCGCGCTGCGGCTCCTGGGTCTGGCGCACGGTGTCGGGCCGGGGCTGGATTGGCATGTCAGTGGCCGGCATCTGCGGCGGTGGCGGCGGCGAGCGCACCTGGCTGTTGAAATCCGGCGCTGGACGGCTCTGCCTCTGGTCATTGTCCTGACGTTGATTCTGGCCGCCGTGCTCTTTCTGGCGGTTGTCCTTGTTCTGCGCCCGGGGCTGATTCTGCTGCTGGCCGTTTTGCGGATGCGGCTGGTCACCGCCACCACGGCCCTGGTTATCGCCCTGATGCCCACCCTGGCCGCGTTGCCCGCCATCATGGCCACGGTTTTGCGGCTCATCGGCCATCGTTTGCACCGAGACACTGACACACAACAAACCAACACCGGCCAAACGCCAGATGCGCGATTTCATGCTTTACCTCATTGCGGGTAAGGGCCTGTACTTAAGACTGGGAAAGCGCTGGCCGGTTCTGCGACAGGTTATCTGTCACGCAACTTATTTATTGAGGCCAGTGGGTCAAATTCCACGCAAGAAAAAGGGGAGACCCGTCGGCCTCCCCTTAGAGAACTTCGTCCTGGCTCGACACTTGTGGCGTCGGCTCACCTCACGCCGTCTTCTGGACAGTGTGTAGCTCGGGGGCCGGCACATCCCCGGTGGGGGTGGCGACCGCGGCGGGCCTGATTCGGCGAGCCGCACTGGACTGTTTGTCCGAGCAGTGATTCTGGTGATAAGAATAGGCCGGGAGCGCCGGCAGAGGATTGCGAAGATTGCTGAATTAAACATCACTTGCGCAATTTTTAACCCTAGATACATAATCCTCCGCAATAGTTACGACAAAGGACCGATTGATGAGCAAGCTCGACCGTTACGACCTGAGTATTCTGGCGGAATTGCAGCGCGACGCACGCATCTCCAACCAGGAGCTGGCCGAGCGCATCGGCCTGTCGCCTTCGCCGTGCTCGCGGCGGGTCAAGCAACTGGAAGACGACGGTTACATTTCCCGCCAGGTCGCCCTGCTCGACCGCAAGATGCTCGGCCTGAGCCTGACCGCTTACGTGCTGATCGGCATGGACCGTCACACGCCGGAGCGTTTCGAGAATTTCGAAGCGGCCATCCGCACCCTGCCCCAAGTGCTCGAATGCAGCCTGGTGACCGGGATGGATGCCGACTATCAGCTCAAGGTCGTGGTGCCGGACATGGATCACTACCAGAAACTGCTGCTTGGGCATCTGACGCGGATTGAAGGCGTGACCAGCGTGCGATCGAGTTTTGTGTTGAATCAGGTGTTGAACAGCACCGAACTGCCTTTGACTCATCTGCGCAGCTGAGGACGCCATCGCGAGCAAGCTCGCTCCCACAGGTTTTGTATGGATCACGATACTGCGGTCAACACAAAACTTTGTGGGAGCGAGCTTGCTCGCGATGGGGGCGGCACAGGCGACGAATGACTGCGACACACCGACGCAGGTCAATACTGCACGAAGCCAGTGCGGCGTATACTCGCCGCGCCCTTTTAGCCTCGCCTGTGCTGGAGATGTTCGATGGATCCTGCAGTATTCGAAGAGTGGATGATGACCGGACTGGTCACGATCCTGATCATTTTCATGGGTTTCATCGTCTGGGATCTGGCGAAGAAGTCCAAGGCCGGGCGCTTTGGCTCGTTCATTCTGTTCTTCGTGCTCGGCCTTGGTGTTGCTGCATTCGTGATCAAAAGTGTGGTCATCGGCCTGATCGAATCCGGCACTTTATAAGCGCGCCGGTACTTCTTTCCACTGCCCCTGATCGAGCCCTTCGATCGTCCAGTCGCCGATCCTGACTCGCACCAGGCGCAAGGTCGGCAACCCGACCGCAGCGGTCATGCGCCGCACCTGCCGGTTGCGCCCTTCGCGAATCACCAACTCCAGCCAGCTGGTCGGCACGCTTTTACGAAAGCGAACCGGCGGATTGCGCGGCCACAGCTCAGGCTCGTCCAGTTGCCGTGCCTCGGCGGGCAAGGTCATGCCGTCATTCAATTCGACGCCGTCGCGCAAGCGCTGCAACTGTTCGGTGTTCGGCTCGCCCTCGACCTGCACCCAATAGGTCTTGGCCAGCTTGTGTTTCGGGTCGGCGATCCGCGCCTGTAGCTGGCCGTCGTTGGTCAGCAGCAACAAGCCTTCGCTGTCGCGGTCCAGCCGCCCGGCCGGATAGATGCCCGGTACATCGATGTAATCCTTCAGGGTCGCGCGCCCGTCGCCGTCGCTGAATTGCGTCAGCACATCGAAAGGTTTGTTGAACAGGATCAGCTTCGGCTCGGCTGGTGGCGCCTTGGCGACACGGCGCGGGGCTGATGGGGATGGTTTCGCGCCGGGGCGACGGGAAGGTGGACGAGATGGACGCGACATGGGCAAAACAACATCTAACGGTCAGGGCTGCTAATGCTAGTGCCCTGACCGCCAAATGACCATGACAAACCGTTAGCGGAACGGCGGCTCGTCGAAGCTGCGCAGTTTGCGCGAGTGCAGCGAGTTGAGTTCGGTGCGCAACAGATCCACCGCCTCGATACCGATCTTCAGGTGCTGGCTGACCGCGCGCTCATAGAAAGCGTTGGCCGAACCCGGCAACTTGATTTCGCTGTGCAGCGGCTTGTCCGAGACGCACAGCAACGTGCCGTACGGCACTCGCAAGCGATAACCCTGCGCGGCAATGGTGCCGCTTTCCATGTCCACCGCCACGGCGCGGGACAGGTTGATCAGCGGCCGTTCCTGCGCCCAGCGCAGCTCCCAGTTACGGTCGTCGTAGGTCAGCACGGTGCCGGTACGCAGGCGTTTCTTGAGTTCGTCGCCCTTCTCGCCGGTGACGTTGGCCGCCGCTTGCTGAAGCGCGAGCTGCACTTCGGCCAACGCCGGAATCGGAATGTTCGGCGGCACCACCCGGTCGAGAATTCCGTCGCGACGCATGTAGGCGTGGGCCAGCACGTAGTCGCCAATGGTCTGCGACTGACGCAGGCCGCCGCAGTGACCGATCATCAGCCAGCAGTGCGGGCGCAGCACGGCCAGGTGGTCGGTGATGTTCTTGGCGTTGGACGGGCCGACACCGATGTTGACCAGGGTCACGCCGTGGCCATCGCTGGCGATCAGGTGATACGCCGGCATCTGGTAGCGGTGCCAGACCACCCCGGCGGCAATCGCCGAGGCTTCGCCGTGATCCATGCTCTTTTCGATGATCACGTTGCCCGGCAGCACCATGCGCACGAAACGCGGGTCGTTGCGCAGTTGCTCCAGACCATGGACGATGAACTGATCGACGTAGCGGTGATAGTTGGTCAGCAGAATCCACGGCTGCACATGCCGCCAGTCGCTGCCGGTGTAATGCACCAGTCGGCGCAGGGAGAAATCCACCCGCGCGGCATCGAACAGCGCCAGGGGCAGCGGATCGGTGTTTTCCCAATCGTACAGACCGTCGGCAATGCCGTCGGTCGCCGCCGACAGGTCGGTACTCGGGAACACCCGCGCCAGCACGGGGGCAGTGACACCGGAACCCGCCAGCTCATCGCCCTGCTCGACCACATACGGATACGGGATGTTCTGCTGGCTGACACCGACTTCCACGGTCACGGTGAAGTCGTGCATCAGCGGAACGAGCTGTTCCAGCAGGTACTTACGGAAAGCCGAGGGATGGGTGACGGTGACGCTGTAGGTGCCCGGCAGCTGAACCTTGGCGTAGGCACGGGTGGTCTGCGGGACTTCGCCCTGGCAGTGATAGGTCAGGCGCAATTCGGGATAGCGGAACATCGAGCGCTGTTCTGCATCGGGCTCGACGCGATCCTTGAGGTAGCGCTTGAGCGCCTGGCTCAGCGCGGTGGTTGCACGATTGTGCAAGAGTGCAAGCCGATCCACGGCTTGCTCGGCGGTTTGAACGACAATAAAAGCTTCGGTCACGATCAGCATCCTGTGTTCTGACTTGCAGACCTTCATCTTGCCTGCATCGTCGCTTCACGGGAACAGTGGCATTGACTGAGTACAGAGAACAACTGTGGGAGTGAGCTTGCTCGCGATAACGGCGCATCAGTCAACATCACTGTTGAATGTTGATCCGTCATCGCGAGCAAGCTCGCTCCCACAGGAGTTTACGGCGCTGATCAGAAGCCTTGAGGAGTCGAACGGGCGACAATCGCTTCCACGTCCAGGCCTCGTGGTAACGCGCCATACACTCGGCCGCCGCCATCCAGGCGACTGGCGATGAAAGCATCACTGACCACCGCATTCCCGGCTTCCAGCAACAGCTTCGCCTGCAGTCCCAAGGCAATGTCTTCAGTCAGTTGCCGGGCGCGGTACTGGATGTCGCTGGTGTCCTTGAAGGCCGCCTGCAATTGATGGATGTGCGCAGCCAGGCGCTTGTCGCCATGGCCATCGCCCAACTCGCTGAACAGCGCATCGAGCACGCCTGGTTCTTTCGACAGGGCACGCAGCACGTCGAGGCACTGCACGTTACCGGAGCCTTCCCAGGTCGAATTCACCGGCGCCTCGCGGTAAAGCCGCGGCAGGATGCTGTCTTCGACATAACCCGCGCCGCCCATGCATTCGGCCGCTTCGTTGATCATCGCCGGCGCCCGTTTGCAGATCCAGTACTTGCCCACCGCCGTCACCAGGCGGGCGAATTTGGCTTCCTGCGAATCATCCAGATGATCCAGCGCCCGGCCCATGCGCAGGCTCAACGCCAGGGCCGCTTCGCTTTCCAGTGCCAGATCCGCCAGCACGTTCTGCATCAACGGCTGTTCGCTGAGCAGTTTGCCGCCAACCGATCGGTGAGCGCAGTGATGGCTGGCCTGGGTCAGCGCCTGACGCATCAGCGAACTGGAACCGACCATGCAATCGAAGCGGGTCATGGCGACCATTTCGATGATCGTCGGAACGCCACGGCCCTCTTCACCGACCATCCACGCCAATGCTCCACGGAACTCCACTTCGCTGGAAGCGTTGGAGCAGTTGCCGAGCTTGTTCTTCAGGCGCTGGATATAGAACTGATTGCGCGTTTCGTCCGGACGATGGCGCGGCAACAGGAAACAGGTCAGGCCCTTGTCGGTCTGCGCCAGTGTCAGGAAGGCGTCGCACATCGGCGCCGAGCAAAACCACTTGTGCCCCACAAGTTCATAGGCCTGGCCCGGACCGCTGGCGCCGACCGGATAGGCCTTGGTGGTATTGGCCCGCACGTCGGTACCACCCTGCTTCTCGGTCATGGCCATGCCGATGGTGACTCCAGCCTTGTGGACCATGCCGACATTGCGCGGGTCGTATTCGGTGGCGAGGATTTTCGGCAGCCACTTTTTCGCCAGGTCCGGTTGCAGGCGCATGGCCGGAACGCTGGCGAAGGTCATGGTCAGCGGGCATCCACTGCCGGCCTCGGCCTGGCTGTGCAAATAGGTCATGGACGCGCGGGCGACATGGGCGCCGTCCTGCGGGTGCGCCCAGGGCAGCGAGGTCAGACCGTGTTCGACCGCCGTGCGCATTAATTGATGGTAGGCCGGATGAAACTCCACCAGATCAATGCGATGACCAAACCGGTCATGGCTGTTGAACACCGGCTTGTTCTGATTGGCCAGGAACCCGGCTTCCATCAACGGGCCACCGGCCAGCGCGCCATAGGCGTCGATCCGCGATTCGGCCCAACCGGCCCCGAAGCGCCGCGACCATTCCTGCAACGGCAAGTCAATGCGGTACAGGTTGGCGCCGTCCAGTGACGGTGGCTGGTTGGTGACTTCGTGGGTTTCGGCGAACTGATGCAGGTTCATGACAGGGCTCCTTTGGTCGGCCAAGGGACTTCAGTTAAGCACCGCCCCTCGGCCGATCAAAGTGTCATATACGCCTAACTGTCGGCGCTTTCGCCCTGTTTCGGGCAGAGCACACGGCGGTAGAGCGCGGCCTGCAAGTCTTCGAATTTCACCGGTTTGCTCAAGTGATCAATCACTGCGCCGGTCGGGCAGCGTTCTCGGTCACCGCTCAGGGCGATCATGAACAACGGCAGCTCGGCATAACCGGGTAACGCGCGGATCCGGCAGCACACCGACTCACCGTCCGGCAGCGGCAACTGACAATCGACCAGCACTGCGTCAAACACTTCGCGTTGCAACAGATCGAGCGCGACATCGACGCTGTTGGCCGTACGTACGCGAAAGCCCAGCTTGAGCAACATGCCGCGCATCACCAACTGGCTGATGCCGTTGTCATCCACCAACAGCACGGCACAATCCTGGGGCAAGCGCAGGCGCGGAAAATCCCGGGTCATCAACGGCGTCACCGGACGTTCGGCCGCCGGCAACCCGACTTCCACATCCAGCTGAAACCGGCTGCCGCGCCCTGGCTCGGAGCGATGAGTCAGTCGTCCACCGAGCAATTCGACCAACTGTCGGCAAATCGCCAGGCCAACCCCCAGGCCACCGTATTCACGGGTCATCGAGCCATCGAGCTGGAAGAACCGTTGATACATCGTGGCCTCCCCTAGATCGGTGAAACCAATGCCCGTGTCGATCACCGCAAAGGTCAACGCCAGCCGGTCGGGCTCGATGGTCCTGCCGGTCACCCGCAGCGCCAGACCGCCGACCTTTGTGAACTTGATGGCGTTATCCAGCAGGCATTCCAGGCACTGCGCGATCTTGACGTTGTCGCCGAGCAAGCGATCCGGCACACCTGGCGCGACATCGACCTTGAAGTCCAGCGACTTGCTCGATGCGTTGCCCTCGAACTGCGTGCGCAGTGCCTCGACCACGCCACGCAAGCTGAAGGTGTCGGCCGAGGCCTTGAGTTTGCCGGCCTGCAGTTCGGTGAGGGTGAGGATGCCGTTGACCATGCGCATCATGTCCCGCGCCGACCCCGAAGCCGTCTGCTGGTAGTACTCGAGTTCCGGGTCCATCTCGACCGTCTGCATCAGCTCCAGTGAACCGATCACACCATTCATGGGCGTGCGCAATTCGTGGGTCAGGGTGGCAAGGAACTCGTCCTTGAGCTTGTTACTGTGAGCCAGTTGCTGGTTGAGGACTTCAAGCTTCTGGCTGGCGTCGAACAGGGTTTGAGCCTGCTGCTCGCGCATCGCGTTGATGCGGTCGGCCAGCGCCAGGGACAGCAACGCCACTTCGATGGCCGAGCCGATCTGACTGGAATACATGGTCAGGAACACGTTCGGCAGGTATCCAAGCACCATCAGCGTATTGACGATGCCACCGAGTAAAAACGCCGACCAGGCAATGATGAAATACCGCGCCACCCGCAGACCCCGCAGCCAGGCAAAGATCCCGGCGGCAAAAATCACCACGGTGAATGTCAGCGCCAGGGCCGTGGCCAGGCGCAAGGCCAGGGCATAGCTGGTCATCAATGACAGGCCGATCACCAGCGCACTGAAGGCAACCAGCGCCAGCAACAAGCGGTCAAGCCAGCGACTGTGGGTAGCCATCTGCAGGAAACTGCGGGCGAACTGACTGCCGAACAGCCCCGCACAGCCGATGAAAAACGGCGTCGCAGCGTTAGCCCACCACGGATTGTCCGGCCAGAAATACTGCACAGCCGCACCGTTTACCGACAGCTGATACAAGCCGAACGAGGCGATATAAAAGATGTAGTAGAGGTAACTGGTGTCGCGCACGCTGAGGTAGATGAACAGGTTGTAGACCAGCATCCCCAGCAGTACGCCGTAGATCAGCCCCAGTACGTAGAGGCGCACGGGCTGCTCTTCGAGGTAGGCGGTGCTCGACCACAAGGTTACCGGCGCCTGGATCGAGCCTTCGCTTTGCAAGCGCATGAATACGGTTTCGGCCTGGTCCGGCTTGAACGTCAGGTCGAACAGATAGTTGTTCTGACGAATCTCGCGGCTGGCGAAGGGCAAGGCATCGCCGGTCTGCCTGACCAACTGATAGTTGCCGGCCGCATCGGGCAAATAGAGATCGAGATGATCGAGGGGCGGATAGGCCAGTTCCAGCAGCCAGGTCCTTTGCGCCGCCGGATTGGCTGGACGGTAATGCAGGTCGATTTTCAGCCAGAACACCGAACGCGAGTACCCGGCGTTAAGCGTATCTTTGTGGTGCGGTTTGAAGTTGCCGGCCGCCGCTTGCGCACGGATATCCGCGATGGTCGCCTGACCACCTGCGTCCTCATAGACCTGCAGGGTTCGGCCCAAGGGGAGGCTTTGAGTGAACTCATCGAACTCGACGGCGTTTGCCAGGAGGGGCAAACACAACAGCAACATCAGCAAATAGCGCATTGAAGCCCCAGCGTGGCCTGTCCGGTTCTGTCAGGAAGCCCCCCATTCCTTTTGAGCAGACGTAAAACCGGTATTACCTGTTATTGGTTTGGATCCACTCTAGCATAGCCGTTGATGGCCAATGAGAACCACAGAAATTTTCCCTACAAAGGCTCTAGAACGGGCGTTCCAGCAACACCAACGAACGATTATCAATGACAGGAATATCAATGTGGCGAGGGGGCTTGCCCCCGTTCGGCTGCGAAGCAGTCGTAAAACCAGCCGACTCGATGAACCTGACGGGTCACTGGGGCCGCTTCACTACCCAACGGGGGCAAGCCCCCTCGCCACAATGTATCGACCAAACACACTGCCACAACACCCGAAAAACAGGTTTGGTGGTAAGCTCGCGCACCATGAATATCTACAGCTCTCGCCCCGTTGTCCTCTGTCTCTCCGGCCACGACCCAAGTGGTGGCGCCGGCTTGCAGGCAGATATCGAAGCCCTGCTCGCACAGGGTTGCCATGCGGCTCCGGCCGTCACCGCCCTGACCGTGCAAGACACCGTCAATGTCACTGACTTCCGCGTCCTGGACCGTGAGTGGGTACTGGCCCAGGCCAATGCCGTGCTCAACGACTCCGAAGTCGCCGCCGTCAAACTGGGCATGCTCGGTTCCCTGGAAATGGTCGACACCGTGGTCGAACTGCTTTCGGCGCACCCGCACTTGCCGGTGGTCTGCGACCCGGTGCTGCGCGCTGGTGGCGGCGGACGCCTGGGCAAGGACGAAGTCGGCTACGCCATGCGCGAACGCCTACTGCCCCTTTCGATCATTGCGACCCCCAACCTTCCCGAAGCCCGCATCCTCGCCGAACTGCCCGAAGGCACCGCGGACGAGTGCGCAGAAAAACTCCTGCCGTTCGTCAAACACCTGCTGATCACCGGCGGCCATGGCGACGAAACCGAAATCCACAATCGCCTGTACAGCCGCGACGGCCTGCGCGAAACCTTTACCTGCCAGCGCTTGCCGGGCAGTTATCACGGTTCCGGCTGCACCCTGGCCAGTGCGCTGGCCGGTCGTCTGGCCCAGGGCGAAAACCTCGCCAGTGCCGTGCAGACCGCGCTTAACTACACGTGGCGCACCCTGCGAGATGCCGAGCAGTTGGGCAAAGGCCAGTTCGTGCCGCGCCGTTTGCCACTGGATTTCTGTTCGTAACTTCTATTTGTAATGCGGTGAGGCTTGTCCGATGAAACTACGTGGCCTGTACGCCATTACCGACAGCCATTTGCTGGAAGGTAAGCTGCTCAAGTACGTGGAGGCGGCGCTGGAAGGCGGCGTCACCTTGCTGCAATACCGCGACAAGAGCAATGACGAAGCCCGTCGTCTGCGCGAAGCCGAAGCCTTGCGTGATTTATGCGAACGCTACAACACCCGGTTGATCATCAATGATGACGCTGAGTTGGCCGCACGCCTGAATGTCGGCGTGCACTTGGGTCAAACTGATGGTCCATTGTCTCCGACCCGCGCCCTGCTGGGTCGCGATGCAATCATCGGTTCGACCTGCCATGCGCAACTCGACCTCGCCGAACAGGCCGTCAAAGAAGGCGCCAGCTACGTCGCGTTCGGCCGCTTCTTCAATTCCAACACCAAACCCGGCGCCCCGACCTGCAGTCTCGATCTGCTCGACCAGGCACGCAGCAAACTGCACCTGCCGATCTGCGCGATCGGCGGCATCACCCTGGAAAACGCCGCGCCGCTGGTGGCCCATGGTGTCGACCTGCTGGCCGTGGTGCATGGCCTGTTTGGCGCCGAGAGCACGGCTGAAGTAACCCGCCGCGCCCGCGCATTCAATGAATTACTAAAAGTCTGAGAGCCCGATCATGTCTCGTTCCGAAACGCTGTTTGCCAATGCCCAGAAACACATTCCCGGTGGCGTGAACTCGCCGGTTCGCGCGTTCAAGAGCGTCGGCGGCACGCCACTGTTCTTCAAGCACGCCGAAGGCGCCTACGTCACCGACGAAGACGACAAGCGCTATGTGGATTACGTCGGTTCCTGGGGCCCGATGATTCTCGGCCACAGCCACCCGGACGTGCTGGACGCCGTGCGCAAACAGCTTGAGCACGGCCTGTCCTACGGCGCCCCGACCGAGATGGAAACGCAGATGGCCGACCTGGTCTGCTCCCTCGTGCCGTCGATGGAAATGGTGCGCATGGTCAGCTCCGGCACCGAAGCGACCATGAGCGCCATTCGCCTGGCCCGTGGCTTCACCGGCCGCGACAGCATCATCAAGTTCGAAGGCTGCTACCACGGCCACTCCGACAGCCTGCTGGTCAAGGCCGGTTCCGGTGCACTGACCCAAGGCGTACCGAGCTCGGCCGGTGTACCGGCGGCATTCGCCAAACACACCCTGACCCTGCCGTTCAACGACATCGACGCGGTAGAAACCATGCTCGCCGAAGTCGGCCAGGACGTGGCCTGCATCATCGTCGAGCCAGTTGCCGGCAACATGAACTGCGTGCCGCCGGCACCGGGTTTCCTCGAAGGCCTGCGGACCCTGTGCGACAAGCACGGCGTGGTGCTGATTTTCGACGAAGTGATGACCGGTTTCCGTGTCGCCCTCGGCGGTGCCCAGGCGTACTACGGCGTGACGCCGGACCTGACCACCTTCGGCAAGATCATCGGTGGCGGCATGCCGGTTGGCTGCTTCGGCGGCAAGCGCGAAATCATGCAGCGCATCGCCCCGCTGGGCCCGGTGTACCAGGCCGGTACGCTGTCCGGTAACCCGCTGGCGATGGCCGCCGGCCTGACCACCCTGCGTCTGATCAGCCGCCCGGGCTTCCACGCCGAGCTGACCGACTACACCACTCGCCTGCTCGACGGCCTGCAACAGCGCGCCGATGCGGCCGGCATTCCGTTCGTGACCACCCAGGCCGGCGGCATGTTCGGCCTGTACTTCAGCGGTGCCGACAACATCGTCACCTTCGATGACGTCATGGCCAGCGACGCAGCCCTGTTCGGCCGCTTCTTCCACCTGATGCTCGAAGGTGGCGTGTATCTGGCACCGAGCGCATTCGAAGCCGGTTTCACTTCGATCGCCCACGGCGAAGCTGAACTGAAGCTGACCCTGGACGCCGCCGAGCGCGCCTTCGCGGCCTTGAAGTAACGTTCAAATGCTGACGCTGGCCCTTGCCAGCGTCAGCTTTCGCCTACGCTCCCACGATTTTTCCTACTCATCTGCTAATAATCCCCCGCAAAGTGGGCGATAAATTTCCCGTGCAGCAGAAAAACGAGTAAAGACTTTGTAAGGTTGGCCCTGCTTATTTCATAATGCGCGCTTATTGGATCCCTCGATGGGTCCGCGCGCCCTTCAGAGGTAAGTCGATTCCCATGAACCGCACCGGCCGCACCCTTGCACTGGGCTGCCTGTTGCTTCTTCAGCCCCTGCTCGCGCACGCACAAGCAGGCGGCAACTCGTTGTTAATCCCAGCGATGGGTCGCTGCACCCTCAATACCCAGCCGCAAGACCTGGAACAGGCGCTCGCCGCCTGCCAGAAAGCGTCGGAAGAAGGGGATGCGCAAGCGCAATACGAGTTGGGTGAGTTCTACTACGAAGGCAAAAACACGCCGCGCGACCTCAATCAAGCCCTGAGCTATTTCGAAAAAGCCTCGCTGCAAGGCCACGCCCAGGCACAATTCAAACTCGGCACCATGTTCTTCCACGGCGAAGGCGTGCCGGCCAATAACGTTCAGGCGTACATCCTGCTGAAAATGGCGGCGGTCAACGGCGCCGAAGAGGCCCTGGACACCGCCGACGAAGTCACCGAAAAGATGCCCCGCGAAGAACTGGAGCTTGCTACCCAGGTGCTCGGGCAAATTTTCCGTAAATACCTGATGGAATTGCAGAGCGCCGATGGGCGTACGCCGTTCGCGCCACTGCCCTGACTTCCGTGTTGTTCTGACTGCCCCAATCGCGAGCAAGCTCGCTCCCACATCCGACTGCATTCCCATGTGAGAACTCGGCCAACTGTGGGAGCGAGCTTGCTCGCGATTGGGGGCGACCCGGTCTTGAGCCCTACTTCTCGGGCATCGGCATCGGAAACGGCATGACATTGCCGACCGCGCCACGGGCTTCGCTGATTTTCGGTGTTCCCATTCGCTCGACTTCATCGATACGCACGATCGAATGCATCGGCACAAAACTGCGCACTACGCCTTCGAACTGAGCCTTGAGCTTTTCTTCGCTCGGATCGACGACCACTTGCGTGCGCTCGCCAAAGACGAACTCTTCCACTTCCAGAAAGCCCCACAGATCACTTTGATAGATCTGCTTGGCGTACATTTCGAACACCTGGCCCTGGTTGAGGAAAATCACCTTGTAGATTGGAGCTTCACGTTTGGTCATGGTGGGCGAAACACATCGGGGGATAAAAATGAGGGCGCGAACTATAGCATAGCCATCGGACGCGCAGCGGTAGGAACCTGGGTACATGTTCCCTATAATGCGCGGTTCTTTGAATCACGTGATGACTCTATTCCATGGCCAAGAAGCTTTACATCGAAACCCACGGTTGCCAGATGAACGAGTACGACAGCTCGCGCATGGTCGATCTGCTGGGCGAACATCAGGCCCTGGAAGTCACCGCTCGCGCTGAAGACGCCGACGTGATCCTGCTCAACACCTGCTCGATTCGTGAACGTGCCCAGGATCGTGTCTACTCCCAGCTCGGCCGCTGGCGCGAACTGAAGCTGGCCAACCCGGACATGGTGATCGCCGTCGGCGGTTGCGTGGCCAGCCAGGAAGGCGCGGCCATTCGCGATCGCGCACCGTACGTCGACGTTGTCTTCGGCCCGCAGACCCTGCACCGCCTGCCGGAAATGATCGACGCCGCGCGCATCAGCAAGCTGCCGCAAGTCGACGTCTCGTTCCCGGAAATCGAAAAGTTCGACCACTTGCCCGAGCCCCGCATCGACGGCCCGAGCGCTTACGTGTCGGTGATGGAAGGTTGCAGCAAGTACTGCACGTTCTGCGTGGTGCCCTACACCCGCGGTGAAGAGGTCAGCCGGCCGTTCGACGACGTGATTGCCGAGATCATTCACCTGGCCGAAAACGGCGTGCGGGAAGTGACGCTGCTGGGGCAGAACGTCAACGGCTATCGCGGCCTCACCCATGACGGGCGCCTGGCCGACCTGGCCGAGCTGATCCGCGTGGTCGCCGCGGTCGATGGCATCGACCGCATCCGCTACACCACGTCGCACCCGCTGGAGTTCTCCGACAGCCTGATCCAGGCCCACGCCGACGTGCCGGAGCTGGTCAAGCACCTGCACTTGCCGGTGCAATCGGGCTCGGACCGCATTCTCGCGGCGATGAAACGCAACCACACCGCGCTTGAATACAAATCCAAACTGCGCAAACTGCGCGCCGCCGTGCCGGGAATCTGCATCAGCTCGGACTTCATCGTCGGCTTCCCCGGCGAGACCGAGAAAGACTTCGAGCAAACCATGAAGCTGATTACCGACGTCGGCTTCGACTTTTCCTACTCGTTCGTCTACAGCCAGCGCCCGGGCACACCGGCCGCCGATCTGGCCGACGACACGCCGGAAGAGCTGAAGAAAGAACGCCTGAATGCCCTGCAGCATCGCTTGAACCAGCAAGGTTTCGAGATCAGCCGACAAATGGTCGGCTCGATCCAGCGAATCCTGGTGACCGATTACTCGAAAAAGGACCCGGGCGAGCTCCAAGGCCGCACCGAGAATAATCGTATCGTCAACTTCCGCTGCGACAATCCGACCCTGATCGGCCAGTTCGCGGACGTGCACATCGATGCCGCGCAGCCGCACTCGCTGCGGGGCTCGCTGATCCAGTAACACTGCATTCCACTGTGGGAGCGAGCTTTTGTGGCGAGGGGGCTTGCCCCCGCTGGATCGCGAAGCGGTCCCAAGATTTTGCGACTGCTTCGCAGTCGAACGGGGGCAAGCCCCCTCGCCACAGTTTAAGTGCCAAATTCCTGCATCTTATTTAAGAGCTTTCGCACCCACGCCACTGGCGCTATCCTTGAACTCATCACCATTGCCCCAGGGCGGCTAAATACGACCTTGAACGCACCCATAGAACCACATCGTTTCATCCTCGAGCCTTTTGAAGCTCGCCGCTTCGCCAATCTGTGCGGGCAATTCGACGAGCATTTGCGCTTGATCGAACAGCGCCTGACCATCGAGATCCGCAATCGCGGAAACCAGTTCGAGCTGATCGGCGAACCCAAACACACCACCTCCGCGGAAAACCTCCTGCGCCGCCTGTACCGGGAAACCAAGGGTACCGAGCTGTCGCCGGACATGGTGCACCTGTTCCTGCAGGAATCGGCCGTCGAGCAGCTGGACAACCACTCCCCCGCCGAACCGTCCGTCGCCCTGCGCACCAAGAAAGGCATGATTCGGCCACGCGGCTTGAATCAGCTGCGCTACGTGAAGGAAATCCTCGGCAACGACATCAACTTCGGCATCGGCCCGGCCGGTACCGGCAAGACCTACCTGGCTGTCGCCTGCGCGGTGGATGCACTGGAGCGCGAGCAGATTCGCCGCATCCTGCTGGTTCGTCCGGCGGTCGAAGCGGGCGAAAAACTCGGCTTCCTGCCCGGCGACCTGTCGCAAAAAATCGACCCGTACCTGCGCCCGCTCTACGACGCGCTCTACGAAATGCTCGGCTTCGAATACGTCGCCAAGCTGATCGAGCGCCAGGTGATCGAAGTCGCGCCGCTGGCCTATATGCGCGGCCGCACGCTGAACAACAGCTTCATCATTCTCGACGAAAGCCAGAACACCACGGTCGAGCAAATGAAGATGTTCCTGACCCGGATCGGCTTCGGCTCCACCGCCGTCATCACCGGGGACATTACCCAGGTCGACCTGCCACGCGGCACCAAGTCCGGCCTGCACCACGTGATTGAAGTGCTCAAGGATGTGCCGGGGATCAGCTTCACCCACTTCCAGCCCAAGGACGTCGTGCGCCATCCACTGGTACAGCGCATCGTCGAAGCCTACGAGCGCTTCGAAACCAAAGCGGCCGATGATGCCGCCGCCAAGGATAGCCGCCGCGATGCTTGAGCTTGACCTGCAAATCGCTACCGAAGCCTGCGCCCCCAGCGAGGCCGAGTTCCGCCAGTGGTGCGAACTGGCCCTGCGCCAGCGCACCGCCGACTCGGAGATGACCATTCGTCTGGTCGACGAAGCCGAAGGACGCGAGCTGAACCACACCTGGCGGCAAAAGGACTACGCAACTAACGTCTTGTCATTCCCGGCCGACGTGCCGGATGAGTTCCTCGACATCCCGCTGCTGGGCGATCTGGTGATCTGCGTGGCCGTGGTCGAGCGCGAAGCCGCTGAACAGGGCAAGGAGCTCAAGGCCCATTGGGCGCATCTGGTGATTCACGGTTGCTTGCATCTGCTTGGTTACGACCATATTGATGACGAAGAAGCCGAAGAAATGGAAGCACTGGAACGAACGTTGCTTGCAGAACTGGGCTTTCCCGATCCGTACGCGGACGACGAAACCGACGCATTCCCTACCGAAACAACAAAGGATTCAGAGTAATCGCTATGAGCGAAGATCGATCGAGCAACGGGCAGAAGTCATGGCTGGGTAAACTCACCCAGGCTTTTGCCCACGAGCCGAAAAACCGCCAGGAGCTGCTGGAGCTGCTGCGCGATGCACACCAGAACAAACTGCTGGACAGTGAAGCGCTGGCCATCGTCGAAGGCGCCATCCAGGTGGCTGACTTGCAGGTCCGGGACATCATGGTCCCGCGCTCGCAGATGGTCAGCATCAAGGCGACCCAGACACCGCGCGAGTTCCTGCCTGCCGTGGTCGACTCGGCCCACTCCCGCTACCCGGTGATCGGCGAAAGCCATGATGACGTGATGGGCGTGTTGCTGGCCAAGGACTTGCTGCCGTTGATCCTCAGGGAGAACGGCGACAGCTTCAACATCAAGGACCTCCTGCGCCCAGCCACCTTCGTGCCGGAGTCCAAGCGCCTTAACGTGCTGCTGCGCGAGTTTCGCGCCAACCACAACCACATGGCCATCGTCATTGACGAGTACGGCGGCGTGGCAGGCCTGGTGACCATCGAAGACGTGCTGGAACAGATCGTCGGCGACATCGAAGACGAACACGACGTCGAAGAAGACAGCTACATCAAGCCGCTGCCCAGCGGTGATTTCCTGATCAAGGCCCTGACACCGATCGAGAACTTCAACGAATTTTTCGACAGCGAGTTCTCCGACGACGAATTCGACACCGTTGGCGGCCTGGTGATGAGCGCGTTCGGGCATTTGCCAAAACGCAACGAAATCACTGAAATCGGCCCGTACCGCTTCCGCATCCTGAACGCCGACAGCCGTCGGATTCACTTGCTTCGCCTGACGCCCATTGCTCGCTAAGGATTGAAATGCGCTGGACAACCCGCCCCGGCTGGCCCGGTAACCTGCTGGCCGTGGCGGCCGGTGCAATCACCACACTGGCCCTGGCGCCGTTCGATATCTGGCCCCTGGCACTGCTCGCCGTCGGCCTGTTCTATGCCGGCCTGCGCGAGCTGAGCCCACGTCAGGCACTAGGGCGCGGCTGGTGTTTCGGTTTCGGCCTGTTCGGTGCCGGCACCAGCTGGATCTACTACAGCATTCACCACTTCGGCGGCGCGTCGGTATTGCTGGCCGGTTTCCTGATGCTGCTCTTCACGGCGGCAATTGCCTGGTTCTTTGCCCTGCCCGCCTGGATATGGGCGCGCTGGCTACGCCGAAATGAAGCGCCGCTGGCCGACGCCCTGGCCTTCGCAGCGCTGTGGGTCGGCCAGGAAGCCTTCCGCGGCTGGTTCCTGACAGGCTTCCCGTGGCTGTATTCCGGGTACAGCCAGCTCGATGGCCCACTGGCCGGGCTCGCGCCTATCGGCGGGATGTGGCTGATTTCCTTTACCTTGGCCCTGACAGCTGCGTTGATCTACAACGGCATGCGCCTGGTTCGCACGGGGCGCAAAGGCTTCATCGCTGCCGGTGTTTTGCTGCTGGTCGGCCCGTGGCTGGCCGGCATCGCGCTCAAGCACCACGCCTGGACCAGCCCGTCGGGCCCGCCACTGAGCGTCGCCGCCATTCAGGGCAACATCGAACAAAGCATGAAGTGGGACCCGACGCAGCTCAACGCGCAACTGGCGCTGTATCGCGACATGAGTTTCAGCTCCAGGCGAGTCGACCTTCTCATCTGGCCGGAAACGGCGATCCCGGTGCTCAAGGAGTCCGCCGAGGGCTACCTGAACATGATGGGCAGCTTCGCGGCCGAGCGTAAATCGGCGCTGATTACCGGCGTCCCGGTCCGCATGGAGGTCCGCCACGAGAAGCGCTTCTTCAATGGCATCACCGTTGTCGGCGAAGGCGACGGCACCTACCTCAAGCAAAAACTGGTGCCGTTTGGTGAATATGTTCCGCTGGAGGATCTGTTGCGCGGGCTGATCGCCTTCTTCGATCTGCCGATGTCGGACTTTGCCCGCGGACCATCTGACCAGCCGCTGCTGCAAGCCAAGGGTTATCAGATCGCGCCGTACATCTGTTATGAGGTGGTGTACCCGGAATTCGCCGCCAGCCTCGCCGCCCGCAGCGACCTGTTGCTGACCATCAGCAACGACACCTGGTTCGGCACCTCCATCGGTCCGCTGCAACACCTGCAGATGGCGCAGATGCGTGCGCTGGAGGCCGGCCGCTGGATGATCCGCGCCACCAACAACGGCGTGTCCGGCCTGATCAACCCGTTCGGTCAGATTACCGATCAGATCCCGCAGTTCGAACGCGGCATCCTGTATGGCGAAGTGGTGCCGATGCACAACCTCACGCCGTACCTGGAATGGCGTTCGTGGCCATTGCTCATTCTCTGCGTGTTGTTGTTTGGCTGGGCGCTGGTTGCCAGTCGGATGGCTAAAACCGTTTAAAAGCTTCGCGAGCAAGCCCGCTCCCACATTTGATCGGCGTCGTACACAAATACAGAGACCGACTTAAATCCAGTGTGGGAGCGGGCTTGCTCGCGAAGGCGGCATCACAGGCACCTCATCAATCAGCACCGACATCACCTCAGTAGAACATCGAATAACCGATCTGCCCCACCGCCTCGTTCATCAACTGCCCGTTCTGCCAGATCGCCTTGAACTCCGGCATCCAGCCTCCCAGTGGCCGCGCATTGTCGCCGCTCAGAAACCCTACCGGCGCCGGCACCACCTCAAACCCGGCCTTGCGGAAACTCCAGACCGCTCGTGGCATATGCCCGGCATGAGTCACGAGCACCACACGTTTGATGCCCTGTGGCAGCAACACCTGGGCGCTGAACTGCGCATTTTCCCAGGTCGTGCGGCTGCGCCCTTCCTGCCAGCGCACGGTCACGCCAAAATCGTCGCGCAAGGAGTCAGCCATCATCTGCGCTTCGCTTGGCGGAGTGCCGTAATGCAAGCCGCCGCTGGTCAGTACCGGCAAGCCGGAAGCCTTGGTCAGTCGCGCGGCAAAGCGCTGGCGCTCCAGGCCTACACCCGTGGGCTGGTCGGCCCCCCAGGCCACGTCACCGCGCTCGCGTCCGGAACCAAGGACGACGATGGCGTCCGCGCGCTGCCCCAGCACTGCCCATTCGTCGCGGGCCAGCGGTGGCTCGCGCTCGAGCAGGCTGGCACTCCACTGCACCACCACCGGCAGGCTCATCAGCCAAAGACCACCCAGCCCCAGTGCAAAGCACACACCGGCGAGCCTTGGCCTTGAGCGGCGCAACCACCAGGCAAGCAAAAGCAGCAGCAATAGAATGCCGGGGGGCAAAAGAAGTTGTTTTACAAAGTAACGAAAAGGCATCGAGCATCTCCTGGAGATGCCCGAAGCCTAAGTGGGTTAGCGCAATGCGACAATCAATACAGAAGAACTATGCTTCAAAAAACAATTGAGCACGGCTCTGCGTCTTATTTGAACTGCAAAGACCGGACCTTTACCGCGTCTCTGCCGGGAACCTTGTCCTTGAGCCAGATGATCTTGGCCGAACGTGGTGCGTCGAGTTGCTTTATCGCCTCTGACAAGCATCCGTGCGTCTCACGCTCACTGCGATCCAGATACGCCTTGATCAATGCAAACTCTGCGGAGCTCAGGCCACGCAGTTCCAGTTCCAGAGGGCGTACGTCGCGCAACCGGCCAGCAGTTCTTGCCGCTTCCAAGGCCAGGGCCAAACGATCGATCAGCCTTTCGTACAGCTCCGGTTTTGTAGCTTTTTGCTGTGACTCAACCATCCCTCACCTCATTGGAAGATAAGACCTACTCCCCAGTTAGAGCTTAGCTTCCATGAACAAACCGGCTGAGCGCCGCGACCAACGGCCCTCGCGGCGGTTTTGCGGGACGCGCGGCAGCAATCAGGGTTTCCCTCGGTAGAGCGCGGTCATGTATGCTACGGCGCTTCCTGTAACTCCACTTCCAGCTCGGCTGGACATCGAAAACGCCAATGCGGCGTGTTCACCGTCCAGCGTTGCATTGAAGAGGATTAGGCCACCCCTATTCAGTTCAAAAGTAGCCATGCACGAACAATATCAGCCCCGTGAAATCGAAGCCGCCGCCCAGTCGTTCTGGGACGAGCAAAAGTCCTTTGAAGTCAGTGAACAGCCAGGCAAGGAGACTTACTACTGCCTGTCGATGTTCCCTTACCCCAGCGGCAAGCTACACATGGGGCACGTGCGCAACTACACCATCGGCGACGTGATCTCCCGCTACCAGCGCATGCAAGGCAAGAACGTTCTGCAACCCATGGGTTGGGACGCCTTCGGCATGCCGGCGGAAAACGCCGCGATGAAGAACAACGTAGCGCCCGCCAAGTGGACCTACGAAAACATTGCCTACATGAAATCCCAGCTGCGCAGCCTGGGCCTGGCGGTGGACTGGTCCCGTGAAGTGACCACCTGCAAGCCCGATTACTACCGCTGGGAACAATGGCTGTTCACCCGCCTGTTCGAAAAAGGCGTGATCTACAAAAAAAGCGGCACCGTGAACTGGGACCCGGTCGACCAGACCGTCCTGGCCAACGAACAGGTGATCGACGGTCGCGGCTGGCGTTCCGGCGCGCTGATCGAAAAGCGCGAAATCCCGATGTACTACTTCAAGATCACCGCCTACGCGGATGAACTGCTGGAGAGCCTGGACGAACTGACTGGCTGGCCTGAACAGGTCAAGACCATGCAGCGCAACTGGATCGGCAAGTCCCGCGGCATGGAAGTGCAGTTCCCGTACAACGTCGATTCCATCGGCGAAGCGGGCGCGCTGAAAGTCTTCACCACCCGTCCGGACACCCTGATGGGCGCGACCTACGTCGCCGTCGCCGCCGAGCACCACCTGGCTACCCTGGCCGCACAGAACAACCCTGAGCTGCAAGCGTTCATCGCTGAATGCAAGGGCGGCAGCGTTGCGGAAGCCGACGTTGCGACTCAAGAGAAAAAAGGCCTGCCGACCGGCCTGTTCGTTGAGCACCCACTGACCGGTGAAAAGCTACCGGTATGGGTCGCCAACTACGTGCTGATGCATTACGGCGACGGCGCGGTCATGGCTGTTCCTGCCCACGACGAGCGCGATTTCGAATTCGCCCACAAATACAACCTGCCGGTCAAATCCGTGGTGCGCACCAGCTCCGGTGACAGCAACCCGGCGCCATGGCAAGACGCCTACGGCGAGTACGGCACGCTGATCAATTCCGGCGAGTTCGACGACCTGGACTTCGCGGGCGCCTTCGACGCTATCGAAGTCGCGCTGATCAAGAAAGAACTGGGCGCCTCGCGTACCCAGTTCCGTCTGCGCGACTGGGGCATCAGCCGCCAGCGCTACTGGGGCTGCCCGATCCCGATCATCCACTGCGGCACCTGCGGTGACGTGCCGGTACCGGAAGATCAACTGCCTGTCGTGCTGCCGGAAGACGTCGTACCCGATGGCGCCGGTTCGCCACTGGCGCGCATGCCCGAGTTCTACGAGTGCAGCTGCCCTAAATGCGGCCAGCCTGCCAAGCGTGAAACCGACACCATGGACACCTTCGTCGAGTCCTCGTGGTACTACGCCCGCTACGCCTCGCCGCACTTTGAAGGCGGCCTGGTGGAAAAATCGGCGGCCGACCACTGGCTGCCGGTGGATCAGTACATCGGCGGTATCGAACACGCGATTCTTCACCTGCTCTATGCGCGCTTCTTCCACAAGCTGATGCGCGACGAAGGCCTGGTGAGCTCCAACGAGCCGTTCAAGAACCTGCTGACCCAGGGCATGGTGATCGCCGAGACTTACTATCGCCGCGAAGCCAATGGCGCTTACACCTGGTTCAACCCGGCGGACGTCGAGCTTGAGCGTGACAGCAAGGCCAAGGTCATCAGCGCCAAGTTGAAAGCAGACGGCTTGCCGGTGGAAATCGGTGGCACCGAGAAGATGGCCAAGTCGAAGAACAACGGCGTCGACCCACAGTCGATGATCGACCAGTTCGGCGCAGACACCTGCCGCCTGTTCATGATGTTCGCCTCGCCACCTGACATGAGCGCGGAATGGTCCGACTCCGGCGTCGAAGGTTCGCACCGTTTCCTCAAGCGCGTCTGGCGCCTGGCTCAAGCCCACGTCACTCAGGGCCTGCCGGGCAAACTGGACGTCGCCAGCCTGAATGACGAGCAGAAAGCCGTTCGTCGCTCGATCCACCTGGCCATCAAGCAGGCCAGCCAGGACGTCGGCCAGAACCACAAGTTCAACACCGCCATCGCTCAGGTGATGACGCTGATGAACGTACTGGAAAAAGCCGCACAAGCCACCGACCAGGATCGCGCACTGATTCACGAAGGCCTGGAAACCGTGACTCTGTTGCTGGCTCCGATCACGCCGCACATCAGCCACGAGCTGTGGAATCAACTGGGTCACGCCAATCCTGTGATCGACGCCGGTTGGCCGGTGGTGGATGACAGTGCGTTGGTACAGGACAGCCTGCAACTGGTGATTCAGGTCAACGGCAAGCTGCGTGGCCACATCGAAATGCCGGCCAGCGCCAGCCGTGAAGAAGTCGAAGCCGCCGCCCGTGCCAACGAGAACGTGCTGCGCTTCGTCGACGGTCTGACCATTCGTAAAGTGATCGTAGTGCCCGGGAAACTGGTCAATATCGTCGCCAGCTAATTGGATCAGGCGCCAGGTGAGCCTGGCGCCGAGTAAAACCTTTCGGGCCGCTTGATCGGCCCACATGGTTTCAAGGGGAGCAACAAGATGATCAAACGCAATCTGCTGGTGATGGGCCTCGCGGTTCTGCTGAGCGCCTGCGGTTTCCAGCTGCGCGGCACCGGCACCAATGAACTGGCGATCAAGGAACTCGACCTGAGCGCCCGTAACGCTTATGGCCCAACCGTTACCCAGTTGCGTCAGGTACTGATTGGCAGCGGCGTCAAGGTCTATACCGGCGCTCCTTACAAGCTGGTACTGACCAATGAACAGGAAAGCCAGCGCATCCTCACCTACGCAGGTGCCGGTCGTGCCGGCGAGTACCAGGTCAGCACCGTGTTGAGCTACGACATCCGTGGTCGCGGCGATCTGCCCCTGTTGAGCGACAAGCTTGAAGTGCAGAAGATCTATATGCACGACGGCAACAACTTGGTGGGCTCTGACCAAGAAGCTGAAACTGCCCGGACAGAAGGCCGCCGGGAGTTGGTTCAACGCATGATGCTGCGCCTGGAACAACTGAGCCCCACCCAACTGGACCAGTTGCAGCAGACTGCCGAAGCCAAGGCCAAGGCTGATGCCGCGGCGCTGGAAGCGGCAAAGAAGGCTGAAGCGGAAACCCCGCGTCAGTCGCCTGTCGAACTGCCACAGCAGTAAGACTTACGGGGCGCCTGTGCGCCCCGTTCGCCCTCTCTTATGAAGCTCGCCCCCGCCCAACTCGCCAAACACCTGCAAGGCGCCCTTGCGCCGGTCTATATCATCAGCGGCGATGACCCGTTGTTGTGCCAGGAGGCGGCCGATGCTGTTCGCACTGCCGCCCGCCAGCAGGGATTCGATGAGCGCCAGGTGTTTGCCGCCGACGCCAGTTTCGACTGGGGGACGCTGCTGCAAGCCGGTGCCAGCATGTCGCTGTTCGCCGAAAAGCGCCTGCTGGAACTGCGCCTGCCGTCCGGCAAACCCGGCGACAAGGGCGCTGCCGCGCTGATCGAGTACTGCTCGCGCCCGGCCGACGACACCGTGCTGCTGATCAGCTTGCCGAAACTCGATGGCAGCGCACAGAAAACCAAGTGGGGCAAGGCGCTGGTCGAAGGACAACAGACCCAGTTCGTGCAGATCTGGCCGGTCGATGTCGCCCAACTGCCAAGCTGGATCCGCCAACGTTTGTCCCAGGCCGGGCTTTCCGCCAGCCAGGACGCCGTTGAGCTGATCGCGGCACGGGTCGAGGGCAACTTGCTGGCCGCCGCCCAGGAAATCGAAAAGCTCAAACTGATGGCCGAAGGGGGTCAGATCACCGTTGAAACCGTGCAGGCTGCGGTGGCCGACAGTGCGCGCTTCGACGTCTTTGGCCTGACCGATGCGGTTCTCAATGGTGAAGCAGCCCATGCCTTGCGCATGCTCGAAGGGTTGCGCGGCGAAGGCGTCGAGCCGCCGGTGATTCTCTGGGCCCTGGCCCGAGAGTTGCGCCTGCTGGCCAATATTTCGCTGCAATACAGTCAGGGCACGCCACTGGACAAGGCTTTCAGCCAGGCCAAACCTCCGGTCTGGGACAAACGAAAACCCTTGATGAACAAAGCCCTGCAACGCTACTCGGCGCAACGCTGGGCGCAATTGCTGCTCGAAGCACAGCGCATCGACGCGCAGATCAAGGGCCAGGCGGCCGGTTCGCCGTGGATGAGCCTGAGCCGGCTGACGTTGTTGATGGCCGGGCAACGCTTAACCCTACCCGCTGAATAACACCACCCCCTGTAGGAGCGAGCTTGCTCGCGATGGTCGTTAACGATAACGCAGACTTTCTGATTTAACGCAGCGCCCTCAAGTGCTTCGCGAGCAAGCTCGCTCCTACAAAGAACGGCGCTTTTTCCGACAGCCACCGGGACTAGACAGCCCCTTAACTTCGGCCGATGATTTGCCCCGCAAAAACCACTCACTTGCGAGGCACCATCATGAGCAAAAAGCCATCAAAGCATGGCCCCAACAAGGCCAAATCCATCATCGCCCAGCCATTGTTCCGCAGCCGCCAGGAACGCCCCACCAAGGGCAAAGGCAGCTACCGCCGCGAAGCCTTCCAGTCTGACAGCTGGGAGGCTTCTTACTTTCTGGCTGCGTAAAGCAGAACCCCCCTTCAACATGTTAAGGTCTGTACCTGATTCGTATTCCCTGGACCCGTGCATGCCTTTTTGTCTTCCCCATCGTTGGCACTTACGCCAATTGATCGCTGCCTCCAGCCTTGTTTTGCTTGTCGCCTGTGCGGAAAAACCGACCGCAGCCGACGCTCAGCCGCTTCAGACACTTCCTGTCGCTACCGCCCCGGCGGTTGTTCCGCCGGTGGTTCCGACGGGTGAGAACCTCGACATCCAGCCTACCCAGACATTTGCCGAATGGCAGGCGGGTTTCCGCAAGGATGCCCTGGCCGCCGGTATCCGCGCCGATCTGTTTGATCGCGCTTTCGCCAATGTCAGCTTCGACCCCAGTGTGATTCGTGCCGATCGCAGCCAACCGGAATTCGCAAAACCGGTGTGGGAATACCTCGATGGCGCGTTGTCGCCGCTGCGGGTACGTAAAGGCCAGTCACTGATCGACCAGTACGCCGACATCCTGCAAGGCATCGAGCAGCGTTATGGCGTTGATCGTCAGGCGCTGGTGGCCGTGTGGGGCATGGAAAGCAATTTTGGCCAGTTCCAGGGCAGCAAGTCGGTGATCAACTCGCTGGCGACCCTGGCCTACGAAGGCCGCCGTCCCGGCTTCGCCCACGCGCAATTGATCGCGGCCCTGCAAATCCTGCAACAAGGCGACATCGAACCCGAAAAGATGCTCGGTTCCTGGGCCGGCGCCATGGGCCAGACCCAGTTCATCCCGACCACCTACAACACCCACGCCGTCGATTTCGACGGCGACGGCCGTCGCGATATCTGGAGCAGTTCGGCTGATGCCCTGGCCTCGACCGCGCATTACCTGCAAAGCTCCGGCTGGCAGAGAGGTCAGCCGTGGGGCTTTGAAGTCCAGCTGCCGAGCGGCTTCAACTACGTACTGGCCGATGGCACGATTCGCAAGAGTGTTGCCGAGTGGCGCCAACTGGGCGTTACGCTGCCCAACGGTGGCCAGGTCCCGGCAGGCTCGGAGCAACTGTCTGCGGCACTGCTATTGCCGGCTGGCTACCGCGGCCCGGCGTTCCTTGTGCTCGACAACTTTCGTGCGATTCTCAAGTACAACAATTCGTCGTCCTATGCCCTGGGGGTGAGCCTGTTGTCCGAACGCTTCAATGGCGCAGGCTTGATCAGCGGTACGTGGCCAAAGGATGACCTGCCTCTGAGCCGTACCGAGCGGATCGAGCTGCAAAGCCTATTGAGCGCGCAAAACTATGACGCCGGCACCGCCGACGGGATCATCGGCGCCAACACCCGCAAGGCTATCCGCAGCGCCCAACAGTCGTTTGGCTGGCCGGCAGATGGGTATCCGACGCACAAGTTGCTCGAAGGACTGCGTAACCGCTAAAAGCATCGCGGGCAAGCCCGCTCCCACAGGTTCAGGGGCGTTCACATGATTTGTGTACGACGCGAACACTGTGGGAGCGGGCTTGCCCGCGAAGACTGACTGACAGGCGATAAAAATCTAGCGCCTGGCCACCACATCCTGCTCCAGCATCAATTCCTTGTTTCCCGCATCCAGCCTGACCAGCGCCCCCATGGGTAACGTCAGGTTCGGGTCGCAATGGCCGCTGCGCCACCCGGACAGCACCGGAATCTTCAAAGGCTCGAAGATCTGCTTGAGCAACCTGTCCAGCGCCGCCACCTCAACCCCCGCCACATCCCCGACCAACACGCCGCGCAGCTTGTGCAACGTGCCTGCCAGCCGCAGATGGGTGAGCAACCGGTCGATGCGATAAAGCGGCTCGTTGATATCCTCGATCAACAGAATGACGCCCTCGGCGTCAATCTCGTAGGGCGTGCCCATGGTCGCGGCGATCATGGCCAGATTGCCACCGAGCAAGCGCCCGTGAGCCACGCCTGGCTCGATCGTGGTCAGCGGGTAGGCCACCGGATGCGCCAGCACTGTTCCCGCCCTCACCTTCCCTCGCAGCATGTTGAAGAACGAAGACTCGGTAGGTATTTGCTTCTCACCCAGCAGGTCGGCATTGAGCAACGGACCATGAAAGGTCACGAAGCCGGCATAACGACTGATCGCCAAATGCAGCGCAGTGATATCGCTGTAGCCGACGAACGGCTTGGCGTTGTCACGCAGCAAATCAAAATCGATGCGGTCGAGCAGCCGGGGCGTGCCATAACCACCGCGCAGGCAGATGATCGCATCCACCTCGCTGTCGGCGAACGCTGCATGCAGATCGTCGAGTCGCACCTCGTCACTGCCGGCCAGGTAGCCGTTTTTTTCGTAGACCCCGGGAAACACTTTCAGTGAATAACCCCGGGCACGCATCCATTGCACCGCCTTGTCGGTGTCCAGCGGCGCGGGACCGGCGGGTGCGATAACGCCGATCATGCCTTCCGACGGCAGTGCCGGGACGGGAGCATGAGGGCAAAGGGTGAGGGTCGGTCGAGCGGTCATCCGTGAATCTCCCTGCGTGAAAACATCAGCACACAGTAGTCAGGAACGGGGACAAACAGAAGAGGAACCGTTGCCCCGCAGGTTGCAGGAAAAGGCAGCCGTTGTCGTAGGCCAGGCAAAAAAACGCCCGCAAGGCTTTGAAACCTTGCGGGCGTTTTATGCTTCACAGTCGATCAGGACGACATCAGCTCGGCCTTGACCAGCTTCGCCTGCTCGTCGGCGTGGTACGAGGAGCGAACCAATGGACCGGAAGCGACGTTCTTGAAGCCCATCTTGTAACCTTCCTCGGCGAACCAGGCGAAGGTGTCCGGGTGCACGAAGCGCTGGACCGGCAAGTGGCTGCGGGACGGTTGCAGGTACTGGCCGAGGGTCAGCATGTCGATGTCGTGCTCGCGCATGCGCTTCATGACTTCGATGACTTCTTCGTCGGTCTCGCCCAGACCCAGCATCAGGCCGGACTTGGTCGGAATGTGCGGCATCATCTGCTTGAAGCGTTGCAGCAGGGTCAGCGACCACTGATAGTCCGAACCTGGGCGGGCAGCCTTGTACAGACGTGGCACGGTTTCCAGGTTGTGGTTGAACACATCCGGCGGCTCGGCGGCGGTGATTTCCAGCGCGATGTCCATGCGGCCACGGTAGTCCGGGACCAGGGTTTCGAGCTGCACGTTCGGCGACAGTTTGCGGATTTCGCGGATGCAGTCGGCAAAGTGCTGGGCACCGCCGTCACGCAGGTCGTCACGGTCCACCGAAGTGATCACCACGTACTTCAGGCGCAGGTCGGCGATGGCAATGGCCAGGCTTTCCGGCTCGTTGACGTCCAGCGGCTTCGGACGGCCGTGGCCGACGTCGCAGAACGGGCAACGACGGGTGCAGATGTCACCCATGATCATGAAGGTCGCGGTGCCGCCGGAGAAACACTCGCCCAGGTTCGGGCAGGAAGCTTCTTCGCACACGCTGTGCAGCTTGTGTTTGCGCAGCAGGGCCTTGATGCGGTCGACTTCCGGCGAAACCGGGATGCGAACGCGAATCCAGTCCGGCTTCTTCGGCAGTTCGGTGGTCGGAATGATCTTCACCGGGATGCGTGCAACCTTTTCGGCGCCGCGCAGCTTGACGCCGGCTTCAACCTTGGGACGCGGGGCCGGGCGCTCGGTGACATCAAGCGTCGGGATCATGGTTTGCACTGCATCAGTAGTCATATCAGTCGATTCCGCCCGTCAGGGTCGTCTGCTCAGCATAGTCGAGGTGTTTGACGAGCTGCGCGCGCAGCCGGGCACTTACCTCGGCAAATTCAATCGATCCTGCGTGATCGCTCAGCTGGGTCATCGCCAGCCCGGCGTAGCCGCAGGGATTAATCCGTCGAAACGGTTCCAGGTTCATGTCCACGTTCAAGGCCAGGCCATGAAAGGAACAACCGTGGCGGATCCGTAGACCCAGGGAGGCGATTTTCGCCCCGTCGACGTAGACACCCGGCGCATCGGGCTTGGCCACGGCGGTGACACCGTAACTGGCCAGCAGCTCGATCAGGCATTGCTCCATCCGGCTGACCAGATCGCGCACGCCAAACCCGAGCTTGCGCACGTCCAGCAGCAGATAAGCCACCAGTTGGCCGGGGCCGTGGTAGGTCACCTGACCACCACGGTCGACCTGCACCACCGGAATATCACCGGGAAGCAGCAGATGCTCGGCCTTGCCGGCCTGGCCCTGGGTGAACACCGCAGGGTGTTCGACCAGCCAGATCTCGTCGGCGGCATCGTTGCCGCGTTCGTTGGTGAAGCGTTGCATGGCATGCCAGACCGGCTCGTAAGCCATCTGGCCGAGTTCGCGAAAGCCCAGCACACCGGACATCACAGCACCATGTGCACGAAACCGGTTGCCCGCAGTTCGCTGTTGATGTTGTACAGCTGGTCCTGGTCGGTCGCCACGATGTGCAACTGAATGGTGGTGTATTTGCCGTTGCTGCTCTGGCGCTCATCAACACGCTCATCGTTGATCGTTGCATATTTGCGGACGATGTCGATGATTCTGTCCTTGTTGCCCACACCGGTGTCGCTGATCACCTTAACCGGGTAATCATTGGCAGGGAACTCGATCTTTGGCGCCTTTACTTCGGTATCGGTCATGGCGTAACGGCCTCGTAAGCGTAAGCCGTGGCGACGGGCATGGCTGCGCGCCAGATCAGCGCGGAGCCATGCAGGTGCACACTAAATTCAGTTGAACAAGCCGTAGAAGAATAGACGGATGCTATCCCACATGCGGCGGAAGATACCACCTTCCTCGACAGCGTCCAGAGCGATCAGATCGGCGCTGTGCACCACCTTGTCGTCCAGTTTCACTTCGACTTTACCGATCACGTCGCCCTTGGCGATTGGCGCGATCAGTTGCGGGTTCATGGTCATGCTGGCAGCGAGCTTTTTCAGCTGGCCTTTTGGCAGGGTCATGGTCAGGTCTTGCGCCAGGCCAGCCTTGATCTGGTTGGTGGAGCCTTTCCAGACTGGAGCCTGAGCCAGCTCGGTGCCCTTCTGATAGAAGGTCTGGGTTTCGAAGAAACGGAAACCGTAGGTCAGCAGCTTCTGGGTTTCGGCGGCACGGGCCACTTCGCTGTTGGTGCCGAAGACCACGGCGATCAGACGCATGCCATCACGTACGGCCGAAGACACCATGCAATAGCCGGCTTCGTCGGTGTGACCGGTTTTCAGGCCGTCGACGGTCTTGTCGCGCCACAGCAGCAGGTTGCGGTTCGGTTGCTTGATGCCGTTCCAGAAGAACTCTTTCTGCGAGTAGATCGCGTAGTGAGCCGGGTCTTCGTGGATGATCGCGCGAGCCAGTACGGCCATGTCGTGAGCCGACGAGTAGTGCTCAGGGTTCGGCAGACCGGTCGGGTTCATGAAGTGGCTGTTGGTCATGCCCAGGTCGCCAACGGTTTTGTTCATCATGTCGGCGAACGCGTCTTCGCTGCCGGCGATGTGCTCGGAGAGCGCAACGCTGGCGTCGTTGCCCGACTGGATGATGATGCCGTGCAACAGGTCGCTGACAGTCACCTGCGAGCCGACCTTGATGAACATCCGCGAACCGCCGGTACGCCAGGCGTTTTCGCTGACGGTCACCGGATCGTTTTCGCCGATCTGGCCACGACGGATTTCCAGAGTCGCGATGTACGCGGTCATCAGCTTGGTCAGGCTGGCCGGCGGCAGACGCTGGTCACCGTTGTTCTCGACCAGCACGTTGCCGCTGCTGGCATCCATGAGCACATAGGCCTTGGCGGCCAGTTGTGGTGGCGAAGGCATCATCTCGACCGCGAACGCGGCGGGTGAGAGAAGCAGCGGGACTAGCAGGAACAGGCGTTTGGCAAAGGTGGTGATGTTCATCCGTCTCTCGAAATCGCTAATGGAAACTTGCCCAAGGGCAAAACTAATCAAATGACTTTCTAACGAGTCATCGCGTGTTCAGTTGCTCACTCAGTCACCCTTGCCGGGCTTTTGTTCTTCAACGAGTCAACAACCTGGTTCGCCCCCCAATACCGCAGACGAACCGTCAATCAAGCTCTACGTATTACTCCGTGACCACACTCGGCGAACCGAGATTGGCCAGGCGCACACTGTTCTGCACCTGCTGGATTTCACCCGGCGAACCGATTGGCCCCATGCGCACCCGATGCAGGGTCTGCTGATTGCGCACGATCGAGCTGATGAACACCGGAGCGCTCACCATCCCGCTGAGCTTCGATCTCAGGAGTTCTGCAGCGTCCGGGTTGGCGAACGCGCCCACCTGCAGATACTGGCCAGAGGCTGCTACAGAAGCGTTTTTTTTTGCATCGAGCTGCACGGGCACCACCGCGGCGGCGTGTTGCTGCGGCGGAGGCGTCCATTGCTCGACGGTGCCGGCCGAAGCCGTGATCACCGGGGCGCTATTCTGCGCGACTTTCGGTTCGTTGAGCATTAATGGTGCCGGACGGCCCTTGGCAGCCCACCATTGCTGCGGATCGATGCCTTCGACCTTGACCCGCGCGGTGCCGGTTTCGGCGTAACCAAGTTTCTTGGCGGCAGCGTAGGACAAGTCGATGATCCGGTCCGAATAGAACGGCCCGCGATCGTTGACGCGCAGGATCACCGACTTGTTGTTGTCCAGGTTGGTCACCCGAACGTAACTTGGCAGTGGCAGAGTCTTGTGGGCAGCGCTCATGCCGTACAGGTCATACACTTCGCCGTTGGCGGTGTTCTGGCCGTGAAACTTGGTTCCGTACCAGGACGCCGTGCCCGACTGCACGTAGGTCTTTGACTCCTGCAGCGGAAAGTAGGTTTTGCCCAGTACCGAGTAAGGAGCGGCCTTGTACGGGCCGGTGTGCAGGGTCGGCGTGGCGTCCGGGATACGCGAAACATCGACATCCCACCATGGCGCGCCATCCTTGTGGGCGCGGTTGATGTCCAGCCCCGGCGTCGTGCGCACCGCGGTGCTGCTGGTCTTCTGGGCCGGCGCACGGCTGGTCGAACAACTGGCGACCAGCATTGCCAACGCGGCGAATGCCATCAGCTTCAGGGGTTTATTGATAGGCAATGCCCGCATTACTTGACGCCCCGTGCTTGGACCAGCTGCTCAGACAGTTGATGTACGGCCATGGCGTACATCACGCTGCGGTTATATCGCGTGATCGCGTAAAAATTCTTCAGGCCCATCCAGTACTCGGAGCCATTGTCGCCTTCCAGGCGGAAAGCAGTAACCGGCATATCATCGCGCAGCGCATCATGACTTGACCACCCCAGGGCTCGCAACTCCCCGACGGTTTTCGTCGGTTCGATGCCGGTGGTCAAACCTTCGTCGACCTGATCGCCACGGACATCGCCGCGACTGACTACCGGTTCGCCGGCGACCCAGCCATGGCGCTTGAAGTAACTGGCAACACTGCCAATGGCATCATCCGGATTGGTCCAGATGTTGATATGGCCATCACCGTCGAAATCCACTGCATAAGCGCGGAAACTGCTCGGCATGAACTGCGGCAATCCCATTGCGCCAGCGTAGGAGCCTTTGAGCGTCAACGGATCGACCTGCTCTTCGCGGGCCAGTAGCAGGAACTCACGCAACTCCTTGCGGAAAAACTCGGCACGGGGAGGATAGTCGAAACCCAGGGTCGACAAGGCATCGATCACCCGGAAATTTCCGGTATTACGGCCGAAAAAGGTTTCAACACCGATGATCGAGACAATCACCTGGGCCGGCACGCCGTATTCCTGCTCGGCACGAGCCAACACCGCTTCGTGCTGACGCCAGAAATCCACACCCCGGGCTATGCGCGCATCGGTGATGAACATCGGGCGATACTCGCTCCACTGCTTGACCCGTTCGGCAGGTTTGGAGATGGCGTCCAGAATCGACTGCTTGCGCTCGGCTTCACGGAACACACCCATCAATTGTTCACCGGCGAAACCGTAGTCGCGGGTCATTTCACCGACGAATTCGGCCACCTGGGGTGAGCCTTCGTAGTCGCCGGCCAACGCGTCCGGCATGGTGCCAAGGATGCTTACCAGGCTGACCCATGGCGCGTATCGAGTCGCCCAGCCACGCATTACTTGCATTGAAAATTTCACCTTATTCAAACCTGCGCGATCCACTTGCGATGGGTATGGATCGACATCAAAACCCCAAACGCTGACAGTAGCGTCACCAGCGAAGTTCCTCCGTAGCTAATGAACGGCAACGGCACCCCCACCACCGGCAACAGGCCACTGACCATACCGATGTTGACGAAAACATAAACAAAAAACGTCATGGTCAGGCTGCCCGCGAGCAACTTGCCGAACAATGTCTGCGCCTGGGCGGTAATCACCAGGCCGCGGCCGATCAACAGCAGGTAGATCAGCAACAGCGCGCAGATCCCCACCAGGCCGAACTCTTCACCCAATACGGCAATGATGAAGTCGGTATGGCTTTCCGGCAGGAAGTCCAGGTGCGACTGGGTGCCCAGCAACCAGCCCTTGCCGAACACCCCACCGGAGCCGATGGCGGCCTTGGACTGGATGATGTTCCAGCCGGTGCCTAGCGGGTCGCTTTCCGGGTCGAGGAACGTGAGGACGCGCTGCTTCTGGTAATCGTGCATAACGAAATACCACATGGCCACGGACACCGGCACGGCGGCAGCGAGCACGCTGAGGATCCAGCGCCAGCGCAGGCCACCCATGAACAGCACGAAGGCACCCCCCGCCAGAATCAGCAATGAAGTGCCAAGGTCGGGCTGACGCACGATCAGGATGAATGGCAAGCCGATCAGGAACAGGCTCACCCCCACATGCTTGAGTTGCGGCGGCAAGGTGCGCTTGGACAGGTACCAGGCGATGGTCGCCGGCATCAGGATCTTCATGAACTCCGAAGGCTGGAAGCGGATCACCCCGGGAATGTTGATCCAGCGGGTAGCACCCATGGCGTTGTGACCCATGACGTCGACGACTACCAGCAACAGCACGCCGATCACATAACCCACCGGGACCCAGCGGGCCATGAAGCGTGGCTCGAACTGGGCGATGACGATCATCGACACCAGGCCGATGCCGAAAGAAGTGGCTTGTTTGGCCAGCAGATCCCAGCTTTTGCCACTGGCCGAATAGAGTACGAACAGGCTGCCGGCCGCCAGGGTCAGCAGCAGGATCAGCAACGGGCCGTCGATGTGCAGGCGTTGCAGCAGCGTCGCACGGCGACGCATCACATCCTCACTGGAGAGCATGCGATCGAAGTTATTCATCACGGGCGGTAGCCTCTGCACTGATAGGGCTGGCGTATTCGGGCTTCAACCGACCGTCCTGGTCCAGGAGCCAGGCATCCATGATTTGGCGCACCACCGGCGCGGCGACGCCGGAGCCGGACTCGCCGTTCTCGACCATCACCGACACCACGATTTTCGGGTCGTCGGCCGGCGCGAAACCGACGAACAGGGCGTGGTCGCGATGGCGCTCCTGAACCTTGGAACGGTCATACTTCTCACCCTGTTTGATCGCGACCACCTGGGCTGTACCCGACTTGCCGGCGATCCGGTATTGCGCGCCGATAGAGGCTTTGCGCGCCGTACCGCGGGCACCATGCATAACCTGCTGCATGCCGTGGTTGACCCTGGTCCAGTCCGAGGGGTCGCGCAGGATGATGTCCGGCATCGGATTCTCATCCACCGGCTTCACGCCCTCGATGGTCTTGGCCAGGTGCGGACGGTTCCAGACGCCTTTGTTGGCGACCAGAGCGGTGGCCTGGGCCAATTGCAACGGGGTCGACTGCATATAGCCCTGGCCGATCCCCAGAATCAGCGTTTCACCCGGGAACCACGCCTGCCGGCGGGTCGCACGTTTCCATTCGCGGGACGGCATCAGCCCCGGCGACTCTTCGAACATGTCCAGGGAGACTTTCTGGCCGATGCCGAACTTGGTCATGTATGCCGACAGCCGATCGATCCCCAGCTTGTGGGCCAGGTCATAGAAGTAGGTGTCGTTGGAACGCATGATCGCCGTATCGAGGTCGACAAAACCGTCACCGGTGCGATTCCAGTTACGGTATTTGTGATCGTAGTTGGGCAGCATGTAGTAACCCGGGTCGAACACTCGCGACGACGCCGTCACCACGCCCGCGTCCAGACCGGCAATCGCCACCGCGGGCTTGATGGTCGAACCCGGCGGGTACAGGCCACGCAGCACGCGGTTGAACAGCGGCCGGTCGATGGAGTCGCGCAGCTCGGAATAGGCCTTGAAGCTGATGCCGGTGACGAACAGGTTCGGGTCGAAACTCGGTTGGCTGACCATCGCCAGCACTTCGCCGGTTTTCGGGTCCAGCGCTACCACCGCGCCACGACGACCACCGAGCGCAGCTTCGGCGGCTTCCTGCAATTTGATGTCCAGACTCAGGACGATGTCCTTGCCGGGAATCGGATCGGTACGCTTGAGCACGCGCAGTACGCGGCCCCGGGCGTTGGTCTCGACTTCCTCGTAACCCACCTGGCCGTGCAATTCAGGCTCGTAGAAACGCTCGATGCCGGTTTTGCCGATGTGGTGGGTGCCGCTGTAATTGACCGGGTCCAGCGACTTGAGCTCTTTCTCGTTGATCCGCCCCATGTAGCCCACCGAGTGAGCAAAGTGCGCCCCTTGGGGATAGTGACGAACCAACTGCGCGACCACTTCCACGCCCGGCAGGCGGAACTGGTTAACGGCGATCCGGGCGATCTGCTCTTCGCTCAGCTCAAACAGGATCGGCACCGGCTCGAACGGCCGGCGCCCCTGACGCATGCGCTTCTCGAAGATCACCCGGTCCTCGGGCGTCAGTTCCAGCACTTCGACGATCACGTCGAGCACCTGCTGCCAGTCGCCGGAACGCTCGCGGGTCATGCTCAGGCTGAAACTCGGCCGGTTATCGGCAATCACCACGCCGTTGCGGTCGAAAATCAGCCCGCGAGTCGGCGGAATCGGCTGCACGTGGACGCGGTTGTTTTCCGACAGGGTCGAGTGGTACTCGTACTGGATCACCTGCAGGAAATACAGACGCGCGATCAACACCGCAATCAGCGCCACCACTGCAATGGCCCCGAACACGACGCGACCACGCACCAGACGGGCGTCTTTTTCGTGGTCCTTGATGCGGATCGGCTGGGACATGAGGGCAGAACTACTTGTGGTAAGGGTGACCGGACAACACGGTCCAGGCACGGTACATCTGTTCGCCGATCAGGATCCGCACCAGCGGGTGCGGCAAGGTCAGCGGCGACAACGACCAGCGCTGGTCGGCCCGGGCACAGACTTCCGGCGCCAGCCCTTCGGGGCCACCGACCATGAAGTTGACAGTGCGCGAGTCCAGCCGCCAGCGATCGAGCTCGACCGCCAGTTGCTCGGTACTCCAGGGCTTGCCATGGACTTCGAGAGTGACAATCCGCTCGTTCGGCCCGACCTTGGCCAGCATGGCTTCGCCTTCCTGACGGATGAAACGGGCCACGTCGGCGTTCTTGCCACGGGTATTGAGCGGAATTTCCACCAGTTCCAGCGCCAGCTCGGACGGAAGACGCTTGGCATATTCATGCCAGCCTTCTTCCACCCACTTGGGCATGCGTGAACCGACGGCGATCAGTCGCAGTCGCACAGCGGTCCCTTATTCCTGGTCTTTGTTGAGCTTGTTGAAGTGCTCGTGACCAACTTCAGGGCTGTGGTGCTTGCCATCGGCCGCACGGCTCTGCTCGGCACCTTTCCACAGGCGCTCCAGGTCGTAGAACTGACGGGCGTTGGAGGTCATCATGTGAACGATCACGTCGTCCATGTCCAACAGCACCCAGTCGCTGTCGCCCTTGCCTTCTTCACCCAGCGGCTTGATACCCAGGGCTTTGACGGCCTCGCGAACCTTGTCCAGCATCGCGCCGATCTGGCGGTTGGAGGTACCGGTGGCGATGATCATGTAGTCAGTGATGCTCTGCTTGTCGCGAACATCAATCACCAGCACGTCCTGGGCCTTGACGTCTTCAAGGGCGGCTACGGCGATCTTGACCAGCTCGTCGCCTTTAGGCGGCTCGGCGGCGAGGACCTTTTCCGGCAGCGGGGCACTCTTGAATGTGCCTTTGCGTTTTACTTTGCTTTCGTTGTTGCTCGTCATATAAAACTCGTTTTGCTCGTTTGTTCGGGCGCTTCAATACACGTTGTTGCCACGTGCCTTGAGGCACTCCCATTCAGTTCGACGCACGGTAGAGTCCGTGCGCATCGATGTAGGCCAGGACCGCGTCGGGCACCAGGAAACGTACCGACTTACCGCTGGCCAGCAGTTGACGGATCTGGGTGGCGGATACCGCGAGCGGTGTCTGCCAGACGAATGCAATCTGTCCGCTCGGCCCTTTGAGGGCCAGCGGGTCGCTCACCGAGCGCGCTGCCAGCAAGTTGCGCAAGGCATCCGGCGGTTCGCTGTCGGCATCCGGGCGTTGCAACACCAGGATATGGCAATGCTGGAGCAACTCTTCCCAGCGGTGCCAAGTGGGCAGGCCGCAAAAAGCGTCCCAGCCCAAAAGCAGAAAAACCTGGTCGGATACGGCCAGTTCGGCGCGCATCAGTTCCAGGGTATCAATGGTGTAGGACGGTTTGTCCCGCTGCAATTCGCGGGCGTCCACCACCAACGGCGCCACACCGGCCACCGCGCACTCGACCATCGCCAGACGGTCTTTTGCCGACACCTGCGGCTTGTCCCGATGGGGCGGCCTGGCACTGGGTGTCAGGCGCAACTCATCGAGCGCAAGTGTTTCGGCGACTTCCAGCGCACCGCGCAAATGGCCGATGTGCACCGGGTCGAACGTTCCGCCCAGCACGCCAATGCGGCGAGGGGCTGGCTCGCTGACGGTGACCGGGGCTGACGGGTCGAAGTCGCCCAAGTCAGACCGGCTCCTGTCCGCGCAACTGCCCGTCGCCGACCACGATGTACTTCTCGCAGGTCAGTCCCTCGAGGCCCACCGGGCCGCGGGCGTGCAGCTTATCAGTAGAAATGCCGATCTCGGCACCCAATCCGTATTCGAAGCCATCGGCGAAGCATGTCGGGGTATTGATCATCACCGACGAGGAGTCGACTTCAGCCACGAAACGCCGGGTGTCGCCCTGATGTTCGCTGACAATCGAATCGGTGTGATGGGAGCCGTAATGATTGATGTGCTCGATGGCCTGTCCCAGTCCGTCGACCACGCGGATCGACAAAATTGCCGCCAGGTACTCGGTGCTCCAGTCTTCTTCGGTAGCGGCCACGGCATCGATGATTGCCCGGGTACGCTCGCAGCCGCGCAGTTCGACGCCTTTTTCGCGGAACTGTGCCGCCATCGCCGGCAGGAAATCCTTGGCAACGGTGTGGTCCACCAGCAGCGTTTCCATGGCACCGCAGATGCCATAACGGTAAGTCTTGGCATTGAACGCGATGCGCTGCGCCTTGGCCAGATCGGCGTGTTCACTCACGTAAACGTGGCAGATGCCGTCCAGGTGCTTGATCACCGGGACACGGGCATCACGGCTGACGCGCTCGATCAGGCCACGACCGCCGCGCGGCACGATGACATCAACGTATTCAGGCATGGTGATCAGCGCGCCGACGGCAGCGCGATCGGTGGTTTCGACCACTTGCACCACCGCGGCCGGCAGATCGGCCTCGGCCAGGCCACGCTGAATGCAGGCGGCGATGGCACGATTGGAATGAATGGCCTCGGAACCGCCACGCAAGATGGTCGCGTTACCGGACTTCAGGCACAGACTGGCCGCATCGATGGTCACGTTCGGTCGCGACTCGTAGATGATTCCGATCACGCCCAGTGGCACGCGCATCTTGCCGACCTGAATACCGGACGGACGGAAGCTCATGTCACGGATAGCGCCGACCGGGTCCGGCAGGGCTGCCACCTGACGCAGGCCGACGATCATGCCGTCGATACGCGCCGGGGTCAGTGCCAGGCGCTCAAGCAGGGCCGGCTCAAGACCATTGGCGCGACCGGCAGCCAAATCCTGTTCATTGGCCGCCGTCAGCTCGGCGCGGGCAGCGTCCAGCGCGTTGGCGGCGGCCTGCAGGGCGCGGTTTTTCTGCGCGGTACTGGCACGGCCGATCACGCGGGAAGCTTCGCGGGCAGCGCGACCCAGGCGGGTCATGTAGTCAAGAACGGACTCAGTCATGGTCTGGCGTGGTCTTTGATTAGGTCTTGGTAAAGAGTAAAGCGACAGATTATAGCTGTCGCGCCCACCGACTAACAGCGGTGACGGGCGGATGGTCGAAATGGAGGGCAAATTGCCGATGTTCAGCCGGGATTAAGCTGCAAATTGTTATCATCACGACTCATTCAGCCCTGACAAATGCCGGTCATCATGTCCAATCTGACTGTTCGAGCGTCCGCCGCGAGCCTGCCCACGGGTCTCCCGGACGCGTTTTTCGACCGTGACGCGCAAATTCTGGCCCGGGATTTACTGGGCAAAGTCATTCGCCATCGAGTGGGCGACCTGTGGCTCAGCGCCCGAATTATCGAGACAGAGGCCTACTACTGCGCGGAAAAGGGCAGCCACGCATCCCTCGGCTACACAGAAAAGCGTAAGGCTTTGTTTCTGGATGGCGGCCACATCTATATGTATTACGCTCGGGGCGGCGACTCACTGAACTTCAGTGCTCAAGGGCCGGGAAACGCGGTACTGATCAAATCCGCCTACCCGTGGGTCGATCAATTGAGCGGGCCGGCCAGCCTGGCGCAGATGCTACTGAACAATCCCGATTCCCAGGGCCACCCTCGCCCGTCACAAAAACTCTGTGCCGGGCAAACCCTGCTCTGCAAGTCGTTGGGCCTGAAAGTGCCGGTATGGGACGCCAAACGCTTCGACCATGAAGTGCTGCTGGTAGAACACGTCGGGCAGACGCCTGCCCACGTCATCCAGACCACGCGTCTGGGCATTCCCCACGGGCGCGATGAACACCTGATGTACCGCTTCGTCGATGCGGCCTACGCGGCTTATTGCACGCGCAACCCGCTACGACGGGGACAGGTCGAAGGTCGCGATTATTTTGTACTGTCCTGAGACCGATCCGGATTTTGAAACTGAAGGAATCTTCTGTAGGAGCGAGCCTGCTCGCGATGAGGTCAGCACAATCAACATCACCGTTGACTCAAAGTGCGCTATCGCGAGCAGGCTCGCGCCTACAAAGTAGAAAATTGAACATTTGATGGAGTGGTTTTTATGGGCCCATGGCTCGATAGCGTGACCGGATGGTTGGCGGCCAACCCGCAATGGCTGGCGGCAGCGGTATTCATCGTGGCCTTTGTGGAATGCCTGGCGATTGCCGGGCTGATCGTTCCCGGCACGGTGCTGCTGTTCGCCGTGGCGGTACTGGCAGGCAGTGGCGCACTGACGCTCAGTGAGACGCTCTTGCTGGGTTTCGTCGCCGGGGTGCTGGGTGACGTCATTTCGTATTTTCTGGGACGGCACTTCCATCAGAACATCCGGCGCCTGCCGGGCTTGCGCCATCATCCGGAATGGATCGCCGGAGCCGAGTCATACTTCCAGCGCTACGGCATCGCCAGCCTGCTGGTTGGGCGCTTTATCGGCCCCTTGCGGCCAATGCTGCCGATGGTGGCCGGAATGTGCGACATGCCTTTCCCGCGCTTCTTCGCTGTCAGCCTGTTGGCTGGCGCGGGTTGGTCGTTGGCTTATCTGATGCCTGGCTGGGCCACGGGCGCGGCAATCCGCTTGCCATTGCCCGAAGGCTTCTGGCTCCAGGCCGGAGTTGTTGTCGGCAGCATTGCTGTGATGGTCGGCTTGAGCGCAACCAGTAGCCTGCGCCGGCATCGCAATGCCACGATGTTCATCACCGGCATGAGTTTTCTGATTCTGGCAGGGTTGTTTATCGGCTATTCGCATCTGAGCGCGCTCGATCAGGGCGTGATGACACTGGTGCAAGAGCATCGCAATCCGATGCTCGATGAAGTAGCCGTAGTCTTCACACTGATCGGCGAATTCCGCAACATGCTGGTGTTCAGTGCTTTGCTCGTAGCGCTACTGGTAATCGCCAGGCAATGGCCGCAAGCGATCTTCGCCTGCAGCACCCTGCTCTGCACGGCACTGGCCAACACCGCGACCAAACACTTCTTCGCTCGCGTACGTCCGGAAGTCCTGAGCGATCCACTGACCAGTTACAGCATGCCAAGCGGTCACGCCTCGGGTTCTTTCGCGCTGTTTCTAACCCTCGCCGTACTTGCCGGGCGTGGACAACCGCCACGGATGCGATTGACCTGGTTACTACTGGGTTGCATTCCAGCCTTGGCGATTGCCCTCTCCAGGGTTTACCTCGGCGCGCATTGGCCGACGGATGTATTGGCGGGTGCAATGCTGGCGGCCTGTGTCTGCGCAGCCAGCCTCTGGCTGAATCAACGTCAGGCACCACTGAACGCAATGCCGCCCAAGGTCTGGTGGCTGCTGCTACCGGCGTTAGTGGCCCTGTTCGGCTTCTTCGTATTGCGGCACTTGCCCCATACGATGTTGCGGTATGCCTACTAAAAAGAGTGCAGTTTTATCTCGGTCTCTCATAAAAAAAGAACCCCGACCAATATGACGGGGTTCTTTTTGAATGCGTTCAGCTAATTGCAATCAGGCACGTTGACGTTTACGCATTTCCAGAATCAGTGCATCAGCGAGCCGGCTTGCTGCAATTGCAGTATCCTCGAAGGGCTGACCAAAACTTGCATGTTTGAGCAGGTAACCTACAGCGGCCGCTTCCCATGCCGCCCACTCATTGGTGAAAATAGTCATCATTGAAATCCTTTTGATATTTTGAAGTGACCCGCTTTATGCGGGCAACCCCAAACTAATCAAAACACCGGTACCCAGCAATGCTGGCAATCGAGTGCAATGTTTGCCAAATGCTGCTCAGGTAAACAGCTCCCCCTGCAACTCATCCAGTAACGCCTGAATCGCACTCAGTCGCTGCTGCGGATCATCTAATTGCAGCAGGTCGAACTAGCCCGCTCGAAGATCGCGATTACTTTGTGTTGAGCTGACTGAGTCGGACCTGAAGTAAATCGAATCCTGTGGGGCGGGCCTGCCCGCGAAGGCGGAGAGTCAGGCGATATCAGTATCGACTGAAAGAGCCTCTTCGCGGGCAAGCTCGCTCCCACAGGGTGTTATGGAGTTCTTGAAGCCTGCGTTCGTCCCTTGGCGCAAATGGAACATCAGCCCACAAAACGTCATTCAAGGAATCGCTTTACCATCAACTACCAAAAAACCATATTACGACTTAGCTTCCGAATGGAAAGCTTGGCAGTTCCGAACCTTCCGTGCCGCGATACTTCGCAACGGCTGAATCGGCATTTTTGGCAACGCGGCCGGCAATGACAACATAGTCTTCAAGTTTCCAACGAACCTCTGTCGAAAACTTGATCATAGCGTCCCCTACATAACTATCCCAAAGCCGCTGCTCATAATTATCACGATCACCATTCAGGCCCGAACGACGCACCAGGATCAACGCATTGGCCGCATTGGCTGCAGAGTCCGCGGCAAACTGAACTTCGCCCTGCGGTGATTGCGCAGAAACATAGTTGACCATAATTCGAGAAAAGCACAACTCCCACAAAGCACGCTCGGCACCAGTAAAATTCTTCACAATAACAGCTCCTTATATATGTAACGCCCGCCTCATGCAGGCGCAGCAAATATAATCACCACCGCGTGAACACTCAATACAAACCATCACCTTTAGTTATTAGAAATAAATACAGACTCAGCCGGCTGAACCTAAAATAAACCTCAAAAACAATGCCATTAAAAATAACATACAGCCAAGCCATCGGAAGTTCGCCAAAATCACTCAGGCAAACAACTCCCCCTGCAACTCATCCAGCAACGCCTGAATCGCATCCAGTCGTTGCTGCGGATCATCAAGTTGCAGCAGGTCGATCTTGTCCAGTTCCGCGAAAGGCAACAGGTACGCCAATTGATTGGCCAGTGATTGTTGCCCGGTCGCCTCAGTGCCCATGTTCAACGCTTCGACCATCGGGTGCTCAGCCAAGGCCTTGAGCAACGCAACCAGGTCGGCATCTTCGTCCTGCAAGGGCTGCTCGGGCTCGTCTTCCAGCCACTCGACCTCGGCGACGATCAACTGATCGCGCTGGACTTCCGTTCGTAATACATGGAAACGCCGTCCGCCCTGAACCCGAATCCCCAGCAGGCCGTTGTCCTGTTGCTTGAAATCGGTGATCAGCGCCTCACACCCGACCAAGGCGTAACCCGCCGGGGCGATCCCGACTTCCTCACCCTCGAGGATGCACACCACGCCGAACCCGCCGCCCTGCTTCATGCAGCGGCCGATCATGTCCAGATAGCGCGCCTCGAAGATCTGCAAGTCGAGGATGCAGCCTGGAAACAGCACTGTATTGAGCGGAAAAAGCGGCAGACTCATAGACATTTCCTTACACCACCATCGACACCGCCAACGGCAGGAGCACCGCCGTGGCCACACCCATCAGGCTCATCGCCAGCGCCGCGAAGGCGCCGCACTCTTCACTTTCCTGCATCGCCACTGCCGTGCCGACCGCGTGGGCCGTCATGCCCAGTGCCATACCCCTGGCTTCCGGGCTATGCACGCCCAGCCGGGTCAACAACGCCGGGCCGAAAATCGCGCCGATCACACCCGTAATCAAGACGAACACCGCTGCCAGCGCCGCGACACCACCGATCTGCTCGGCCACCAACATAGCGATAGGCGAAGTCACCGATTTCGGCGCCATGGTCATCAGGATCATGTGCTCGGCACCGAACGACCAGCCCAGCAACACGCCCATCCCCGTGGCCACCACCCCGCCTATCACCAGCGTAGTAAATATCGGCCAGAACAACTGCCGAATCCGTCGCAGGTTGAGATAAAGCGGCACCGCCAGTGCGACAGTGGCCGGGCCTAGCAGGATGCTGAGAATCTCGGTGCTCTTGCGGTACTCGGCATAGGTCAGGCCGCAGCCCACCAGCACGCCGATCACCAACAACATGGAGACCAACACCGGCTGCAAAAAGATCCAGCGGGTTTTCTCGAATGCCGCCAGGACGAGTTGATAGGCGCCAAGAGTAATGCCGATACCAAACAGGGGATGATGAATCACCGACGTCCAGGCGCCGTGCCAGTCGAAGATCATTGGCTGTCCTCGGAGTGAGCGTGCCCCTTGACCATACGATGCATCAGCACCCCGGCGAAGGCCATGGAAAGCAGCAGCGACAATACCAGCGCACCGACAATGGCCCAGAAATCCGCCGCGATGTCAGCGGCGTAGACCATCACGCCCACAGCCGGCGGCACCAGCAACAGGGGCAGGTAACGCAACAGGCTACTGGCCGCCAGGTTCAGCGGCTCGCCAACCTGCCCGCGACAGATGAGGTACACCAGCAACAGCAGCAACCCCACAATCGGCCCCGGCAGCACCGGCAAGAACAAATGATTGAGCGCAGTGCCGAGCAATTGGAACAGCACCAGCCACGTCAGGCCCCGTAACAACATCAAAGTTCTCCCGCAAAATCCGTCACCCGCATTGGCCGGGCATTATAGGCATGCTCGCGCTATAGACCGGCATTCGCCAAAAGCATTGTCAGTTGACCGCTGCGTTTGGCCATGTTGATCTAAAGTAGTAAGCCGGGAGGTCAGATCCCCGCAAGCCAAAACTATAAAACCGATGAACCCAAGGAGAGTCTCAATGCCCTATGTTCCAGTTGCGGAGCTCAAAGATTATGTCGGCAAGGAACTTGGACGTTCCGAATGGCTCACTATCGATCAGGACCGCATCAACCTGTTCGCCGAAGCCACAGGGGATTTTCAGTTCATCCACGTCGACCCGGTCAAGGCTGCGCAAACGCCATTTGGCGGCACCATCGCTCACGGCTTCCTGTCGTTGTCGCTGATCCCGAAACTGATGGAAGACATCCTCGTCATGCCCGAAGGCTTGAAGATGGTGGTCAACTACGGACTCGACAGCGTGCGTTTCATCCAGCCGGTCAAGGTCAATTCGAAAGTGCGCCTGAAAGTCGACCTGACCGAAGTCATCGAGAAGAAACCCGGCCAATGGCTGCTCAAGGCCACCACCACCCTGGAAATCGAAGGTTCGGACAAACCGGCGTACATCGCCGAGCCCCTGTCTCTGTGCTTCGTATAAACCTTGCCGGATGCGAAGCAGCTCATGCTGTTTCGCGCCCTCACGCGGTACCTCACCCTATATTAAGGACACATAGCTGCGGCATACTCCCTCGCCTAATTGCCCGGAATCCGCTATGCGCCCACTTGCACTCCTTGCCTTGACCTTGATGCTCACCGCTTGCGGCGACGGCGAATCGCCATTTCCTCCTGACGCCCGCCTGCCGGACGGCGGACGTTATCGCGGTGACCTGGTCAATGGCTTGCTGCAAGGCAAGGGGCGTATCGACTACCCGAACGGCAGCTGGTACGCCGGCGAATTCGACAAGGGCCAGTGGCAAGGCCAGGGCGAATGGCATGGCAGCAATGGCGAAGTCTATCGCGGTCAGTTCAATCAGGGACTGTTCGACGGCCAGGGGGCATTGACCACCAACGCCAGCAGCTACAGCGGCGGCTTCAAGGCCGGCCGGCGCAACGGCGAAGGTACCCTCAAAGAAAACGGCATGAGCTATCGCGGAGAGTTCAAGGCCGATCAATACGCCGGCCTGGGTCGCCTCGAACTCGAAGACGGCAGCTCCTATCAGGGCCAGTTCGCCCACGGCAAACCCAATGGCGAAGGCCAGCGCGGCGACGGCAACGGCAATCAGTTCACCGGGCACTTCGTCGACGGCCAGCTGGAAGGCAACGGGACTTTCAACAGCGCCGATGGCGACATCTATGTCGGCAGCTTCAAGAACAATCAACTGCACGGCAAGGGCCGCTACGAAAACGCCGACGGCGATGTCTGGCTGGGACAGTTCAAGGAAGGCTCGCTGAACGGCAAGGGTGAGTTGATCGGCACTGACGGCAGCCACTACATCGGCCAGTTCAATGACTGGCGTTTTTCCGGCCAGGGCCGCCTGAACCTGTCCGACGGCAGCTTTTACACCGGCCAGTTCGACAACGACAGTTACCAAGGGCGCGGCACATTGGTGTTGACCGATGGCACCGTGCTCAGCGGCACCTGGATCAACGGCCAGCGCGTACGCGACACCGAGGGCAAATTATTGCCCGACACCCTGGAACTCGGCCTGCTGGCCCAGGGCCGCCTGCTCGACGCAGCGCTGGCCAACGTTCCACACTCGACGCCGGCGGTGGAGCTGTACTCGTTGACCTTGGGGGGTGATGGCAAGCAAAGCGTGTTTCTGCGCGAATCCGACTACGTCGCCAACATGCTCACCACCCGTTTTGGCACCCTTGGCCAGATCCGCCTGGTGAACCATCGTGACCACCTCGCCGACCGCCCGATGGCTACCCGGGAAAACCTGCGCCGGGCTGCCCTGACGCTGGCCGAACGCAGCGGTCCGGAAGACCTGGTTTTCATCTACCTGAGCAGCCACGGCACCAGCGAACACGAACTGGTGCTTGACCAGCCACGCATGGAATTGGCCGATCTGCCAGCCGACGAATTGGCCGCTGTTCTCGCCCCCCTGAAAAATCGCGACAAGATCATCGTGATTTCGTCCTGCTACTCCGGCGGTTTCATCCCCGCCCTCAAGGATGAACGGACCCTGATCATGACGGCCTCGCGGGCCGACCGAGTGTCCTTCGGTTGCTCGGAGGAAGCCAACTTCACTTATTTCGGAGATGCCCTGTTCGCCCAGGCCCTGAACCAGACCGATGACCTGGAACAAGCCTTCAAACTGGCCAAGGCCACTGTCGCCGAACGTGAGCTGGCGGACGGTTTCGAAGCGTCCGAACCACAGATCTGGGCACCGAAAACCGTCCTCTCGCATTGGCAACTCCTGCGCAAACAGCAGGCACGAAAAGCGCTGCAAAGTGCGTCCATCGAAAGCAAGGATGCAAACAGCAACTAAGCTGAATAGTATCAAGGGAGAAACACTATGTACTTGACGCCTCAGCACGTATTGCTTGCCGGAGCCACCGGCCTGACCGGTGAACATCTGCTTGATCGCCTGCTTAACGAGCCGACGATTACACGGGTATTGGCCCCCTCACGCAGGCCATTGGCCGAGCACCCGCACCTTGAAAACCCCGTCGGCGACCCGGCAGAGTTTCTGCCGCAGTTGAACGGCCGTGTCGACATCGCCTACTGTTGCCTGGGCACCACCATCAAACAGGCAGGCTCGGAACAGGCGTTCCGCGCGGTGGACCTGGACATGGTCGTGGCCTTTGCCAAACGCGCACGGGAGATGGGCGCACGGCACCTGATCGTGATCAGTGCTCTGGGAGCCGATCGCAGATCCTCGATTCTCTACAACCGGGTCAAAGGCGAGATGGAGTACGCACTGCGTGCGCAGGACTGGCCGCAGCTGACCATCTGCCGCCCTTCGCTGTTGCTGGGTGATCGCACCGAGCCGCGACTGGGCGAGAAAGTCGCCGGCCCGTTATCTCGGCTGATCCCTGGTAAATACCATGGTATCGAAGCCTGCCAACTGGCTCGCGCGATGTGGCGCCTGGCACTGGAAGAGCAGGACGGGATCAGGATTGTCGAGTCGGATGAGCTGAGGAAGCTGGGCAAGTAAACCGCGAACCTGTGGCGAGGGGGCTTGTCGGAACGCCGCACCGCCCCGTTCGGCTGCGTAGCAGTCGTAAATATGGAACTTGCGATGTATCAGAAAAATGGAGATGGCCGGTTTTGGGGCTGCTTCGCAGCCCAACGGGGGGCAAGCCCCTCGCCACAAAAGCGCTATACCTACAACCCACCCGTCGCCTGAAAACTCACCCCTATCACCGTCAGCAACGACAGCGGCAACAGCAGCGTGTCGAGCAACGCACTGGCCGGCAGATCAACACCCGGATAGCTCGGTGCTTCGGCGCCGAACCGGTCCATCGCACAGCACCCACCGTTCATTGCGTACAAATCCAGGCGAGTCCCGGCGTACACCACCGGCGCCCCCGGCTTGGCCGCATCGAGGGTGCGCGCCGTGGCGCACCCGGCCAATTGCAGCGCCAGCACCATCACCAGTAGCTTATTCATCGCTGGTCAGATGATGCTCGCCCCAGCGCGGCAACATGTCCTGAGGAATATTGAGCACGTTAAGGATCCGCGCCACGACAAAGTCGATCAGGTCATCGATGGTTTGCGGTTGATGATAGAAGCCCGGCGAGGCCGGCAGAATCGTCACGCCCATGTTCGACAACTTGAGCATGTTCTCCAGATGGATGCTCGAATACGGCGCTTCACGGGGCACCAGGATCAACTGCCGACGTTCTTTGAGCGTCACGTCGGCGGCACGCTCGATCAGGTTGTTGCAGGCACCGGTGGCAATAGCCGACAGAGTGCCGGTGGAACACGGCACCACCACCATCGCCGCCGGCGAACCGGAGCCCGAAGCCACCGGCGACATCCAGTCTTCCTTGCCATACACGCGAATCTGCCCGGCGGCAGCCCCCGTGTATTCGGTGAGGAACGCCTGCATCATCTGCGGCTTGGCCGGCAGCGTGACGTCGGTTTCGGTGGCCATCACCAATTGCGCCGCCTTGGAAATCAGGAAGTGCACTTCACGATCTTCCCGCACCAGGCAGTCGAGCAGGCGCAAACCGTACTGAGCACCGGAAGCGCCGGTCATCGCCAGGGTGATGCGGTCCGGGCCGTTGTTCATTTTAGCGCCTCGGCGAGTTTGCCGTGCAGGCCACCGAAGCCGCCGTTGCTCATGATCACCACGTGAGTGCCTGGTTGCGCCTGACTCTTCACGCGTTCGATGATGCCTTCCAGGGAGTCGCTGACAATCGACGGCACGGTGCACAGCGCCGCCGTGGCCGCCAGGTCCCAACCGAGGTTGGCCGGGGCGTACCAGATCACCTGATCGGCATCGACCACGCTTTCCGGCAATCCGTCGCGGTGCGCGCCAAGCTTCATGGAGTTGGAACGCGGCTCGATGATCGCGATCAACGGCGCATCGCCGATGCGTTTGCGCAGGCCATCCAGTGTGGTGGCAATGGCGGTCGGGTGGTGAGCGAAGTCGTCATAAATGGTGACGCCACCCACTTCCGCGACTTTTTCCATCCGGCGCTTCACGCTTTTGAAGGCGCTCAACGCGGCGATGCCCATGGACGGCACGACGCCGACGTGGCGCGCCGCGGCCAGGGTAGCCAGTGCGTTGGCGACGTTGTGCTGACCGGTCATGTCCCACTCGACCACGCCTTGGGAAACACCTTCAAACATCACTTCGAAGGCCGAGCCATCTTCGCTGAGCAACTTGACCTGCCACTGGCCGTCGGCACCCGTGGTCTGCACCGGAGTCCAGCAGCCCATCTCGATGACACGCTGCAGCGCCGGCTCGGTGGTCGGATGAATCACCAGGCCTTCGCTCGGAATGGTCCGCACCAAGTGATGGAACTGCCGCTCGATGGCCGGCAGGTCCGGGAAGATGTCCGCGTGATCGAATTCGAGATTGTTCAGGATTGCCGTGCGCGGGCGGTAGTGCACGAACTTGGAGCGCTTGTCGAAAAAGGCGCTGTCGTATTCGTCGGCTTCGATGACGAAGAACGGCGTGCCACCCAGGCGCGCCGACACCGAGAAATTCTGCGGCACGCCACCGATCAGGAAGCCCGGACTCATGCCCGCGTGTTCCAGCACCCAGGCCAACATGCTGCTGGTGGTGGTCTTGCCGTGCGTACCGGCAACCGCCAGTACCCAGCGACCTTGCAGCACGTGATCGGCCAGCCATTGTGGGCCGGAGACGTAGGGCAGGCCTTTGTTCAGCACGTACTCCACAGCCGGGTTGCCCCGGGACATGGCGTTGCCGATCACCACCAGATCAGGGGCCGGATCGAGTTGCGCCGGGTCGTAGCCTTGGGTCAATTCAATGCCCTGGGCTTCCAGCTGAGTGCTCATCGGCGGATAGACGTTGGCATCGGAGCCCGTCACGTGATGGCCCAGCTCTTTGGCCAGAACCGCCATTGACCCCATGAAAGTGCCGCAGATACCAAGAATATGAATGTGCATAGTCGACCTCGTAAAACATGGCCGCAGGTTAGCTTAGGGAGGGGAAAATCGCACCTGATGTTTCAGAGTTGAGGGCGCCTTCGCGAGCAAGCCCTCACCCACAGGGACCGCGTGTACCCTGTGGGAGCGGGCTTGCTCGCGAGTGGCCGCGACACGGATTACCGGGCGATACCGTGTTTACGCAGCTTCCGATAGAGGGTATTGCGACTGACCCCCAGCTGCTCCGCTGTGTGCGTCATATGCCAGCGCGTCTGCTCCAGCGCCGTGAGTAGCGCTAGCCGCTCGGCATCTTCCAGCGGATGCTCCGAAGCTTCTTCAATCGTCGACACTACCGGCCGCGCCTGGCGAATCATCGCCGGCAAATCCTCCAGGCCGATCCGCCCGTCCTCACACAGTGCTGCCAACGTACGCAGCACATTTCGCAACTGCCGCACGTTACCCGGCCAAGCGAACCCCAATAAGGCCTCCCGCGCCGGCCCGTCGATCAACACGGTTTCTCCGCCCGCCTCCTCGGCCAGCAAAAAGTCGAGCAACCGGGATTTGTCGCTACGATCACGCAAGGCCGGCAACGCGACTTCCAGCCCGTTGAGCCGGTAATACAAATCCTCACGGAAGCTGCCGTCCTGCACACGATCCAGCAACTTACGGTGAGTGGCACTGATGATCCGCACATTCACCGATTCCGGCTCTCCGCCGATCGGCACCACTTGTCGGTCTTCGAGCACCCTCAGCAAGCGCGTCTGCAAGGCCAGTGGCATGTCACCGATTTCATCGAGGAACAAGGTCCCGCCATCGGCCTGTTGCAACTTGCCGCGCATACCCTCCTTGCGTGCACCGGTAAAGCTGCCGCCGCGATATCCGAACAACTCGCTTTCGATCAGGCTTTCGGGAATGGCTGCGCAATTGAGGGCGACAAAGGCTTTCTCCGCCCGCTGGCTGGCGTGGTGCACCGCTTTGGCAAAGGCCTCCTTGCCGGACCCGGTTTCACCGTTGATCAGCAGCGGTACGTCGCGCTCGTAGACGCGCAAGGCTTTGCGGAAGTCCGCCTGCAACGTTGCGTCATCCAGGCAAATGCCCGACAGGCGCGGTGCTTGTGCGACCTTGGCCGCTGGCACCAACGGAGTTGGCAGCGGCCGCCGTGCCTCACCGCGCAATACCGCAAACAGCTTGCGACCATCACGGGTGCGCAACGGCCAACTGGCGGCGGCATTGGTGCTCGCGCGACCGAGCAACTCATCGAGCGAGCAATCGAAAAACGCCTCCACCGGCTTACCCAGCAAGCCGCCGCGAATATGTCCCAGCAGGTTCAGCGCACTCTGGTTGACCGCGCAAATGCGCCCTTCCCCGTCGAACGCCAGCAGCCCTTCGCTGAACAGACCGACGGACTCGGCTTGCAAGTGAAAACGCAACAACCATTGGTTGTCGAAGCAGCGCAGGAAGTAGCAGCTCTCGATCATCTTCGCCGACAGGTTGACCAGTGCCATGGTGTGGAACTGGCTTTGCCGCGACACATCGCGCCGCGCCGACGACACGTCGAGCACCGCCAGCAATTCGCCATGGGGATCGAAGACCGGGCTCGCCGAGCAGGTCAGGCCGGTGTGGCGGCCGCGAAAGTGTTCGTCCTGATGGATGGTCAGCGACTGACGCTCCACCAGACAGGTGCCGATACCGTTAGTGCCTTCGCAGGCCTCGCTCCAGTCGGCCCCGAGCCAAAGACCGGCGCGCTCGAAGATCTGTCGTTCGGCGGGCGCGGTGACGCAGTTGAGGATCACGCCGCGGGCGTCGGTCAGCAGCACTGCATGGCCGGCGCCGGAGAGCTGTTGATGCAGGCTGGTCATTTCATTGCCGGCGATGTGCAGCACTTGCTGCAAGCGCTCGCGGCTTTCCAGGACACGACCATGTTCCAGCACCGTCGGCGCGATGCTCAGGGCCGGATCGAGATGATAGTCCTCAAGGCAGCGCAGCCAGGAACGGGCGATGGACGGATCGCTACCCGGACCGTGCAGGTGGGTCTTGCCCTGGGTCACCGTCAATACTTGCTGGGCATGGCGACTCAAATGGTTGTCTTGCATTTCTTATTATTCTCCCCGGGGCTCGGCGACCCGTGCATGAGGTGATGCCGAGCATCCTCCAGCCCGGCCCGCATTGCAATGCCTGCAAGACCGGCTGGTCACAAGCTGTGCCACAAAGGGTACAAAGTGTCACCCTGGCTGTACCGAAAGCGTCACAGGCGCTACCCGCCCGTCTGACAAAAACCTCGCAAGGCCTTGATTTACCTGACATGCAAGGCACTGGCCCGCCCCTTGCTCTACGCTTAAAGCAAGCGCACATGCGCGACTCCCTATAAGCACAAAAGCAAGGAGAGACCACCATGCGTTACGCTCACCCCGGTACTGAAGGCGCTATCGTTTCGTTCAAAGCCAAATACGGTAACTACATCGGCGGCGAGTTCGTCGCGCCTGTCAAAGGTCAGTACTTCACCAATACCTCGCCAGTGAATGGCCAACCGATTGCCGAATTCCCCCGCTCCACGGCCGAAGACATCGACAAGGCCCTGGACGCTGCCCACGCGGCGGCCGATACCTGGGGCGCCACGTCCGCCCAGGCACGTTCGCTGGTGCTGCTGAAAATCGCCGACCGCATCGAACAGAACCTCGAACTGCTGGCGATCACCGAATCCTGGGACAACGGCAAAGCCGTTCGCGAAACCCTCAACGCCGACATCCCTCTGGCCGCCGACCACTTCCGCTACTTCGCCGGTTGCATCCGCGCCCAGGAAGGCAGCGCCGCCGAAATCGACGGCAACACCGTGGCCTATCACATCCATGAACCGCTGGGCGTGGTCGGGCAGATCATTCCGTGGAACTTCCCGATCCTGATGGCCGCCTGGAAACTCGCCCCGGCGCTGGCTGCCGGCAACTGCGTGGTGCTCAAACCCGCCGAGCAAACCCCGCTGGGCATCACCGTGCTGGTCGAACTGATCGGCGACCTGCTGCCACCGGGCGTGCTGAACATCGTGCAAGGCTTCGGCAAAGAAGCCGGCGAAGCCCTGGCCACCAGCAAACGCATCGCCAAGATTGCCTTCACCGGCTCGACCCCGGTCGGCTCGCACATCATGAAATGCGCGGCCGAAAACATCATTCCGTCCACCGTGGAGCTGGGTGGCAAGTCGCCGAACATCTTCTTCGAAGACATCATGAAAGCCGAACCATCCTTCATCGAGAAGGCCGCCGAAGGCCTGGTGCTGGCATTCTTCAACCAGGGCGAAGTCTGCACCTGCCCTTCCCGGGCGCTGGTGCAAGAGTCGATCTACGACGAATTCATGCAAGTGGTGATGAAGAAGGTCCTGCAAATCAAACGTGGCGACCCGCTGGACACCGACACCATGGTCGGCGCCCAGGCGTCCGAACAGCAATTCGACAAAATCCTTTCGTACCTGGAAATCGCCAAGGGCGAAGGCGCCGAGCTGCTGACCGGCGGCAAGGTCGAAAAACTCGAGGGTAACCTGGCGAGCGGGTATTACATCCAGCCGACGCTGCTCAAGGGCACCAACAAAATGCGCGTGTTCCAGGAAGAAATCTTCGGTCCGGTGGTGAGCATCACCACCTTCAAGGACGAAGCCGAAGCCCTGGCCATCGCCAACGACACCGAGTTCGGCCTGGGTGCCGGCCTCTGGACCCGCGACATCAACCGCGCCTACCGCATGGGCCGCGCCATCAAGGCCGGTCGAGTGTGGACCAACTGCTACCACCTGTACCCGGCGCACGCCGCGTTCGGCGGGTACAAGAAGTCCGGCGTCGGTCGTGAAACCCACAAGATGATGCTCGACCACTATCAGCAGACCAAAAACCTGCTGGTGAGCTACGACATCAATCCGCTGGGCTTCTTCTAAAACCGGGGGCGACACAGGTAACTCTGTGTCGCCCTTTCTACCGCCTTCGCGAGCAAGCCCGCTCCCACAGGTTTTTGTGGTGAATCCAGCTGTTGAGACCTGACACAGAACCCTGTGGGAGCGAGCTTGCTCGCGATAGCGACTTAAATGACACAACACAAAAGGCTGGCCGCTCTGGCACGGGCCTTGCGTACCCGTCATTCAGGAATTGCACCCAACCCGTCGCACCCGAAAGTCCAAAAGATCGAACAATAAAAATTAGAGAGGACTTATGACTATTTCTTCCACACAGCTCAAACCCACACTCGGCACCCTGCATTTATGGGGCATTGCCGTCGGCCTGGTGATTTCCGGCGAGTACTTCGGCTGGAGTTACGGCTGGGGCACCGCAGGCACACTGGGTTTTCTCGTCACCGCGTTGATGGTGGCGACGATGTACACCTGCTTCATCTTCAGTTTTACCGAACTGACGACGGCGATTCCCCACGCTGGCGGGCCGTTTGCCTACAGCCGCCGGGCCTTTGGTGAGAAAGGCGGGTTGATCGCCGGCATCGCCACCCTGATCGAATTCGTCTTTGCGCCACCGGCCATCGCCATGGCCATCGGTGCCTACCTCAACGTGCAATACCCGGAACTGGACCCGAAGATCGCCGCCGTTGGCGCCTATTTCGTGTTCATGGGCCTGAACATCCTCGGTGTCAGCATCGCGGCCACCTTCGAGTTGGTGGTCACCGTGCTGGCAGTCGCTGAGTTGCTGGTATTCATGGGCGTGGTCGCCCCGGGCTTCAGCTTCAGCAACTTCGTGCTCAATGGCTGGTCGGGTTCGAACGAGTTCACGATGGGCTCGATTCCCGGGATTTTTGCGGCGATCCCCTTTGCGATCTGGTTCTTCCTCGCCATCGAAGGCGCGGCCATGGCCGCCGAGGAAGCCAAGGACCCGAAACGCACGATCCCCAGAGCCTATGTCAGCGGCATTCTGACCCTGGTGTTCCTGGCCATCGGCGTGATGGTGATGGCCGGCGGCGTCGGCGACTGGCGTCAACTGTCGAACATCAACGATCCGCTGCCCCAGGCGATGAAAGCTGTGGTCGGCGATAATTCGACCTGGATGCACATGCTGGTATGGATCGGTCTGTTCGGTCTGGTGGCAAGTTTCCACGGGATCATTCTTGGCTATTCCCGGCAGTTCTTCGCCCTGGCTCGCGCCGGTTACTTGCCCAAGGGGCTGGCCAAACTCTCGCGCTTCCAGACGCCGCATCGGGCGATTCTGGCCGGCGGCGTGATCGGCATCGCGGCGATCTACAGCGACGGTCTGGTCAACCTGCAAGGCATGAGCCTGACGGCTGCGATGATCACCATGTCGGTATTCGGCGCCATCGTGATGTACATCATCAGTATGCTGAGCCTGTTCAAGCTGCGTAAGACCGAACCGAACCTGGAGCGCACCTTCCGCGCGCCGGGCTATCCGATCGTGCCGGGGATCGCGCTGTTTCTGGCGGTGGTGTGCCTGGTGGCGATGGCCTGGTTCAACACCTTGATCGGCCTGGTCTTCCTCGGCTTCATGGTTGCCGGGTACCTGTACTTCCAGTTGACTGCCAAGCAACGCTCCGAGGCACCGGCAGACGCTATGCTCGAAGGTATCTGAATGCACCGGCACCGGGATTTTTGCCGGTGCCTGCCTTATCAAAGTGCACAGAGGCTCCATGTGGGAGCGAGCTTGCTCGCGATAGCGGATATTCATTCGACACATGCGTTGGATTTGAAACCGTCATCGCGAGCAAGCTCGCTCCCACAGGGATTGACAGTGTTAGCTAGAGAACAGGAGGACTCCGCCCCCATGGCCGTATATGCCCATTCCGTCGGCGCCCAGACCTATCGCTTCGACAGCCTCAAGGATGTGATGGCCAAGGCCAGCCCAGCGCGCTCCGGGGATTTTCTGGCCGGTGTCGCGGCCCTCAATGACGGCGAGCGCGTCGCGGCACAGATGACTTTGGCCGACATTCCGCTATCCCACTTCCTGCAAGAAGTGTTGATTCCCTATGAGTCCGATGAAGTCACCCGCCTGATCATCGACACCCACGACAAACAAGCCTTCGCGGTCATCAGCCACCTTACCGTCGGCGGCTTTCGCGATTGGCTGCTCAGCGATGCCGCCGACGAGCAGGTTCTGCGCGCCCTCGCCCCCGGCCTGACCCCGGAAATGGTTACCGCCGTGTCGAAGATCATGCGCGTGCAGGATCTGGTGCTAGTGGCGCAGAAAATCCGTGTGGTCACGAAATTCCGCGGCACCCTCGGCCTGCGCGGGCGACTGTCCACGCGCCTGCAACCGAACCACCCCACCGACGAACCGGCCGGTATCGCCGCAAGCATTCTCGACGGCCTGCTGCACGGCAACGGCGATGCCATGATCGGCATCAACCCGGCCACCGACAGCATCGCCTCGATTTGCGCCATGCTGGAAATGCTCGACGCGATCATCCAGCGCTACGAAATCCCGACCCAGGCGTGCGTGCTGACCCATGTCACCACGTCGATCGAAGCGATCAATCGCGGTGTCCCATTGGACCTGGTGTTCCAGTCGATCGCCGGCACCGAAGCGGCCAACGCCAGTTTCGGCATCAACCTCAATATATTGCAGGAAGGTTACGACGCAGGTTTGAGCCTCAATCGCGGCACGCTGGGCCAGAACCTGATGTACTTCGAAACCGGCCAGGGCAGTGCCCTGTCGGCCAACGCCCATCACGGCGTCGATCAGCAAACCTGCGAAACCCGGGCCTACGCCGTGGCGCGGCATTTCAAACCATTTCTGGTGAACACCGTCGTCGGCTTCATCGGCCCGGAATACCTGTACAACGGCAAACAAATCATCCGCGCCGGGCTCGAAGACCACTTCTGCGGCAAATTGCTCGGTGTGCCCATGGGTTGCGACATCTGCTACACCAACCACGCCGAAGCCGACCAGGACGACATGGACACCCTGCTGACCCTGCTGGGCGTCGCCGGGATCAACTTCATCATGGGCATCCCCGGCTCCGACGACATCATGCTCAACTACCAGACCACTTCGTTCCACGATGCGCTCTACGCCCGGCAAACCCTGGGATTGAAGCCCGCACCGGAATTCGAACAGTGGCTGGCGAGAATGGGCATCTTCACTCAAGCCGATGGCAGGGTTCTCTTCGGCGACAGCCTGCCGCCAGCCTTCCGGCAGGCCTTGGCGCAACTGGGATGAGCATTGACATGGATAAATTACCCTTCGATCCACACAACCCTTGGCTGGAGCTACGACGCCTGACGCCGGCGCGAATTGCCCTGGGCCGCACCGGCACCAGCATTCCCACCCGCGCACAACTGGACTTCCAATACGCCCACGCTCAGGCGCGGGATGCGGTGCACTTGCCGTTTGACCATGCCTCCCTCAGCGCGCAATTGGCCGAACGTGATCGCGAGTGCCTTTTGCTGCACAGTGCGGCGACGGATCGCAACACGTACCTGCAACGCCCCGACCTGGGGCGAAAACTCAGTGATGCCTCGGCGCAGGCCCTGCGTGATTACGCGGTGGCTCATCCGGGAGGCGTGGACCTGGTGATCGTGGTCGCCGACGGCCTGTCGGCATTGGCCGTTCATCGCCATACCCTGCCGTTTCTGGCGCGCTTCGAAGAGCAAATAACCGGCGACGGCTGGACTGTTGCACCAGTCGTACTCGTAGAACAGGGCCGGGTGGCCGTCGCCGATGAGATCGGTGAGTTGCTTGGCGCAAAAATGACCGTGATCCTCATCGGCGAGCGCCCTGGCCTCAGCTCCCCGGACAGCCTGGGATTATATTTCACCTACAATCCCAAGGTCGGCCTTACCGATGCCTACCGTAATTGCATCTCCAATGTCCGGCTCGAAGGCCTGAGCTACGGCATGGCGGCACACCGTTTGCTGTATTTGATGCGCGAAGCCTGCCGGCGGCAGTTGTCAGGGGTCAATCTGAAGGACGAAGCGCAGGTTCAGACACTGGACTCGGACACGGGAGGCGACATGAAAGGAAATTTCCTGCTCGGACCGCCGAATGCCTGAACCGCTTGCGCATTGCACATTCGTACCAGTTTCAGGCAGGATCGTTGCGCGGCCGCCAAGGGTTTCCCATCGCCGTCAGAGACGTAAGACAGCCACTTGAAGACGAGACCTACCATGCGGATTATTCAAGCGACCCTCGAACACCTGGACCTGCTGACACCCTTGTTCGTCAAATATCGCGAGTTTTATGGTTCCCTGCCGTATCCGGACTCGTCCCGGGCGTTCCTCGAGAAACGCCTGCGTCGCAAGGAGTCGGTGATCTACCTGGCGCTGTCCGATGATGACAGCAACAAACTGATGGGTTTCTGCCAGCTGTACCCGAGCTTCTCCTCGCTTTCGCTCAAACGTGTGTGGATCCTCAACGATATTTATGTCGCCGAAGACGCCCGCCGCCAGTTGGTGGCCGACAACCTGATCCGCACCGCAAAAAAAATGGCCAAGGAAACCAATGCCGTGCGCATGCGTGTTTCCACCAGCAGCAACAACGAAGTCGCGCAGAAAACCTACGAGTCCATCGGATTCAAGGAAGACACCGAATTCAAGAACTACGTGCTGCCGATCAGCGACGAACTCTGAATCACCTGCACCCTGCTCGCGATGGCATCGACTGGATTACACTGGTCCAAAGAAGTAACGGCATCGTGAGCAGGCTCGCTCCCACCTGTTCGTTATCAAACATCAGCCCTGTCATGACATTCCCCGCTACAATCTCGACGCGATTTTCACCACTCGCCTCGTATAATCCCGATATTCCCGGCTTGTAAGAAAAACTACCCCTATCCGTAGTCTTACGCGAAGTCATCCGCACAGGTCTGCTGAGTCGGGCCGTCACCACAGGTGCTTTCCATGGATTTCAACCCGATCGACATTGTCCTGCATCTCGACGTCTACCTCGACATGCTTGTAACCAACTACGGGGCATGGATCTACGCCATTCTGTTCATGGTGATCTTTTGTGAAACCGGCCTTGTGGTCATGCCCTTCCTGCCGGGCGACTCCCTGCTGTTCATCGCTGGCGCCGTGGCGGCCGGTGGCGGCATGGATCCGGTACTGCTCGCCGGCCTGCTGATGCTGGCGGCGATCCTGGGCGACAGTACCAACTACATCATCGGACGAACGGCAGGTGAAAAGCTGTTCAGCAATCCGGACTCGAAGATCTTCCGTCGTGACTACCTGCAACAAACCCACGACTTCTACGACAAGCACGGCGGCAAAACCGTGACCCTGGCGCGCTTCCTGCCGATCATCCGTACTTTTGCACCGTTCGTCGCCGGCGTGGGGAGAATGCCTTATCCGCGTTTCTTTGCCTTCAGCGTGCTGGGCACCATCCTATGGGTCGGCGGCCTGGTGACGCTCGGTTACTTCTTCGGCAACGTGCCGTTCATCAAGAAGAACCTGTCGCTACTGGTAGTCGGCATCATCCTGCTCTCGCTGGTGCCGATGATCATTGGCATGGTGCGTAACCGCCTTGCCGGTTCGAATTCCAAAGCCGAATCGCGCTGACACGATGTGGTCCCTGAGCGCCTGGCGTCGCCGGCGCACCCTGGCAAAACACCCGATTGCCGACGACATGTGGCAACGGGTGCGCCATCACTTGAGTTTTCTCGACGGCATCAGCGCCGCCGAAGACCAATGGCTGCGCGAAGCCTGCGTACTGTTCCTCGAAGACAAGCACCTGAGCGCCCTGCCCGGCGTCGAACTGCATCAGGAACAACGCTTGCTGCTCGCCGCCCAGGCGCAATTGCCACTTCTGCACCTCGGCGACCTGAACTGGTATCAGGGCTTCCACGAAATCATCCTCTACCCAGACGACTTCCTCAGCCCCCAGCGCCATCGCGATGCCAGCGGTGTCGAGCACGAATGGGACGGTGAGCACAGCGGTGAAGCCTGGCAGCAAGGCCCGATCATCCTCGCCTGGCCCGGCGTAATGGCCAGTGGAGGCTGGGAAGGCTACAACCTGGTGATCCACGAACTGGCGCACAAGCTCGACATGCTCAACGGCGTCGCCAACGGCCTGCCGCCGCTGCATGCCGACATGCGCGTCAGCGACTGGGCCAACGTCATGCAAGAGGCCTACGACGACCTAGACCGGCAACTGGAACGCAATCCCGATGCCGAAACCGCCATCGATCCGTATGCCGCAGAAAATCCTGCCGAGTTCTTCGCCGTCACCAGCGAATACTTCTTCAGCGCCCCGGATTTGCTGCACGAGGCTTATCCACAGGTGTACCAGCAGTTGAAGCTGTTCTATCGCCAGGATCCGCTGGCGAGGTTGAAGCAACTTCAGGCGCATGACCCTGTCTATCAGGCACACCAGTGAGCGCCATACGACTTCTGGTCCATGGCGTCGACACAGGAATATGCCTATAATCGCCGCCACTTTTTGGTCAATCCGGCCAAGTGTTTTTGGTCAACTAACGGGGGCAACGCCCAATGAGCTACAGCAAGATTCCGGCTGGCAAAGACCTGCCGAACGACATCTACGTCGCGATCGAGATCCCGGCCAACCACGCGCCGATCAAATACGAAATCGACAAAGACAGCGATTGCCTGTTCGTTGACCGTTTCATGGCCACCCCAATGTTCTACCCGGCCAACTACGGTTACATCCCGAACACCCTGGCTGACGACGGTGATCCCCTCGACGTGCTGGTCGTAACCCCTTACCCGGTTGCTCCAGGTTCGGTAATCCGCGCCCGTCCGGTCGGCATCCTGAACATGACCGACGACGGCGGCGGCGATGCCAAAGTCATCGCAGTCCCACACGACAAGCTGTCCCAGCTGTACGTCGACGTGAAGGAATACACCGACCTGCCAGCGCTGCTGATCCAGCAGATCGAGCACTTCTTCGCGAACTACAAAGATCTCGAAAAAGGCAAATGGGTGAAGATCGAAGGCTGGGCCGGCGCAGACGCCGCCCGCGAAGCGATCACCAAGTCGGTTGCTGCCTACAAAGGCTAAGCCCGGCTGCAGGCTTTTAGCTGCAAGTGGCAAGAAAAACCCCGGATGATCCGGGGTTTTTTGTGGGTGCCAGATAAGCACACCAAACACTACGTTTAAACAGGCCTTCCCATGGTTTTTGTCTGTTTAAAATTCCCCAAGTGCGTCTTACATCCGGTCGTAAATTTCCCGCGAAATTTGAACGAGGCGTTTATTCAAACCCTTGTTAGCCGCCAGTAGACTCGCGTTCATGAAAAAGAACACTAGCGGCCCACGCTTCAAAGCGCTCCTCGAAGCAGCGAACATCACGACCACCGGATTTGCCGAATTCCTGGATACGGCTCCGCAAAATGTACATAACTGGTACACCCGCGGTGTGCCTGCCCATTGCATGGAAGAAGTCGCCAGAAAACTCTCCGTCAGCAGCGACTGGCTGAAAACCGGCGAAGGCTCGAAAGACGCCCAACACCTGCGCCTGCTCGACGAGTCCGGCAACACCTTCGATGCCCAGACCATCCGCGGTGTCTACACGGTCATAGAGCCTGTCGACGTCGAACTGCCATTCCTCAAAGAAGCTGTCACCGCCCCGGGATCCAACAAAACCCATGTCATAGAAGATCCCGGGAAATCCATCCGCCTGCCCCGCAGCCACCTCGACTCCTTGGAAATCAACCACGCCGACGCCATCTGCACCCTGATGAGCGGCAATAGCATGGGTGAGAAAATTGAAGACGGTTCGACCCTGGCGATTGACCGTGGCCTGACCCAAATTGTCGATGGCGAGATCTACGCCATCGAACACGACGGCATGCTGCGCATCAAGTACCTGCACCGACTACCGGGCAACTCCCTGCGACTTCGTAGCCACAACCGCGCCGAATACCCGGATGAAATCTTCAGGGCCGCACAGATCGAAGAGCAGAACATCAGGGTGCTGGGCTGGGTGTTCTGGTGGTCGACCCTGAACAAACGACGGCCGACGGTGCCCTTTCTTTAAGCGCTCCGGAACACCCATCGGCCACCCACCCGAGTGGCCAAAGGCTCTGCCCGGCACTTCCCGCTGGGAATTTCCGTCAAACCTGCGTATGCTGCGCCCCACATTTGTGCATCGACCCGCCCTGCGGCTCAGATGCACTGGCCTGGCAGATGACTTTCTCACCAGGTCCCACAGCCGGACGCAAGATCCGGGTGTACGTTTTGAAGGCTGGCGCGGTTTACCAAAAATGATCCAAGCCAGTCCCCGAGAAGCCGGCCACAAGCCGGCTTTTTAATGCCTGAAAAAAGTTAACTGCCCAGAACCTGCATTTGTCTCAGCAGCGCTATCACTTCCCCCTCACGGATAACTAAACCCTTTCACCAACGTCAACTCCCCCACCGCACGCATCGGCACCAGGAACGTCTCCATCTTCTCGCTCGGCGTGCCTTCCTCGGTAATCACCGTTACCTGCGCGGTAGTCAGCGCTTGCACCGCATCTTCCTGCCCCTCCTCATCACTGCTGTACCCGCCACCGAAGTAGTTCACGTAGACCAGATATTGCCCCTTGATCGGCGCAGGCATGGCGAAGATTTCCGGGCCGTAGCCGGTGGTGACGTCGACGTCGAGCGCTGCGCCGTTGGGGACGACGCGGTCGCCGTACCAGATGTGCGCGCCGTCGGGGGTGATCAGGTGGAGGTCAAGGTCGGTGCCGTCGCTGTCCCAGGCCAGCAATACGCGCAATTTGGCCGGGGTCGCCCCGCCGCTGCTGTTGAGAAATTGCGTGCGCTGACGTTGTTGGCCATCAGGGCTGCGAACCTCGACGCTGTTGCTGCCGTTGGGGAATGAGAACGGGCGATCGAAGCGCCCGGCCGGGTCGATTTTCAGCGGCATGCTGACCCCGTTGACGATCAGTCGGCCGGGCTCTGTGGATTTGGCTGTAGCTTTGATCTGCCCGCTGATGCGAGCCGTGTTGGCCTGCCCTGTCGGGGTATTCACCGATGAGGCCGGGTAGTTGACGGTCTGCCGGAAGTTTTCCCCTTCGCCCTCAGGCGCGCCGGTGCGCCAGCCGCCTGCGGGGATGTCGAGTTTGACGCTGTCAGCCGCCATCACCGATGGCAACGCCACCAGCGAACAGAGCAACAGCAAGACCTGTGGATAACGGAGTTTCATGGTCTATTCCAGCAAGAGGTGGCGGGCGAGCCCTTCGATGTAGGTTTCATCCTGGCCATTGGGGTGTGCTTCGAAGGCCAGGTGCAGGTATTCGTGGGTCAGGTCGAGGCGGTCTTGCAGTGTCTGCGCGCCACGCACGTAGATACGCTGGCGTTCGCGGTCGACATAGGGGCGGCCGAATGCCAGACGGCATACGGCGAAGGTGCTGACTTCGTTGTAGCCGGTTTCGCTTTCAAGTTTTTGGCGCCAGCCGCGCCGTTGTTTCTGCAGCCATTCTTGTGCAGCGGGCAACGCTTCGCAGGAGGCGACCGGGTTGTCCCAGCGACTGAGACTGGCGCGTGGGTAGGCGTGCAGCAGGATGGCGTCGTAGCGCTGGCCGGCACGGGCCTGTTCGACGGCTTGCTGCCAGGACAGTTTGTCCGGACCGGGTTGATCGGAATGGTAGGTGATGGTGCTGCCGGCCAGCACCAGGTCGCTGGTCCAGGCGGCGATGTCGCGAGACTCGGACGACGCCGGACGCGGTGCGACCCGCTGACGACTGCTGCTGTCGTCGATGCTCAGGCAGTCACCGCTGCGCGTGGCGTTTTGCAGCAGGTAAGTGCGGATGGCCACGGCCAGGGCTTTGGCGGCTTCGACCGGTTCGGTACTGGCTTCGCGCTGGAGCACACGGGCAACGTACTCTTCGCGATTCAGACGAGCCACGAGCTTGTCGCTCAGCAGAAACAGTTCACCGTCGCTGTGGATATCCAGCGCATTACCGTTGGCGAATTCGACGCGGTAGTCACCCTGCAATGCCCCGGAAGTCACTGCGGTGCCCCCTGACAGCACGCGCCGAAGTGGATAGCGAGAGAACAGGTCGACCTCTACGCACTGCCCTGCATCCACAGGCCATGCAACAGGAATCACGGTAGACAGTGCCTGCGCGTAATCACGCAGTACCCGTTGACTGGTACCGCGCCCGCCGGCCCAGACCGGTGTACCATCCGCCGTCCAACCGGCAAACCCACCCTGTCGCGATGTTGCATCCTGATCCGCCAGCCAGCTCCAGGTCTTCACCCGCAGACGGCTTCCGAGTTCGCCGACGACATGGCCATCGGCGGCATTGAGCATCACATCGAGCAACACACGCCGGGCTTGATCCTGCGCCGGCAGCACGGCCAACATCTTCAACAGTTCCGCCACCGAAACCCGGGTGGACGGTTGCAACGAAGGCAAATCCAGCAGCCATTGCGGCACCTGCCGCGTCTGCCAATAGGCTCGCCAGTCGGCATCGCTGATGCCCAACCGCGCGGGTTCGAAATACAGACCACATGACTTCACCAACGCCTGATCACGCTCGATCCTGCCGCCCGCCGTGCAGCAATAAACCTCTTCCTTCGACTGGCCCCGGCATTCATAAGCCGGCTCACGCGCGCCGGTGTCCACCAACCAGGCGTAGACGAACAACTTCCATACACTGCCCAGTGGCGACTGCAACGTCTGCGGCAACGGCTCGCGGGTGATCACCTGCGTTCGACTCAACGACAACAAATCGCCCTTGAAGGCCAGGCGCAAAGGTTCGTCCTGCGCCGTTGCCAGCACAGGGATCAAACACAACAACCAAGCTGTCAGCCGCCTGTGCACGTCAGTGAACCGTGACCTGGCCAAGGGCTGCCTTTTGTTCCATCGCCTGATGCTGCGGCGCATAAACCTGAGTGAAACGCACCGGCGGCAAGTTGAACTGCCCTTTCTGCGAGAAACGCACCAAATGCCGCAGGCGCAATTCACCACTCAAGGCATCGACCGGAATGGCGTAAGCCATTTGCCCCGGTTCGAAACGCGCCTTCTCCAGCGACGTCGGCTCGGTGCCGGCCTTGCCCATGAGTTTGATGCCCCAGGTCGTGCGCTCGACATCGGCGCCCGGTGGCAGCGGCACTTCCAGCATCCCGTAACGCAACGGTCTGGCGGCTTGGCTGGTGACGATCACCTCATCGAGATAGAGGTTGTCGCTGGACAGTGGCGCGTTGCCGACCGCTTCAAGTTTGAAGGTGAAAGCCGCATCCCCCGGCACCAATCGCGACAGGCGACGGGTGATGGTCACGGCCATCGGATCGACTGCCGGCTGTTGGCTGCGGTAACTCAATGCAGCGCGCAGCGGACGCTCTTGCGCACCGGTCAGCGTCAATACTGTCGGCACTGGCGCAGCCCCCTGCCACGTCCAATACATCTCCCCAGAAACCCCGTACTGTTTCTTCCAGCCCTCACCCGGCGCCAATGCAATGGTGGGCGATGCCTGCTCGATGCTGCGTTGCAGCCAGGTCAACGCCAACGCACGTTCCAGGGTCGATTGCTGAGGCAGCAAACGTTGCAGCAAGGCCTGGGCGTGAGCCTGATCGAAGGGTTGCAGCGACAGGTTCAGCGCTTCGGCAAACGGCTGGGAACTGACCGCCAGACGTTGCTGCGCGTCGGCCAGTTGCCGATTGAACGCGTCCGGTAAAGCGACCTTCGCTTGCCTGGCCAACGATGCCGTCAGCACGCGTGCAGCCGCCAGCCCCAAGGCTGAATCCGGATCACTCATGACGAGGCTGTCTTCGCCGTTCTCCATCAGGTTCGCCGCGGTGCCCTCGCCCGCTTTCGCCAGGTCGTCCATCAAGCCACTGAGCAAGGTGTTGACCGGCAACTGCATCTGTTTGGCGAACGACAGGATCAGCGCCCGCTGCAACAACGGCGTGTTCTTCGCCTGTTTGGCGTAGACCTCCAGCACCCGCTGCCAATGCTCCGGCGGCAGGCTCAGTTCCAGCACCTGGCTGGCGTGCCAGTCGGCGTAATAGGCGTAGGCGGTGAGGAATGCATCCGGTTCGCCATCCATGCCCCACCAGGTGAAGCTCGCCGAAGGGCCGGCCATTTGTACCAGACGCAAGCGACTGTTTTGCATGATCAGACGCAGGCGATCACGGATCTGCGGATTCGCCGCCAGCGTCGGGTAGGCAATGCTCAATGGCAGCAGGCCGCTGGCGGTCTGCTCGACGCCACCGTAGGGGTAGCTCAACAGATCGTCGAGTGCAGAACGGAACAACGCTTGCGGACTGTCGTCCAGACGCAGGCGGATATCACTGGCGTCTGTCGGCAACGTCAGCGGCGTATCGCCCTCACCCACATCAAGGCTCTGGGTTTGAGTCACCTGCCAGCCTTCACCGGTCGCACTCAGGCGCACCGCCAGGGCATCAGCGATTTTGCCATCCTGCATCAGCTCGGCGCTCCACTCGCCATTGACCAGTTCAAAGGTCGGCAACGGGATGTAGTTGATGCCACTGTTCAGAGTTACAGGCACGCGCTGTTCGTTGCCGGCGTAACGGGTCACCAGTTCGGCCTTGACCGGTTTCTCGGCCTGACTGAAGGCGAACACACCGAGGTCCGGTTTGTCACCGGCGCGGAATCGGGTCGGCCCGCTCCACTTCAGGTACAGCGGTTTTTCCGAGCGTACGAACTGCTTCTTCTGCCCGACCTGACCGCCATCGGCGATGGCCCTGGCGGTGATGCGCCAGCGGGTCAGGGAGTCGGGCATCTTGAAGGTGAAGCGGGTTTTGCCGTTGGCATCGGTCAGCAATTCAGGTTGCCACGCCGCCGTGTCAACGTCTTCGCGACGCGGCCGTTCCAGCACTTTCACGCCGCGCTCACTGCGATTGGCCTTGCCCGGTGCGCCGGGGCTGCCCGGCAAGGCGACGTCATAACTGATGAACGACAAACTGGCGCTGGTGCGCACGTTGTTGCGCCGTGGGTGATAGAAGAACTGGTCGATGCTCGGCGCGACTTCCGGTTGCAGGGCGTAGACCATTTCATCGACCACGCTGACCGTCAGGTGCGCGGGGATCGCTTTGCCGGCGAACCGGGTGGTCAGGTCCACCGAGACGGTTTCACCCGGCAGGTAGGTTTCTTTGTCGGTGGCGATTGCCACGTCGATCTGTGGCGTTACCACCTTGATGCCGGCGTTCTGGAAACTGTATTGGCCACCCTTGGTGTACAACACCGAGAAGGTCAGGTTCGGCGCGAAACCGTCTTTCACCGGGATGCGCGCGCGGTATTGGGTATCGCTGAGTTTTTCCATCGTCAGCCAGTCGCCGCCCTTTGAAAGCAGCGCAGTGGCTTCGACCTTGTCGCGTTCCAGAGATAACAGCGCATCGCTCACTGGCTCGGGGAAAGTGATCAGCGCCAGCGCTTCATCGCCTGCGATGTACTCGGGCTTGTCGAGGACGATTTCCACGGTGCCGGGTACAGCTTTGACACCTTCGCCGGTCACCGAATGGCCAGTGGCGCCGACCGCCCGGCCATGATCATCCTTGAGCGTCAGGTTGTAGGTGCCTGGGTGGTCAAAGGCCAGGGTGAAACCTTTGTCGGTTGCCGCGAGCTTGCCTTCGCCGGTGCTCTGGTCCTCCAAACGCACCCAGCCATAGCTGCCTGGCGTAACGGCATCGGCTTGCTCGCCTTCGCGGGCGTAGCTGAAGGCAACCTTGTCACCCACCGCGCTGAAGCGTTGAGGCGCGCTCAAGCGGAAATTCGCCGCGCCACGGTCGATGAGGATTTCCTTGGTGGTCTTGACCCGATACGCCGCACCGTCGCTGGCAAATACCGTGAGCATGTAGCGACTGGGCTTGTCCGCTGCCGGCAAGTCGAGGGACGCGCTGCCCTTGGCGTCGGTGGTCAATTCGGTGCTGGTCAGTTCCACCGGAAATTGCCCGAGGTATTGCAGTTCGTTGTCGACCATCGACAGCTGTTGGGCGCGCAGGCTCAGGCTCAATTTCGCATTGGCCACCGGTTTTCCGTCCGGGTACAGCAGCACCAGGTTGCCCTTGACCGCTTCGCCAGTACGGTAATCCTGCTTGGCCAGGTTGAGTGAAATCTCGAAGTGCGGCTTGATGTATTCAGCCACGCGGAAGGCGCTGCTGTAAGCCTGATCCTTGTAGTTGAAACGCAGTTCATAGCCACCAGCCACAGCGTTATCGGGCAACTGGAATCGGCCCTGGGTGCCAGCCTTGGAATCGAGCTTCAGATCGAGGGATTGCAGCGCCGTGCCGGTCGCATCCAGCACGGTCACATTGACGTCGGCCGCGCTTGGCTGCACCGAGTCCCGCGCGTTCTTGAACTCCCGCCCGACGATTTTCAGCGACACCCAATCCCCCGGTCGATACAGCGGCCGGTCGGTGAAGGCATAGAGTTTGGTGTCGTAGATTTCGCTGTCGTAGTAGAAATTCTCGGAGACGAACACCCCGCCCTCTTCGTCTTCGCCGATCACGAACGAACGCTCAGGGCTGACGTGTTTCAAGCGCAGCAAGCCGTCGGTATCGGTGGCGCCGCTGCTCATTACGCCCAGGCCATCGGTCCACAGCACATTGACCTTCGGCACCGAACTGCCTTCGTGTTTGCGCGCGGCCCACACCAGCAACTCGTCACCGGCGATCTTGCTCACCGCCACGGTGTTGGAGACGAACACCATGGTGGTGGCGCGGTACTTGCCGATCAGCGCTTCCACCAGATAAAGACCCGGCTTGAGATTGCCCAACGGGATGTACACGTTGCCCGGCGCGACGCTGACGAACTCGCTGGAAGAACCGGCCAGGTTCACCCCCGCAGGTGGCTGGATCGGCTTGGCCTGCCACAACGGATAACGGAACTGGCTGACCACCGGCAAACCCGGTATCAGTGCAAATTGCGGCTGCGCATCGTAGGGCGTTGGCGCGGCCATCGCGTTGCCCATCTTCAGTTCCGGCACTTCCTCGGTGACTTGTTTACGCGACTCGTAGGAAAACGCCCGCTGCATCACCCGACGGGATTTGCGATACCAGTTGTCCCACAGGTACGCGAGGGTATTGGACAGCCCCTCCCCCTTGAACTGGCCATCGCTGACCACCCGATGAAGGTTCTTCTGGCGCTTGAGGAAGTCCAGCGGCTTGTCGATGCGATACACCCGAATATCGGCGCCGCCGTAGGGTTCCATGCGAAACCGGCGATAGTCGCGACCCGGCGCTTCAAGGCGCACCATCGCCTGTTCATCGCTGGCAAAGCTGCTGTCGGCCAGCAGGAAAAAACTCTCGCCGGCCACTGGCGCATAGCCGCTGGCCGGGACCGAGTCTTCGGCGTTTACCGCCGAGAACGGCAGCACCAATACCAACATCAAAGACAGAAAACGCAGCATGCGGGCACCGGTCATTGGGAAAGAAAATTCAGTCGATAGACGCCGATGAAGTTGGGGTTGGCTGCGTCGGGTATCCATCGGGTGTCCTTCCATGTCATGAGTTGCTGCAGGCTTGCCGAACGCATGCCGTTGTCGGTGGGGGTGCTGGTGCCGGTGTGATAGGCGATGTAACGGCCCATCCAGATCATCAGGTGCTGGTCGTCGCCCTGGTCGAAAAACATCAGGTCGCCAGGGCGCGCTTGAGACACATCGCGGCTGACCAGATGGCTGTTGAACTGGATCAATTTGATCGCATTGACGTATGGCCCGACCTTGCCGCCGCCCTGCTGCCATTGCTGGGCAAGACCGCGCTGGGCGTCGCTCAATTGCAGTTCCGGCGGCAGGTAACGATTGGACAGGCCATTGCTGCGCAGCCATTTGTCGTCATGGACTTTCAGCGCTTCGTTAGCGGCGAAGCGCACCAGCCCGGCACAGTCTTGTTGATACCAGCGCGGGCTCGGGCCCTGGCTCAGTTGCTCCTGGGCAATGCGCACGAACCATGCACGAAACACCTGGGATTGCTGTGGGTCGAGCGACGGTGCCTCGACAGCGCGGGCACCCGCGCTCAGCAACAACGCCAGCAGGCCGAGACTTCGGATCAATGCCGTCACAGGGCTTTCCACTCCAGCGGCAGCCACTGCCAGTGGCCGTCTGGCTCGCTGCCTTCGGGCAAGGTCAGGGCGTATTTGCCGTAGCCGCCGAGCTTGCGCAGTTTCGGGATCAGCCAGGTTTGCGCGGCGTTATAGAACACCGGTTCCATGTCCTGGGGCAGGCTGTCGAGGGTTTCCTGCTGCATCAGTTGGGCCATGGAGTCCGGGCCGAAATAGACCGGCATCAGCAGGTCTTTCGGTACCACGTCGGCCATCGGCGGGAAGCGTTTGTCGAGGGTGCCAAGAGCCTTGTCCACCAACTTGTCATCGAGGGAAAAAAGCAACGTCGAACCATGCCGCGCCAGGCTGACTTTCATGAACGCCTTGCCGGTGATGGCATCGGGGTCTTGAGCTTCCTTGGCCGCATAGGAACCGAAACTGGAGCTGACCTGGCGTTGCCACTGGTGGCTCTGGCCTGCCTGTTTCTCCATCACCGGGAAGGCGCCATCCTCGACCTTGCTCTCGTAGGCACCGACCATCGAGCCAAACAGGCTGCCCAAATCCCCATCGAGTTTGCCGCTGTCATCATCGTTGAGGCTGGCCACCAGCAAGGGCGTGTACAACCGCGAATCGGCATACCAGCACAGGCCTGCCGCGCCGGCCATGTGTTCGGTCAATGCCTGGGCCACCTTCTCCTGCGCACCGAGTTTCACCAGCAGCGGTGTCTGTTGTTCGGCTGCCAGCGGCAACGCCACGCAAGCGCTGGCGCCCATGGGCATGGCTTGCCAGATCGGTTTGAAATCGAAGTCTGCCTGATTCTCCAGTTCATCCATGGCCAGGAAGCTGTGCCAGCCCTTGTCGTCCATGTCAAAACGCAGGCCGGCGAAGTTAGGGATGAAACGCTGGTAACCCATGGCCAGCACGCTGGCATTCACCGACAGGCGTTGTTTCACTTGCGGCTCACGAGGTGCCAGGCCGAAGGCTTCGGGAAACAGTTTGTCGCCATTGAGCAGCGCAGCAATGGCCGTGGTCGACACGCTGCCCGATTCTTCCGTTGCGCCACTTTGCGGGTCGTAGAGTTTCGCCGGATTGGACAACACCACCAGTTTGTCGCCATGGGACGCGAACAGCAGCGCCTTGCTCGCGTTGTAGTTGAGTTGATAGAGCGCCACGTCGTCGGTACCGACCTTCACGTCGGCGACCTTGCTCAGCTGCGAGTCGTCCAGTGCCACTTTGGCCAGCGGCTCCAACACCTTGGCCAGCCCGCCGCGATCCATCACCAGCAGGAAATCCTTGAGCCGCCCATCCGCCCCGCGCCACAACGCTACATCGGCAGGCTGATCGAACAACTGCTCGATCAAGGTGTCCTGCAGTTTCAGGTCGTGTTCGTAGATGATCCGCCGCAAGCTGCCGATCAAGCCCAAGCGATCGGCGTGGGTTTCGTAATAGAAGACGAAATCTTCGGTCAGGGTTTCCTTGAGGAACGGCACCGCCAGCAAGTCCTTGGGCAACTGGCTCAGGGAGTGGGTTTCCAATAGGCCATCCGGGCGGCTCATGCCCAGTTTGTCACTGGCCAACACGGGGGCCGGGGCCTTGGGCTTGTGCATGAACCACCCCAACCCACCGGCCACGACAACGACCAGGCATATCCCGATCAGCAGCGTCGGCCAATGCAGGGGAGGTTTGGCCGCGGGTGCGCCAGCGGCCGGAGTAACAGTGCTATCACTCATGTTCACAAAACCCGAATTTCATCCGTGGAGCGGGGATGCTTAGTAGTTGAATGTCTTGACCAGCAGCAGGTCGCCGATTGCGCGCAGGGGCACGATGAACGTCTCGCGTTTTTCATCGACGGTGTTTTCGTTGAGCACCAGGTTGATCTGCGAGGTAATCACCTCGTTCTGGTTGCTGGTCTCATCGAAGTTATAGCCGCCGCTGCCGAAGTTGCCCCAATAGTTCACGTAAACCAGATAGGTGCCACGCAGCGGTGCGGTCATGGTGAACATTTCCGGACCCGGGCCATCGACGCCGTCGGGGTCGAGGCCGCCACCATTGGTCAAGGCCGAATGCGCCCAGAAGGCATGCTGGCCATCAGGCGTGACAATATGCAGGTCGAGTTCGGCTTTCGGATCGTCCCAACCCAGCACCACGCGAATCCGCGCCGGGGTGCGCAGGTTGTTGGCTTCATAGAATTGAACACGCTTGAGAGACTGGCCTTCGGCGCTGCGCACTTCGACACTGTTGGAACCGGCGCCAAACGCATAGGGTCGGGCGAAACGCCCTTGTTCGTCGGTATAGAGATTCAGCGGATTGCCGTTGACCGCCAACGTGTGCGGCCCGCGCTGAGTGCCGAGGGCCTTGAGCTGGCCTTCGATCATCGTGCGATTGCGCTGCACGCCCCGATCAATCGGCGGCGTGGGATAGGCGACTTGCGGGTTTTCCGTGCGGTCCAGCAACCCGTTGAAGCGCCAGCCGCCCACCGGTTCCGACAACTCGGCATCCGGCGCGGCCAGAATCACGGGCACGATAGCCAACCCGATCAGCAGCAAAAGAAATGAGCGCATGCGACGCCTCCTGCCATGCATGACGAAACCTTGCGCCTGATCCTGAGCGCATTACAGATGTGGATACTGCGTTTCGTCTGAAAGACCCGTGATTGCCGAGTCGAATATGACGCGAAGGTTAGACGTGCAGGTGTTTTTTAACAATCGGGCGCATCTGGATTTGCGGGAGGAATCACAGCGCTGGGTGGACGGTGAGCCGAAAAGCATCTTCCACCCTGTAGGAGCGAGCTTGCTCGCGATGAACGCAAGGGCACCGCGTCAAATCAGACAGTACGCGTCATCGTTAACGACCATCGCGAGCAAGCTCGCTCCTACAGGAATGGGCAGCACCAAATCCCCCGCTCATTTGCCCATACCCCCCCTATCTGCTAGTGTCGCGCCGGTTTAACGTCAACCGGAAATCGCCGCCATGGCCCGCAAAAAAGCTGCACTGGATTTCGAACAATCCCTCGCCGACCTGCAAACGCTGGTGGAGCGCCTGGAGAATGGCGAATTGTCGCTGGAGGACTCGCTGGCCGCTTTCGAGCAAGGCATCGGTCTGACTCGCGATTGCCAGGCGGCGCTGGCCCAGGCCGAGCAAAAGGTTCAGGTGCTGCTCGAGCGTGATGGCGAGTTGGCCGAGGAACCCTTCGACGCGGATCAGCCAGAATGATTGCAGCGTACTCGGCCACCAGCCAGGCCCGCGTCAATGCAGCGCTGGAAACCCTGTTCACCGCACCGAGCCCCGAGCTGGCGCGGCTGTACGAAGCCATGCGCTACAGCGTGATGAATGGCGGCAAACGCGTGCGTCCACTGTTGGCCTACGCCGCGTGCGAGGCGTTGGGCGGTAAGGCCGAGCAAGCCAACGGTGCGGCCTGTGCGGTGGAATTGATCCACGCTTACTCGCTGGTGCATGACGATTTGCCAGCAATGGACGATGACGATCTGCGCCGCGGCCAGCCAACTACCCACAAGAAATTCGATGAAGCCTGCGCGATCCTCGCCGGCGACGGCTTGCAGAGCCTGGCTTTCAGCGCCCTGCTCGATCCACGCCTGAGCGCGTCGGATGCCGAAATCCGCCTGCAAATGGTCAGTGCCCTGGCGTTGGCGGCAGGCCCGGCGGGCATGGTTGGCGGTCAGGCCATCGACCTCGGCTCGGTCGGTCTGAAGCTCGACCAGAAAGCCCTGGAGTACATGCACCGGCACAAGACCGGCGCGCTGATCGAGGCCAGCGTCAAACTCGGCGCCCTGGCCAGCGGCCGTGCCGAGAAAGACGAACTCAAGTCCCTGCAGACTTATGCACAGGCCATCGGTCTGGCATTCCAGGTGCAAGACGACATTCTCGACGTCGAAAGCGATACCGAAACCCTCGGCAAACGGCAGGGTGCCGACATTGCCCGGGACAAACCGACCTACCCGTCCCTGCTCGGCCTCGACGCCGCCAAGGCCTATGCCCTGGAGCTGCGCGACCAGGCCCTGCACGCACTGCGACCGTTTGACGCAGCGGCCGAGCCGTTGCGTGATCTGGCCCGGTATATCGTCGATCGCCGCAGCTGACGGCGAATCCGCCAAAAAAGACCAACGCGTGGGCAGGGGACGATGCATCAGGTAAACTGCCGCATCTTTTATACCTATAACGATTCGCCTGATGCCCACGACGTTTCATGAGATTCCCCGCAAGCGCCCGACCACGCCCCTGCTCGACCGCGCGAACACGCCGGACGGCCTGCGCCGGTTAGGCGAAGCCGAGCTGGAAACCCTGGCCGATGAGTTGCGCCTGGAATTGCTCTACACGGTCGGCCAGACCGGTGGGCATTTCGGTGCCGGCCTGGGCGTGATCGAGCTGACCATCGCGCTGCATTACGTCTTCGATACCCCGGACGACCGGCTGGTGTGGGACGTGGGTCATCAGGCTTATCCACACAAGATCCTCACCGGTCGTCGCGAGCGCATGGGCACCCTGCGCCAGAAGGACGGCGTCGCCGCCTTCCCGCGCCGCTCCGAGAGCGAGTACGACACCTTTGGCGTCGGCCACTCCAGCACCTCGATCAGTGCCGCGCTGGGTATGGCGATTGCCGCCCGCCTGCAAAACAGCGAGCGCAAGGCGATCGCAGTGATCGGCGACGGCGCGTTGACCGCGGGCATGGCGTTCGAGGCGCTGAACCATGCGCCGGAAGTGGACGCCAACATGCTGGTGATCCTCAACGACAACGACATGTCGATCTCGCGCAACGTCGGTGGCTTGTCGAACTACCTGGCGAAGATCCTTTCCAGCCGCACCTACGCGAGCATGCGCGAAGGCAGCAAGAAAGTGCTGTCGCGCCTGCCCGGTGCCTGGGAAATCGCTCGCCGGACCGAAGAATATGCCAAAGGCATGCTGGTTCCCGGCACGCTGTTCGAAGAACTGGGCTGGAACTACATCGGCCCCATCGATGGCCACGACCTGCCGACCCTGATCGCCACCCTGCGCAACATGCGCGATCTGAAAGGCCCGCAGTTCCTGCACGTCGTCACCAAGAAAGGCAAAGGCTTCGCTCCGGCGGAAGTCGACCCGATCGGTTACCACGCCATCACCAAACTCGAACCGCTGGACGCCCCGGCCGCCGCGCCGAAAAAGGCCAGCGGGCCCAAGTACTCCGGTGTGTTCGGCGAGTGGCTGTGCGATATGGCGGCGGCCGATCCGCGTCTGGTCGGGATTACCCCGGCGATGAAGGAAGGCTCGGACCTGGTCGCTTTCAGCGAACGCTTCCCGCTGCGCTACTTCGACGTCGCCATTGCCGAGCAGCACGCCGTCACTCTCGCGGCCGGCATGGCCTGCGAAGGCGCCAAACCCGTGGTGGCCATCTACTCGACCTTCCTGCAACGCGGCTACGACCAGTTGGTGCATGACGTCGCGGTGCAGAACCTCGACGTGCTGTTCGCCATCGACCGCGCAGGCCTGGTCGGCGAAGACGGCCCGACCCACGCCGGCAGCTTCGATTTGTCGTTCCTGCGCTGCATCCCCGGCATGCTGGTGATGACCCCGAGCGATGAAAACGAGCTGCGCAAGATGCTCACCACCGGCCACCTGTACGAAGGCCCGGCGGCGGTGCGTTACCCACGCGGCAACGGCCCGAACGCGACCATCGAGAAAGACCTCGAACCGATCGAGATCGGCAAGGGCGTAGTCCGCCGCCAGGGCAGCAAAGTCGCCCTGCTGGTGTTCGGTGTGCAACTGGCCGAAGCCCTGAAAGTCGCCGAGACGCTGGACGCGACCGTGGTCGACATGCGTTTCGTCAAGCCGCTGGATGAAGAACTGGTTCGCGAAATCGCTGGCAGCCACGAGCTACTGGTCACCGTCGAAGAAAACGCGATCATGGGCGGTGCCGGTGGCGCGGTCAGCGAATTCCTCGCCCGCGAAAACATCCTCAAGTCGATGCTGCACCTGGGCTTGCCGGACATTTACGTCGAACACGCCAAGCCTGCGCAAATGCTGGCTGAGTGCGGGCTGGATGAAGCCGGGATCGAGGCTTCGATCCGCGAGCGCCTGCAACTGCTGAACATCTAAACGCAAAACCCTGTGGGAGCGAGCTTGCTCGCGATGGCGGACTGTCAGTCGACTCAGATGCTGACTGATACACCGCTATCGCGAGCAAGCTCGCTCCCACAGTGGTTTTCAGCGCCTATCAAAACTGTATTCGCCTCAAAGCACCAACGGACTACCCATGAAACTCTCTCCCTTCGCCCTGACGCTGACCCTGCTGCCGGCCGGTCAATTGCTGGCCGACACCTTCGAACGCGACCAGGCCCTGAAGCTGCCCGACGTGTTGATCAGCGCCAACCGCCAGGTCGAAGCGCGCAATGACAGCAGCGCCGCCAACACCGTGTTCACCCGCGACGACATCGATCGCCTGCAACCCGATAGCGTCACTGACCTGTTGCGTCGGGTACCGGGTGTGCAAGTCTCGCAGTCCGGCGGGCGCGGCAGCATTCCGGGGGTCTACATCCGCGGCACCCAGTCGGCCCAGAGCCTGGTGCTGGTGGATGGCCAACGCATCGGCAGTTCGACCTCCGGCGACAGCAACCTGCAACACATCAATATCGAACAGGTCGAGCGCGTGGAGGTGCTGCGCGGCTCCCGCTCGGTGATTTACGGCAGCGATGCGATTGGCGGGGTGATCCAGATCTTCACCCGCCGCGGCGGTCAACAAGGCCTGCAACCGCGCATGCACACCGGTTTTGGCAGTAATCAGACTTGGGAGCGCAGCCTTGGCCTGTCTGGTGGTGATGAGCGAACCCGCTTCAACCTTGGCGCCAGCCTCGATGAAACCGCCGGAATCAATCGCACCCACGAGTCGTATCCCAGTGATGGCGATCACGACGCCTACCGCAACAAATCCCTCAGCCTGAGCCTGAGTCACACCCTGACGGAAGACGTCGAAGTCGGCGCCAACGTGCTGGATAACCGTGGCAAGAGCGAGTTTGATAGTCCGTTCGGCCGTTACGATTACGTGACGGACAAGTCCTATCAACAGCAGCCCTACAACGACTTCAATGTGAGCAGCGCCAGCAGCTACATTGATGCACAGATCAATGAGGTATGGAAAACCCGCGTCGAACTCGGTCACAGCGAAAACCGCGAGACAACCCTCGACAAGCTCAGCGATGAGCGCAGTGTTTTCAATACTTACCGCGACTCGGTCACCTGGCAGAACGATCTGACGCTCAACGAGCGCAACAGCCTGATGCTCGGTGGCGACTGGTACGAAGACCGGATCAACAGCACCACAGCGTTCGACGAAGACAGCCGCTGGAACCGCGCCGTGTTTATCCAGCATCGCTTTCAGGCCGACAGTTTCTCTACGGAGTTGGGTCTGCGTCACGACGATAACCAGCAGTTCGGCAGCCAGAACACCTGGAGCGGCACCTTCACCCTGCCGCTGACCCCGGACAACGAAGTGCTGCTGACCTATAGCGAAGGCTTCCGCGCGCCGACGTTCAACGATCTGTATTACCCGGATTTCAGCAACCCGGATTTGAAACCCGAAACATCCAAGAGCTATGAGCTGCAATGGCGCAGCCAATTGACCGAGAGCAGTCGCCTGGAGACGTCGCTGTATCGCACCGACCTTGAAGACGCGATCATTTTCGGCAGCAACTCACGCCCCGAAAATGTTGCCTCGGCACGGATCAACGGCTTCGAAGCAGCGCTGAAGCAGGAACTGTTCGGCTGGCAGAGCAACCTTGGCGTGGCGATCATCGACCCACGCGACCGTGATACGGGCCACACCCTGGCCCGTCGTGCGCGGCGCACCTTGAGCCTGGACCTGGACCGACAGTTCGATCGCCTGGGCCTCGGCGCCAGCTGGCAAGCAGTCAGCAGCAGCTATGACGACTTGAACAATCAACAACCGTTGGGTGGTTATGCCCTGTTGGGGTTGCGCAGCAGTTGGGAGCTCAATCGTGAAATCCAGCTGGAGCTGAAGGTCGATAACCTGCTGGACAAGGGTTACAGCCGGGCCCTGTACAGCTACCAAGGTAGCCAGTATGGGTATCGCGAGGAAGGTCGGGCGTGGATGTTCGGGGTGACGTGGACACCAGAGTTCTAAAGCCAGACTCGATCATTTGTGGCGAGGGGGCTTGCCCCCGTTGGGCTGCGAAGCAGCCCCAAAATCCTACACCCCTATTTCTCAGGTACATCGCATTAATCTGATTGCGGGTGCTGCGCACCCGAACGGGGGCAAGCCCCCTCGCCACAGGGCGCAATCAAATGACAAAGCTTTGCCGTTGCCTCGATCATCTGCCCACTCGGCCGCTCCAGGCCCTTGTCCGTCACCAGGCGCAATTGCCCTTGTGATACCGCCGCCACCTGTGGCCAGGCTTTCCACGCATCAAGCTGCGCCTGATCGCTGGCCAGAATCACCTCGGGATTACGCTGCAACACCGCCTCCACACTGACTTGCGGTGCCGGCAGCTTCAGGTCGGCAAACACGTTTTGCGCACCGCAGGCCTCCAGCGCATCGCTGATGATCTGCTCGCCGCCAACCGTATACAGCGGCCGATCCCAGACCTGATAGAACACTCGTAACGGCTTGTCCCGGCGATAGCGCTGGCGCAATTCATCCAGCCGCTGGCGTAGATCGCTGGCCAATGAAATTCCGCGTTCAGGCCGATCGAGCTGAGCAGCAATGGCTTCGATCTGCGCCGTGAGCTGGTCCAGGCTGCGGGGTTCGGCGACGTAGGTGGGAATATTCAGTCGCTTGAGCTGGTCACGCTGGGCCGGGCCGACACTACCGGGCCATAGCAGCAACAGATCGGGCTTCAGGCTGAGCAAGCGCTCCATGTCCAGCTGGCCATAGCGGCCAACGGAGGGCAGGTCCTTGAGTTCGGCAGGTCGCTCACCGGCGTCCAGCACACCGACCAGGAGGTCGGCGGAGCCCAGTTCAACGACGATTTCAGAGAGCGACGGTGCGAGGCTGACAACCCGTTCGACCGCAACGGCCGAGCCACTGGCGGCCAGCAGCAACACCGCCAGCCAGAGCGCGCGCATCAACCGAGTTGACGCGGAATACGGTAGAGGTAGAACAACACGGCGGTCGACAGTGCCAGCAGCATCAGCGGCACGGCTTCGAGACCGACGAACACCGCCAGGGCAGCGATCCAGGCCGGCAGCCCGGCGGCCAGGAATGCCGGGCGCCGCTTGGCTGCCAGACTGATCCAGGCAGCAGGTTCTTCAGAGGTATCGAGGGCTTTCTGGGTGGCGATCAGTGCGTGTTTGTAGGCGCCGAAAAACTTCAGGCTGACAAACATCGAAGCAACTCCGGCGATGAACAACGGCATCGCCAGCACCGGCAGAATGGCTTCGCTCTGGCCGAACACCGCGTTGATCACAAACAGGGGCAACAAGGCCAGTGCCAGGTATTGCCACCAGTTGACGGACAGTCGCCGCCGCACCTGACCACGGGTCACGCCCGGTCTACCTCGCCCTGATGCTCATTGCCCATCATATGATCGAGCTTGCTGGCCTTGGTCGCCAGGTAGAGTCGGTTATGCGGGTTGTGGCCGGTGTGCAGCGGCACGCGCTCGGCGACCACGATACCCATGTCGGTCAAGGCTTTGACCTTGCGCGGGTTGTTGGTCATCAGGCGCAGTGACTTCACGCCCAGGTGCTCCAGCATCGGCAGGCACATGGCGTAGTCACGCTGGTCGGCGGCAAAGCCCAGGCGTTCGTTGGCTTCAACGGTGTCGGCGCCACCGTCCTGCAGCTCATAGGCGCGGATCTTGTTCAGCAGACCAATGCCCCGGCCTTCCTGTCGTAGGTAGAGCAATACGCCACGACCTTCGCGGGCGATGGCTTGCAAGGCGGCCTCCAGTTGCGAGCCGCAGTCGCAACGCTGGCTGAACAGGGCATCGCCCGTCAGGCATTCGGAGTGCAACCGGCCGAGTACCGGGGCACCATCGTCGAATTCACCCAGGCTCAGCACAACGTGCTCGCGGCCGGTGGCTTCATCGAGAAAGCCATGCATGGTGAATTGCGCAAAAGGCGTTGGCAGCTTGGAAGCGGCGACAAAAACGACAGGCACCGGTGTGCTCCTGATCTAAAAGTCTGAAGATTCGCAGAGCCGGCATTGTAACAGCAGGTTCCGGAGGACGCTTAGGCTGAATTATCGGCGATAACTATCAAAATGTTTGATATACGCCCTGAAGACACTCCCACAAGGTTCAGTATCAGTCCTTGAATCGGGGTCAATTATCTTCAAACGGATAAGGCTGTTTCCAGCGTTCAAAAATCGGTTTCAACTCGCCGCTTTTCACCAGTTGCTCCATGCGCTGGTCGAACAGGGCCATTAACGTGCGTGCCTTCGGGGTCTTGGCAAAACACAGGTACAGCGGCAACTCGGCGATATGGGTGCGCCGCAGTTGGGACGGATCCTTGGCGCGCTTGATGACGTCATCGACTTCGGTCAGGGCATCGATGTAAAAGTCGGCACGATTGTGGATCAGCATCGACTCGATGCCGGTACGCCGCTGCACTTCGTCGAAGTGGCGCACATTGGGCAAGTAATCCTGGTAGTCGTAGCCGCGAACCCAAGCCAGTCGATAATTGCCCAGGGTTTGCGGGGTGGGTACCGGACTGCTGACCAGGCCCAGGGCATAGATGTGATCGGTGTCGAAGTTCCAATGGGGATAGAGCACACCCTCAGAATCGTCACGATAGGAGCCGACGCAGGCATCGACCTCGCCACGTTCGGCCAGGCCCAGCGAACGTACGTAGGGCTCGGTGCGGATGTCGACCTTGACGCCCGCCGGCTCGAACACTTGCCGTAGCACGTCCCAACCCAGTCCATGACCGTCAGCGGCGGTGTAGCCTTCCCACTCTTCGCTGGCCAGATGAATCACCGACGGCGGCGTAGCCCCCCCTCCTCCCGCCTGAACACAAGAGCAAAACATCGCGAACGCCATCACCATCAATCCGCGTACAGTCATCCCCCGCTTCCCCCGATAAACAGCTCTCATGATCAACGCCTGGAAATCCCCGGTCAGGCGAAAAACCACACCAATCCCTGCATCGCCAACCAGGCGAACACCCCGGCCAGGACATCATCGAGCATGATGCCGACGCCGCCATGTACGTGCCGGTCAATCCAGCGAATCGGCCATGGCTTGAGAATGTCGAAGAAGCGGAACATCAGGAAACCCGCCAGCAACCACTGCCAGCCCTCCGGCACCAGCCACAGGGTGATCCACATCCCGACCATTTCGTCCCAGACGATGCCTTCATGATCGTGTACCCGCAAATCGTCGGCCACTTTGCCGCACAGCCAGAAGCCGAACAGCATGGTGATGCCCAGCATCAGCCAGTAACCCCAGTCGGGCAGCATCTGCCACAACGGAATAAAGGGCAGCGCAACCAACGACCCCCAAGTGCCGGGCGCCTTTGGCAAGGTGCCCGAGCCAAAGCCGAACGCCAGGAAATGCCATGGATTACGCCAGACCGACGGCGGTACGAATTCCGCCGGGACCTGTTTGGGATGATCTGTCACGGTGACTCCCGAAAATGTTGATAACCCCGGGTTTGCGGGGTGATGTCTTTGCCATCGGCGTCCAGCAGCTTCACGCCCTGCCCCGTCACCACTTGACCAATCACATGGATCGGCCAGCCATCGGCCAGCAATAGCGGCAACTCGACGGACGGTAAGGTGAAGGCCAGGACGTAGTCGTCGCCGCCGCTCAGGGCCGCAACCTGTGCGTCCGATTGGCCAAGAAAGTCGACCAGGCTCTGCGACAGTGGCAAACGATCCCGCTCGACTTCGATACCGACCTTCGACGCCAGCGCGATATGCCCGCAATCAGCAAGCAGGCCGTCGGAGATATCCATCGCCGAAGTGGCCTTGCCCCGTAGCGCCTGACCCAAACCGAGCTGCGGTTGCGGCGACCAGTAATGCGCCAGCAACGGCTCGGCAATGCGCGCTTCGGCCGTGCGCTGGCCGAGCACCAAGGGCAAGGCACCGGCGGCATTGCCCAGGTTGCCGCCGACACACAGCAGGTCGCCCGGTTGCGCACCGCTGCGGGTCAGCGCCTGACCGGCCGGCACGCGCCCGAACACGGTCATGGTCAGGCTCAGCGGCCCGCGGGTCGTGTCACCGCCCACCAGCGCCACGCCGCAGCTTTGCGCCATCTGGTTCAAACCACGGGCATAGGCTTGCAGCCAATCGGCGGTCACCGTCGGCAAGGTCAGGGCAAGGGTAAAGGCAATCGGGGTGGCGCCCATGGCGGCCAGGTCGCTGACGGCCACGGCCAGCGAGCGCTGACCGAGCAGAAACGGATCGCAGGGATCGGCGAAATGCACGCCGGCCACCAACGTATCGGTAGAAATCGCCATCTGCTCCCCGGAGGGAACAGCCAGCAAGGCGCAGTCATCGCCAATCCCGAGGGCAACGCCTTCGCCGCCCTGCGCACAAGGCGCGGCGGCGAAGAAATTGCGGATCAGCTCAAACTCGCCCATCAGGTATCCTGTCTCACCAATACTGTTCATTTTTTAGCGGCGTCTGGTGTCGCCATACTGCGTTGCCGCTCCTCGCCATAGCACGCTATGACTCGTCGCGGCGCCTTGTCTGGCAACACCAGCCACTCGCTAAAAAACGAACGTATCGGCGAGACAGGACACTGTCCAAACGCCAATCAGCGCTTGAACGCCTTCACTTCAGCTTCACGCAGACGCGGGGCCAACTTGTCGAGCACACCGTTGACGAACTTGTGGCCGTCGGTGGAACCGAAGACCTTGGCCAGTTCGATACCCTCGTTGATCACAACGCGGTACGGCACGTCGACGCGCTTGAGCAGTTCCCAGGTCGACAGGCGCAGAACGGCCAGTTCAACCGGGTCCAGCTCTTCGATGGTCAAGTCCAGGCATGGCGTGAGCGCGGTGTCGATTTCGGTCTTGAACTGCGGAACCCCGTGCAGGATTTCGCGGAAGTACGCGCCGTCGACATCGCTGAAATCGTTATCGACCCGGAACTGCGCTTCGATCTCGTTCAGCGACTGCTTGGCCATGTGCCATTGGTACAGGGCCTGGGTCGCGAGCTGACGGGCTTCGCGGCGCTTGGCGCTTTTCGATGGCTTGCCGGCATCCGCAGGCTTTGGATCGCGCGGGTTGAAACGATCGCTTTCGTCGCTAATCACTTGGCCTCCAACTGCGCCAGCAGGCTGACCATTTCCAGAGCGGACAGGGCAGCTTCAGCACCTTTGTTGCCGGCCTTGGTGCCGGAACGTTCGATGGCTTGCTCGATGGAATCAACGGTCAGGACGCCGAAAGCGACCGGAACGCCGAACTCCATGGACACCTGGGCCAGGCCCTTGGTGCACTCGCCAGCCACGTATTCGAAGTGCGGAGTGCCGCCACGAATGACCGCGCCCAGGGCGATGATTGCCGCGAATTCGCCTTTCTGGGCGACTTTCTGCGCAACCAGCGGAATTTCGAAGGCGCCAGGTGCGCGGATGATGGTGATGTCGCTTTCGCTCACGCCGTGGCGAACCAGGGCATCAACTGCACCGCTGACCAGGCTTTCAACGACGAAGCTGTTGAAACGGCCCACTACCAGAGCGTAGCGGCCTTTAGGGGCGATGAAGGTACCTTCGATGGTCTTCAGGGTCATTCGTTAGATCTCTTAAAGAGCCGGGACGCGTCTTCTACGCGCCCCTCAGTGATTTATTTGCCGCGAATTCAAGGCCGGGAACAACCGGTCATTATTCGGAGGGCACGTATTCTACAACTTCCAGATCGAAACCGGATATCGCATTAAATTTCATCGGTGCCGACATCAGGCGCATTTTGCGTACGCCAAGGTCGCGCAGGATCTGCGAACCGGCACCAACAGTGCTGTAGGTGGTCGGTTTTTTCACTGCGGCGTGATCGGCGGTTTCGCGGATATGCGCCAGCAACACGTCGCCATCGAGCGGGTGACCGAGCAACAGCACCACGCCGCTACCAGCCTCGGCAACCGCGGACATGGCGGCGCGCAGGCTCCAGCGGCCCGGTTGCTTGACCATCAGCAGGTCACGCAGCGGGTCCATGTTGTGCACGCGTACCAAGGTCGGCTCTTCGGCACACACGTTGCCCAGGGTCAGTGCCATGTGCACGTCGCCTTCCACGGAATCACGATAGGTCACCAGGTTGAATTGGCCCAGTTCGCTGTCCAGTGGCTGCTCGGCAATCCGCTGAACGGTACGTTCGTGGATCATCCGGTAGTGAATCAGGTCGGCGATGGTGCCGATCTTGATGTCGTGTTCGGCGGCAAAGGCTTCCAGCTCGGCGCGACGGGACATGGTGCCGTCGTCGTTCATCACTTCGCAGATCACCCCGCTAGGCTCGTAACCGGCCATGCGCGCCAGGTCGCACGCCGCTTCGGTGTGGCCGGCACGGGCCAGGGTGCCGCCGGCCTGAGCCATCAGCGGGAAGATGTGGCCCGGGCTGACGATGTCTTCAGCCTTGGCATCACGGGCGGCGGCGGCCTGCACGGTGCGCGCACGGTCTGCGGCGGAGATGCCGGTGGTCACGCCGGTGGCCGCTTCGATCGATACGGTGAACTTGGTGCCGAAACCGGACCCGTTGCGCGGCGCCATCAACGGCAGCTTGAGCAGTTCGCAGCGCTCGCGGCTCATCGGCATGCAGATCAGGCCACGGGCGTGCTTGGCCATGAAGTTGATGTGCTCGGGCTTGCAGCACTCGGCGGCCATGATCAGGTCGCCTTCGTTCTCGCGGTCTTCGTCATCCATGAGGATGACCATCTTGCCTTGGCGGATGTCTTCAACCAGTTCTTCGATGCTATTGAGCGCCACAAGGCACCCCCTTGGGTCAGGATTTGAGGTAGCCGTTGGCGGCCAGAAAGCTTTCGGTAATGGTGCTGCCAGCAGTCGGCTCTGCAGCCTTGTCGCCCAGCAGCAGACGCTCCAGGTAACGGGCCAGCAAGTCCACTTCCAGGTTCACCCGGCGGCCTGGCTGGTACGACGCCATGATGGTTTCGCTCAGGGTGTGGGGAATGATGGTCAGCAGGAACTCGGCGCCATCGACTGCGTTCACGGTGAGGCTGGTGCCGTCGACGGTGATCGAGCCTTTATGGGCGATGTACTTCGCCAGGTCCTTTGGCGCGCGGATGCGGAATTCCACGGCGCGCGCATTTTCGGTACGGGCAACCACTTCGCCCACGCCGTCGACGTGACCGCTGACCAGATGCCCGCCGAGGCGAGTGGTCGGGGTCAGGGCTTTTTCCAGATTGACCGGGCTGCCGCTTTTCAGGTCGTTCATGGCGGTGCAGTCGAGGGTTTCGCGACTGACGTCCGCCGCAAAGCCATTGCCCGGCAATTCAACGGCAGTCAGGCACACGCCGTTGACCGCGATGCTGTCGCCCAGTTTGACATCGCTCAGGTCGAGCTTGCCGGTTTCGACGTGAACCCGCACATCACCGCCCTTTGGGGTCAATGCACGAATACTGCCGATGGATTCGATGATGCCGGTAAACATGAGGTTCTCCTCGAGAACAAAGCCAGCGCTGTAGCGATGGCCAGAAATTATACGCTCGCGGCTGGCGAAGGAATCGCAATGACTCGCCAGTCATCGCCAACGGCACGAATTTCGATGATTTTGAGCTGGGGCGCATCCTTCATTTGCACGAGCGGCCAGTCCAGCAGCGGCCGCGCCGAGGAACCCAGGAACTTGCCGGCAATGAAAATCTGGAACTCGTCCACCAGACCGAGTTGGGCAAAGGCACCTGCCAGGCGCGGGCCGGCCTCGACCAGCACTTCGTTGACGCCACGGGTTGCGAGTTCAACCAATAGTTGACGCAGATCGACCTGACCGTCGTAGCCCGGCACGATCAGGCACTCCGGACCGTTGGCATATTGCTCTTCAACCGCCACGCAGGTGGCGACCAGCGCCGGGCCTGCCTTGAAGAACGGTGCATCCAGCGGCACCCGCAGGCGGCCGTCGACCAACACCCGCAGCGGCGGACGGCTCATGACCAAGGCTGCTTGCTCTGCATCCAGCCCCAACTCATCGGCGCGCACGGTCAACCGTGCGTGGTCCGCCAGCACCGTATCGGCACCGGTCAGTACCACACTGGCTTGCGCGCGCAGACGCTGCACTGCCGAGCGCGCCGCCGGGCCGGTGATCCACTGGCTTTCGCCGCTTTCCATGGCGGTTCGCCCGTCGAGGCTCATGGCCAACTTGACCCGCACGAACGGCAAGCCGTGTTCCATGCGTTTCAGAAAGCCTTGATTAAGCTTGCGCGCCTCGCCTTCCAGCACGCCGCTTTCGGTGGCGATACCGGCCTGTGTCAGGCGTTGCAGACCGCGACCGGCGACTTCCGGGTTCGGGTCCTGCATCGCCGCGACCACGCGGGCCACACCGGCATTGACCAGTGCATCGGCACAGGGCGGCGTACGGCCGTGATGGCTGCAAGGTTCAAGCGTCACGTAAGCGGTGGCGCCACGAGCCTGCTCACCAGCCGCGCGCAGGGCGTGGACTTCAGCGTGGGGCTCGCCGGCGCGCTCGTGCCAGCCTTCGCCGACAATCTGCCCGCCCTGCACGATCACGCAACCGACCCGCGGATTGGGGTGCGTCGTGTAATGCCCCTTGCGCGCCAGTTCCAGGGCACGGGCCATGAAATGGGCGTCGAGGATGGCTTGTTCGGCGCAAGTGGTCATTCTTTCACCGGTTCACGGGCCAGGCGATCGATCTCTTCGCGGAACTCGTTGAGGTCCTGGAAGCGGCGATACACCGAGGCGAAGCGGATGTAGGCGACTTCGTCGAGCTTCTGCAGCTCGGCCATCACCAGTTCGCCGACCACGAGGGATTTGACCTCGCGTTCGCCGGTGGCGCGCAGTTTGTGTTTGATGTGCACCAGCGACGACTCGAGGCGCTCGACACTCACCGGGCGCTTTTCCAGCGCGCGCTGCATGCCGGCGCGGAGTTTTTCTTCGTCGAACGGCTGGCGACTGCCGTCGGTTTTGATCAGGCGCGGCAACACCAGTTCAGCCGTCTCGAACGTCGTGAAACGCTCGCCGCAGGCCAGGCATTCACGCCGGCGGCGCACCTGTTCGCCCTCGGCGACCAGACGCGAGTCGATGACCTTGGTGTCGTTGGCACCGCAGAAGGGACAGTGCATGGTGGCAGGCAACAAAAAAAGGGAGGGCCATGGTAGCGCATCCCCGTGGCAAGACAAGCCATAGGGTTTGCGGTATACAGACGGGATGATCACTTGATCCATGGAATTCAGCGTTATGGAGCCACCAATGTCGTTACGTCCGCTCATTTTGCTCAGTGTTTTCAGCCTGCTGGTGGCCTGCAGCAGCGATGCACCCAAGCCCCAGCCGCCAACGCCTGGCCCGGTGCCGCAGCAAGCGCAGAAGAAAGCCCGGGAGGCCGCCGCACTCGGCCCTCTGCCCGCCCATCAGCGTGAACTGAGCGGCACCTTGCAAGGCGTTCCAGCTGGCGCTGAAGTCGAACTGGCATTGCTGGTGATCGACGATAAGGACCGCCCGCAACAATTGCTCGCCAGCTCCAGCCTGATCGGCAACAACCAGGTTCTGCCGTTTCACCTGCGCTTCAATCCGGAATCCTTCCCGGCCGGGGCCCGCGTTGAACTGCGAGGCCGCGCCAGTCAGTCCGGGCAGTTGATCCTGCACCTGCCGTCGCAACTGATTACCCAGCCGACCACCCAGGCCTTGGGCCAACTGCAATTCGTCAAAGCCCCATGAGTGCACCGTTCGACCTGCAAAAGGCGTTGGGTGAACTGCTCGGTGATGCGCAATTGGTCGCCTGTGAGTTACCAGGGACCGACCTGAAGTTGTGGCTGATCGACGGCGACAACATGGACCGCGCCTTCAGCCCGGAAGAGACCCGGCGCATCCTGCATGAGCCGCCGTACTGGAGTTTCTGCTGGGCCAGCGGCCTGGCCGTGGCCCGCTATCTGGCCGAAAACCCCCATTGGGTCGAAGGCAAGCGGGTACTGGATTTCGGTGCCGGCTCCGGGGTGGCGGGGATTGCGGCGGCGAAGGCCGGGGCGCTCGAAGTACTGGCCTGCGACCTCGACCCGCTGGCGATTGCCGCGTGTCGGGCCAATGCCGAGCTCAATAACGTACAGCTCAATTACTCGACGGACTTTTTCGCCGAGGCCGATCGCTTCGATCTGATCCTGGTGGCGGATGTGCTGTACGACCGGGCCAACCTGCCGCTACTCGACCAGTTCCTCAGCCGCGGCCGAGAGGCGCTGGTGGCGGACTCCCGCGTCAGGGATTTCCGTCATCCGTTGTACCGGCGCATCGAAATGCTCGAAGCCATGACCCTGCCGGATCTGGCCGAGCCCCACGAGTTTCGGCATGTGAGCCTGTACCACGCGCAGCGCTAGCTAAAAGCATCGCGAGCAGGCTCGCTCCTGCACTGGACCCGTGTCGTCCACAAATCCCCTGTGGGAGCGAGCTTGCTCGCGATGACGTCCTGTCAGACGAAACATCTCTAACGGCCACCCCGCTTCCGGCGCGCCCCCACCAAGCCGTATAGTTGCCCCATTCACGCTTTTACGAGATTGCCCATGAGTCAGGAAACGCCGTACATCTTCGACGCCACGACTGCCGATTTCGACCAGTCGGTGATCGAGAACTCCTTCCACAAACCAGTGCTGGTGGATTTCTGGGCCGAATGGTGCGCGCCCTGCAAAGTGCTGATGCCGATGCTGCAGAGCATTGCCGAGAGCTATCAGGGTGAGTTGCTGCTGGCCAAGGTCAACTGTGACATCGAGCAAGACATCGTCGCCCGCTTCGGCATCCGCAGCCTGCCGACCGTGGTGCTGTTCAAGGACGGTCAGCCTGTCGATGGCTTTGCCGGTGCGCAGCCGGAGTCGGCCGTGCGTGCCCTGCTCGAACCCCATGTGCAGATGCCGCCACCGGCCGCCGCCGATCCGTTCGAACAGGCCCAGGCGCTGTTCGACGACAGCCGTTTCGCCGATGCCGAAGCGCAGCTCAAAGTGATCCTGGGTGAAGACAACACCAACGCCAAGGCACTGATCCTGTACGCCCGCTGCCTGACCGAGCGCGGTGAACTGGGCGAAGCGCAAACCGTGCTGGATGCGGTCAAGAGCGATGAGCACAAGGCCGCGCTGGCCGGCGCCAAGGCACAGATCAAGTTTCTCGGTCTGGCCAGGGACTTGCCGGATGCCGCCGACCTGAAGGCCCGACTGGCGAAAGACCCGCTGGACGATGAGGCGGTCTATCAACTGGCGATCCAGCAACTGGCCCGTCAGCAGTACGACGCCGCGCTGGATGCATTGCTGAAGTTGTTCACCCGCAACCGCAGCTACAGCGAAGGCTTGCCGCACAAGACCTTGTTGCAGGTGTTCGAATTGCTGGGCAACGATCATCCGTTGGTCAGCACGTACCGCCGCAAGTTGTTTGCTGCGCTGTACTAAGCCGACCCTGTAGGAGCGAGCTTGCTCGCGAAAAACCTGAGAGCACCGAGGTGAATCAGGTTTCCCGCGTTATCGTTGATGCCCATCGCGAGCAAGCTCGCTCCTACACCAACCAGCGATACAGCGGTGTATCCCCGCCGCTTTCCACCTTCACGTCCGAACTGTGGCGCAGGCGCACCAGCAGCCGTTTGCCCGCCGCTGCACTGCCGGTCAGGCCTTCGAGTTGATCGAGCAGGTCCGGGCCACTGAGCTGCCCCGCCTTGCGCAGCAATTCCCGGGCGATCTGCCACAGCGCATCATCCTGGTTCAACGGTTTCGCCGCTGGCACGCTGACCGGGGGTTTTTCCACCTGCAACTGCGCCCCTAGTCGCGCCCAGTCCGCGTCGTCCATCTCCAGGGTCAAATCCACCGGCCAGTCGCCGATGCTTCCGCGAATTCGCAACATAGGTCTGCTCCCGCACATTTATTCCCGGCATGCTCCCATGGGACTTGTGCAACGCCAAGCAGACAGTCAAACTCTCCGCAATCACGTTATAAGATTACATAACATTTTCTTCATTTTACTTTTCGGAGACTCGTCATGCGTCGTCTGCTTCTCGCCCTGCCGTTTGCCATGTTGCCGCTGGCTGTCGCCCATGCCGCCGACGAACACGATCACGAGCATGGCAGCCTGGGTGCCCACGAACATGGCGTTGGACGCCTGAATGCGGCGCTGGACGGCAAGACCCTGGAGCTGGAACTGGAAAGCCCGGCGATGAACCTGGTGGGTTTCGAGCACGTCGCCACTAGCGACGCAGACAAAGCCAAAGTCGCCGCCGCCCGCGCGCAACTCGAACAACCACTGGCCCTTTTCAACCTGCCGAAAGCCGCCGGTTGCGTGGTGGAGAACCAGGAACTGGAAAGCCCGCTGTTCGGCGACAAGCCCGATGCCGACGATGATCACGATGAAGACGCCAAGGACGAAGACGGCCACGAACATCACCATGATCACAGCGAAATCCACGCTCACTATCAGTTCACTTGCGCCACGCCAGCGGCACTGAAGTCACTGGACCTGGCGAATATTTTCACCCGCTTCCCGGCCACCCAAAAAATTCAGGTACAACTGATCGGCCCGAGCGGGCAGCAAGGGGTTGAAGTGACGGCCAAAGCTGCTGCGCTGAAATTCTGACCCACTGTAGGAGCGAGCTTGCTCGCGATGGACGCCAACGATAACGCGGGCAACCTGATTCACCTCGGTGCTCTCAGGTTTTTCGCGAGCAGGCTCGCTCCTACAAGGGTTCACCACCAACCAGACCGGTTTCACATGACCCAAGCACTCATCGAACTGTCCGACCTGGGCTTCAGCTGGCCCGGTCACCCGCCGCTGCTGGACATCCCGGCGTTTCGCCTGGAGCGCGGCGAAACCCTGTTCCTCAAAGGCCCCAGCGGCAGCGGCAAGACCACCCTGCTCGGTCTGCTCGGCGGCGTGCAAAAGCCTGATCGCGGCAGCATCCGCCTGCTCGGCCAGGAGCTGACGCAACTCTCGGCCGGCGCCCGCGACCACTTCCGTGTCGATCACACCGGCTACATCTTTCAGCAGTTCAACCTGCTGCCGTTTCTGTCGGTGCGTGAAAACGTCGAACTGCCCTGCCACTTCTCGAAACTGCGCGCCGAACGAGCGAAACAACGTCACGGCAGCGTCGACAAAGCCGCCGCCACACTGCTCGCCCATCTGGGGTTGAAGGATGAAAACATCCTCGGTCGCCGCGCCGATTCGTTGTCCATCGGCCAGCAGCAACGGGTCGCCGCCGCCCGCGCACTGATCGGTCAACCGGAACTGGTGATCGCCGACGAACCGACCTCAGCCCTCGATTACGACGCCCGCGAGAACTTCATTCGCCTGCTGTTCGCCGAGTGCCGCGAGGCCGGCTCGAGCCTGTTGTTCGTCAGCCACGACCAAAGCCTGGCGCCGCTGTTCGACCACAACCTCTCGCTGGCCGAACTCAATCGCGCCGCTACCCCGTCCGAGGTCTGAGATGTATCTGTTTCGTCTAGCCATGGCCAGCCTGGCTAACCGTCGTTTCACCGCGATCCTCACGGCGTTCGCCATCGCCCTGTCGGTGTGCCTGTTGCTGGCAGTGGAGCGCGTGCGCACCGAAGCCAAGGCCAGTTTCGCCAGCACAATAAGCGGCACCGACCTGATCGTCGGCGCCCGCTCGGGCTCGGTGAACCTGTTGCTGTACTCGGTGTTCCGCATCGGCAACGCCACCAACAACATCCGCTGGGACAGCTTCGAACACTTCGCCAGCAACCCGAAAGTGAAGTGGGCGATCCCGATGTCCCTCGGCGACTCCCATCGCGGCTACCGGGTGATGGGCACCACCGAAGCCTACTTCGAGCATTACCAGTACGGGCGCCAGCAACACCTGCAACTGAGCGATGGCCGCGCCTTTGCCACTGACCCGTTCGAAGTGGTGCTCGGTGCCGAAGTGGCCGATGCACTGCACTACAAACTCGGTGACAAACTGGTGCTGGCCCACGGCGTGGCGGCGATCAGCCTGGTCAAGCACGACGACAAACCGTTCACTGTGGTCGGCATTCTCAAGCGTACCGGCACACCGGTGGACCGCACGCTGCACATCAGCCTCGGTGGCATGGAAGCGATTCACATCGACTGGCATAACGGCGTGCCGGCCCGGGGCGAGGGCCGCATCACGGCTGATCAGGCGCGCAACATGGACCTCACGCCGCAAGCGATCACCGCGTTCATGCTCGGCCTCAACAACAAGATTTCAACCTTTGCCCTGCAACGGGAAATCAACGAATTCCGTGGCGAGCCGATGCTGGCGATCCTGCCAGGCGTAGCGTTGCAAGAGCTGTGGAGTCTGATGGGCACCGCGGAAAAAGCCTTGTTCGTGGTCTCGCTGTTTGTGGTGCTGACCGGGCTGATCGGCATGCTCACAGCGATTCTCACCAGCCTCAACGAGCGCCGTCGGGAAATGGCGATCCTGCGCTCGGTGGGCGCACGCCCCTGGCACATCGCGACGCTGTTGGTACTCGAAGCCTTTGCCCTGGCGCTATCGGGCGTGATCGCCGGCGTGGCGTTGCTGTATGTGTGCATCGCGGCGGCCCAAGGTTATGTGCAAGCCAACTACGGCCTGTTCCTGCCGCTGTCCTGGCCGAGCGAGTATGAATGGACGCTGCTCGGTGGCATCCTGATCGCCGCGTTGCTGATGGGCAGCGTGCCGGCCTGGCGCGCCTATCGCCAATCCTTGGCCGATGGCTTGTCGATCCGTTTATGAGGACGTTGAAAATGCCCCGCGCTGTACTTGCGCTGTTGATGCTGGTCGCCCTGCCCCTGTGGGCGGCCCAGCCAAAAGACCTGACCTGGTCGGAGATGATCCCGCCCGACGCGCCGAAAGAAGTGCCGAACATGACGCCGTTGCATGATCTGTCGCAGATGAGCAGCACGCTCTCTGCAGAGTCGGCGCCAGCAGCCAAGCAGGACATGCCCAACGCACCGGTGGTCAAGACCCTCGACGGCCAGAACATTCGCCTGCCGGGTTACATCGTGCCGCTGGAAGTGAGCGAGGAAGGCCGTACCACGGAGTTTCTGCTGGTGCCGTATTTCGGCGCCTGCATCCATGTGCCGCCACCGCCGTCGAACCAGATCGTGCACGTCAAGAGCGAAGTCGGCGTGAAGCTGGACGAGTTGTATCAGCCTTACTGGATCGAAGGCGCGTTGCAGGTCAAGGCGTCCACCAGCGAGTTGGCGGATGCCGGGTATCAGATGGAGGCGGACAAGATTTATCTGTATGAACTGCCGGAGTGAATCAGGTCGTTTTGTGTCGACTGTCAGTCCGCCATCGCGAGCAAGCTCGCTCCCACAGGGGATCACATGCCTCCTGTGGGAGCGAGCTTGCTCGCGATGAGGCCATCAGAAACATCACAAATTCCAGTCCTTGCCACTTTCATTGAGCTGCATCAAAAGACCGAATAGTTAGCCGGCTTACCATTGGACATCAAAATTTTTAACGTCCTCTGGAGCCCCCATGAACAAGTCCATGCTCAGCGCTTCGCTGGTTGCCCTTGCGCTCGCAGCCCCGCTCGCCAATGCCTTCGAAGCCGGTGACATCCTCCTTCGTGCCGGCGCCATCACCGTCAACCCGGAAGCCGACAGCTCCAGCGTCAAGGTCGATCAAGGCCCGCTGGCGGGCGCCGACCTGGGCGGCAAGGCGACCATGAGCAGCGACACGCAACTGGGCTTGAACTTCGCCTACATGCTCACCAACCACCTGGGTATCGAGCTGCTGGCGGCCACACCGTTCGAGCATGACGTGAAACTCAAGGGCACGGCCCTAAGCGCGGCCAACGGCAAACTCGGCACCCTCAAGCACCTGCCACCGACCTTGAGCCTGGTGTACTACCCGCTGGACCCGAAGTCGGCCTTCCAGCCGTACGTCGGCGGCGGCATCAACTACACCTATATCTACGACGAACACGTTGGCAGCCAGGCCCAGTCCGCCGGTTTCAGCAACTTCAAGGCGGAAAACTCCTGGGGTCTGGCGTGGCAGGTCGGTGCTGACTACATGCTGACCGATAACATCATGATCAACGCCCAGGTGCGCTACATCGACATCGATACCCGCGCCACCGTCGAGAACAACTCGATCGCACCAGGCACCCGGGCACGGGTGGACGTCGATGTAGACCCGTTCATCTACATGGTGGGTCTGGGTTACAAGTTCTAAAGAACGTTCACGTGGTGGTGAATGAGGCTTGGTGGTGAGCAGACTTAAAAATGACGGCGACTGCTGCGCAGTCGAACGGGGCGATGCGGCGATCAGACGAGCCCCCTCGCCACAGGAATTACACAAGCTGTAAGTAAATTCCGGCCGTGAAAAAGGCGCCTGTAAAAAGGCGCCTTTTTCATTTCCGCAGGGAAGCGATCTATCGCCCCAGCAACCGCGCCAGCCCCACGCGCATCGGTGTCTGCTCTGTGGTACTGAAGCGTTCCAACAGGCGCCGGTTGTTCGCCCGGGAATGACGAATGTCGCCGGAGCGCGCCGGGCCGTAGCTCACCGGTGGCAACTTGCCAACCACGGCTTCGAGCGCTTCGAGCATTTGCTTGAGGGTCGTCGCCTGGTTCCAGCCAACGTTGACCGCACCGACTTCGACCCGGGGCATTTCGATGGCCTGCACCAGCAAGTCGACCAGGTCTTCGACGTAGACAAAATCCCGGGTCTGCTCGCCATCGCCGAACACCGTGATCGGCAAGCCCTTCAGGGCGCGCTCGCTGAAAATGCTGATCACCCCGGAGTACGGCGAGGACGGATCCTGGCGTGGGCCGTAGATGTTGAAGAAGCGGAAAATCACCGGTTCCAGCCCATGCTGGCGATGGTAGAAGTCGAAGTATTGCTCGCTGGCCAGCTTGTCCACCGCATAAGGCGTCAACGGCGCCTTGGGCGTGTCTTCGTCGATCGATTCACCTTCGCCATTGTTGCCATATACCGCCGCACTGGAGGCAAACAGCACGCGTTTGACCCCGGTCTGGCGCATGGCTTCGCAGACGTTCAGCGTGCCGATGAAGTTGCTCTGGTGTGTGCGCACTGGATCGTCCACCGAGGCCTGCACCGAAGCCACGGCGGCCAGGTGCGCCACGGCGCTGCATCCAGCCATCGCCTGGGCAACCAAAGCCGCATCGGCCACGTCGCCGACGATCAGTTCGACCTTGGGATTGTCCAGCGGCAGATTGCTGTGCTTGCCGGTGGACAGGTCATCGAGAATCCGCACCGCATGGCCCTTGGCAAGCAGGGCGTCAGTCAGGTGTGAACCAATGAAACCGGCACCACCGGTGATCAAAACGGGGCTGTCAGCCATGGCGATAGAACCTGTCCAGTAGACCGGGAAGCGCTGCACGCCAGGCGCGTGGTTTGATTCCGAAGGTGTGCAGAATTTTTTTGCAGGCCAGTACCGCGTGTTGCGGTTCTTCGGCGGCATCCGGACGCGCGGCGTGGGCCTGGGCGGTCGGGGCTTCGATGGCCAGCGGATGCAGGCTGCGGGCTTCGGTCAGAATCGCCTGCCCCAGCGCCAGCGGCGTAGTCGCCTCATGCCCGGCGTAGTGGTAGGTGCCCCACAGCGGCGCGGCGCAATCGAGTTGCTTGAGCACTGAAATGATCACGCGGGCGGCATCGTCGACCGGCGTCGGATTGCCCCGTCGGTCGTCGGCCATCAGCAACTCTTCGGGTTGTTCTGCACGGGCGAGGAAGCGGCCAAGGGCACCGTCCGGGCTGTCGTCCAGCAGCCAGCCGAAACGCAGCAGCACGTGTTGCGGGCAGGTGGCGCGCACGCTTTGCTCGATCCGCCACAACGCCTGACCCCGCAGGCCCAGGGGCACCGGTTCGTCTTTTTCGCTGTAGGCGGTGGCGCGGGAGCCGTCGAACACGCGATAACTGGAGGGTTGCAGCAGGACGATGTTGTGGTGCTGGCACAGTTCCGCCAGACGCTCGATCGCGCGCTCCTGGCCGGCCAGGCGCGATTCGCTCACCGCCTCGGCCTGAAACCAGTCGAAGTAGTAGGCAAGGTTGATCAATGCATCGGGACGGGTGTCGTCGAGCAGTTGTGTCAGGCTCGCGGCATCCCAGCCGTCTTCGGGCGGGCGGGGGGCGAGGAAACCGATGTCTTCCTCCGCACCGAGGCGAATCAGCGCCTGCCCAAGGGCATTTCCGCCGCCCAGTAACATAAGGCGCATTCGCATAGAGTCAGCAGGCCCAGTCTGATTGAAACGATGGCTTTATCGACATCGCGCCCAGGCGATGTCGTTGATAATTGCCGGAATCGTTGCATTTTGCGGGTTTAGTGCGCAACCGTCACCCGTAAAGTGTAGATCCGGGGGATTTGTGGTGCTGTCACTGGCCTCATCGCGAGCAAGCTAGCTCCCACAATGGATTTGTGTAAACCGCCCCCCCTGTGGGAGCGAGCTTGCTCGCGATGGGGTCCTGTCAGTCAACAGAGATCCCCAAGCGGTACTTGCATCTTGGCCCACCCACCCGCATAACTTGCTGCATGAACCTGCCCATTCCCGCAGACAGTGCCCTGAGCGGCTTCCACCCTGCCGTCAGCGCCTGGTTCAGCCACACGTTCCCGGCGGTCACCGCCGCCCAGGCCCGGGCGTGGCCGTTGATCCGCCAGCGTCGCTCAACCCTGGTCGCCGCGCCCACCGGTTCCGGCAAGACCCTCACCGCCTTTCTCGCCGTCATCGATGACCTGGTGCACCGCGGCCTGGAAAGCCCCGAAGGCTTGCCCGACGCAACCCTGGTGGTCTACGTCTCGCCCCTCAAGGCCCTGTCCAACGACATCCAGATCAACCTGCAAAACCCGCTGGCCGGCATTACCGAGCAATTGCGCGTGATGGGCCTGCCCGAACTGCAGATCAGCACCGCCGTGCGCACCGGCGATACACCGCAGAAAGATCGTTCGGCAATGCGCAAGACCGCGCCGCACATACTGGTGACCACGCCGGAATCCCTGTATGTGCTGCTCGGTTCCGACTCTGGCCGGCAGATGCTCGGCACCGCACAAACGGTGATCGTCGACGAGATCCACGCCATGGCTGCCAGCAAACGCGGCAGCCACCTGGCGCTGAGCCTTGAACGCCTGCAAGCCCTCTGCCCGGAGCCACTGCTGCGCATCGGGCTGTCGGCCACGCAAAAGCCCATCGAAGCGGTCTCGCGCTTCCTTGTCGGTCGCGCCCGCCCGTGCGAGATCGTCGACATCGGCCACGCCCGCCCCCGCGACCTGGACATCGAAGTACCGCCCGTGCCGCTATCGGCCGTGATGGCCAACGATGTCTGGGAGTTGGTCTACGACCGCCTCGCCGCCCTCGCCCGGGAACACCGGACCACGCTGATCTTCGTCAACACCCGACGTCTGGCCGAACGCCTGAGCCGGCACCTGAGCGAGCGCCTGGGCAAGGATGCCGTGGCCGCCCACCACGGCAGCCTGGCCAAGGAATTTCGCCTGGATGCCGAGCAGCGACTCAAGCGCGGTGACCTGCAAGTGCTGATCGCCACGGCGTCGCTGGAACTGGGGATCGACATCGGCGACGTCGACCTGGTGTGCCAGATCGCCTCGCCGCGTTCGATTGCCGGGTTTCTGCAACGGGTCGGCCGCTCCGGGCACCACGTCGGCGGCACGCCCAAGGGCCGTTTGTTCGCCACCACCCGGGACGACCTGATCGAATGCACCGCGCTGCTCGACTGCGTGCGCCGGGGCGAACTCGATACCTTGCTGATCCCGCAAGCGCCGCTGGACGTGCTGGCGCAGCAGATCATCGCCGAGGTCAGTTGCCAGGAGTGGCCGGAACAAGCGCTACTGGAGATGCTGCGCCGCGCCTCGCCCTACGCCGGACTCGACGACAAACACTACCAGGCGCTGCTGAACATGCTCGCCGAGGGTTACAACGGGCGACAGGGTATGCGCAGCGCCTACCTGCACCGCGACGCCGTGAGCCGCACCCTGCGCGGCCGCCGGGGCGCAAAACTGACGGCGGTGACCAGTGGCGGGACCATTCCGGACAACGCCGACTACAGCGTGCTGCTGGAGCCTCAAGGGCTGAACATCGGCACCATCAACGAAGACTTCGCCGTGGAAAGCATTGCCGGGGATATCTTCCAGTTAGGCAACACGTCCTATCGGATCCTGCGGGTGGAAACCGGCAAAGTCCGGGTCGAGCATGCCCAGGGCCAGCCGCCGACCATTCCGTTCTGGCTCGGTGAAGCACCGGGGCGCAGTGCCGAATTGTCCTCGGCGGTGGCGCGCTTGCAGGCACAACTCGATGACCTGCTGGGGGCTGCGCCAGGTGACTTGCAGCCAGCGCTCGACTGGCTGACCGAGACCCTGGGTTTGAACATCGCCAGCGCCGAACAACTGGTGGATTACCTGGCCCGTGCGCGACAAACGCTGGGTGCCCTGCCATCCCAAGACACGCTGCTGATGGAGCGCTTTTTCGACGAGTCCGGCGGCACGCAACTGGTCATTCACACGCCGTTCGGCAGCCGCATCAACCGCGCCTGGGGCCTGGCCCTGCGCAAGCGTTTCTGTCGCACCTTCAATTTCGAATTGCAGGCCGCCGCCAGCGAAGACGCCATCGTGCTGTCGCTGTCCACCAGCCACAGTTTTGAACTGGACGACGTCTGGCGCTACTTGCACAGCAACAGTGCCGAACACATCCTGATTCAAGCCGTGCTCGACGCGCCGCTGTTCGGCGTGCGCTGGCGCTGGAATGCCGGGGTGGCCCTGGCGCTGCCGCGCTACAGCGGCGGGCGTAAAGTCCCGCCGCAGATCCAGCGGATGAAAAGCGAAGACCTGATCGCCAGCGTGTTTCCCGATCAGATCGCCTGCGTGGAAAACCTCGCCGGCGAACGGGAGATTCCCGACCATCCGCTGGTAGAGCAAACCCTCGACGACTGCCTGCACGATGCCATGGACAGTGAAGGCTGGCTGGCCTTGTTGCGGCGCATGGAACGCGGCGACATTCGCCTGATCAGCCGCGACTTGCCGGCGCCCTCGCCGCTGGCGGCGGAGATTCTCAGCGCCCGGCCCTATACCTTTCTCGACGATGCACCGCTGGAGGAACGTAGAACCCAGGCAGTGCTCAATCGGCGCTGGAGCGACCCACAATCCACCGACGACCTCGGCGCCCTGGACGCCGAGGCGATTGCCGCCGTGCGCGACGAAGCCTGGCCAGTGCCTTGCGGGGTCGACGAAATGCACGAGGCCTTGATGAGCCTGGCGTGCATCACCGATACCGAGGCCGGCGCCAATCCGCAGTGGTTCGACTGGCTCAACACCCTGGCCGACAGCGGCCGCGCGAGCCGTTTGCAGATCAATGCCGGGCAATCGCTGTGGCTGGCGCTGGAGCGTCTGACCTGCCTGCGGGCGATTTATCCACAGGCCGAACTGACGCCGTCGCTGCAAGCGCTGCCGGACTTCGACGAGGTCTGGGAAGCCGACGACGCCATCCTCGAACTGATCCGCGCGCGGCTCAGTGCCTTCGGGCCGCTGGCGCTCGATCGCATTGCCGAACCACTCGGCTTGCCCGCTGCGCAGGTCAACCAGGCCCTGGCGCAACTGGAACGCGAAGGCTACGTGCTGCGCGGTCGCTTTACCCCGGGTGCCACCCGGGAAGAATGGTGCGAGCGGCATTTGCTGGCGCGGATTCACCGCTATACGGTCAAGCGCCTGCGCCGGGAAATCGAACCGGTGGCGTTGCAGGATTTCATGCGATTCCTGTTCGACTGGCAGCATGTGTCGAGCGCAAGCCAGGGTCAGGGCGCCGCGGTACTGCCAGCCGTCGTCGCGCAATTGGAAGGCTACCCTGCTGCCGCTTCAGCCTGGGACAGCGACATCCTGCCGGCGCGGATCAAGGACTACTCGGCGACCTGGCTGGATGAGTTGTGCCGCAGCGGCAGACTGGTGTGGACGCGCCTGACTGCGCACAACAAAGGCGCCAGCACCGCGCTGCGCAGCACGCCGATTGTGTTGCTGCCGCGCAACCGGGTCGGCCTCTGGAGCGGCTTGACCGAACAGACGCCGGTCAGCGAACTGTCGCCGAAAACACAAAAGGTCCACGCCGCCCTCAGCCAGCACGGCGCGCTGTTTTTCGATGAACTGATCCATGAGGCCCATCTGCTGCGTTCGGAACTGGAAATCGCCTTGCAGGAACTGGTGGGCGCGGGGCTGGTGAATGCTGACAGCTTCGCCGGATTGCGCGCACTGATCACCCCGGCCAGCAAGCGCCAGCCTCGCAACAGTCGACGCGGGCGCGGGGCATTTATTGGTGGCATGGACGACGCCGGGCGCTGGGCCTTGTTGCGACGCACGCCTGTCGCGCCGGTGGTGCAAAACCAGCGCCCCGCGCCGACACCTGCCGATACCCTTGAGCACATCGCCATGACCTTGCTGCGCCGTTACGGCGTGGTGTTCTGGCGTTTGCTGGAGCGTGAAGCGGACTGGCTGCCGAGCTGGCGCGAACTGCTGCGTACTTTCCATCGCCTGGAGGCTCGCGGCGAGATTCGTGGCGGGCGTTTTGTCAGTGGCCTGGCGGGCGAGCAATTCGCCCTGCCCGAGGCGATCCCCTTGTTGCGGGAGGTGCGGCGTCGGCCCCATGACGGCAGCCTGGTCGCGGTGTGCGGGGTCGATCCGCTGAACCTCGCCGGTACGCTATTGCCCGGCGCGAAAGTCCCGGCACTGGCGAGCAATCGGCTGGTATATCGCGACGGGTTGGCGGTTGCTGCCGAGATTGCCGGCAAGCAGCAGTTCTGGTTGGAGCTGGATGAACGGGCGATGGCTGAAGTGCGTAGTAAGCTTATCCGGCATTAATGTCGTCTGGACCGGACCCATCGCGAGCAAGCTCGCTCCCACAGGGGATCTTCTGTGATTACAAATTTTCGGCACAACAGAGATCACTGTGGGAGCGAGCTTGCTCGCGATGGGGCCGGTCCAGCCACTGAAAGCCTCAAGTACAAAACTGACTATTGAGACCGCGGCCGCTCCGGCATCAACACCGCCGAATGCTCCGGTGCGGCATCTCCCTCCTTCAGTGGCTCGACAGCATGCCTGGGCACCAATGCCTGCTGTGGATAAGTTTGCGCGAAGTTCACCCACGGGCAGTTATCCACAAGCTTTTTCAAACGCTGGTTGAAAGCCCGGCTCACCGCGTATTGACCACCGGACACCGTACGGAATTGCGCGGTCAGCACCACACCGTTGAGGTCCATCTTGTCGACGCCAAACACATCCAGCGGCCCTTGCAGGTTGTAGCGCAGGAACGGGTCGTTGCTGATGGAGTGCCCGGCCTCGCGAATCAGCTCGATGGCCTTGTCGACATCGGTGTCGTAGGTGAATTGCACCGAGAAAAACGCATAGGCGAATTGCCGCGATTGGTTGGTCACGGCCTTGATCTGTCCGAACGGCACCGAGTGCACAAAGCCCTTGCCATCGCGCAGGCGCAAGGTACGGATGGTCAGGCCTTCGACGGTGCCGGCATGCCCGGAATCGAGCACCACCCAGTCACCGATGGACAGGGTGTCTTCGATGATGATGAACAGCCCGGTGATCACGTCCTGCACCAGTTGCTGGGAGCCGAAACCGATCGCCAGGCCGATGACCCCGGCACCTGCCAGGAATGGCGCGACGTTGATCCCCAGGTTGGCCATGGTGGTGATCGCGCAAATCACCACCAGGATGATTTTGATCGCGTTGCGCAGCAGCGGCAGGATGGTTTTCACCCGCGTACTCGGCTGGCGCGCCGAGCGCTTGTTGGTTGGCGGTTTCAGGGCTTCCTGAATCGCCGTGTCGAGCACCACCCAGACCATCCAGGTCACCAGCAGGATCAGACCGATGTGGCCCAGGGAATCACTGATCGCCCGGCCCACGGCATTGGTCACCGCGAATTCGAACAGCGACACGCCCCAGATCCGCCCGAGGATATCGATGAACACGATGGCCATGGCGATGCGCAACAAGGCATGTGACAAATTGAGAAAGCGCTCCTTGTAGGCGCTGCCGCGGCGCAGGTCCGCTTCGCTGCGCGTCTTGAACAGATGATGCAGCGTGGTGCTGAGAAACACCGTGGCGATCAGCAGCACCGTGGTGAACAAAGCGCTGCGCAGCACTCTCTGGTTGTCCACCCCGGCGCCGATCAGGTTGATGATCGAAACCAGGACCATCAACAGAATCGGCCAATACCAGAGCCCGGAAAATATCCGCAGGGTTTCACGCAACGCCGGCTGGCTGAGGCGCTGGGCCAGCGGCAGGATGCGGATCACATGGGCGACCGGGCGACGCATGCGGATCACCAGCAAGCCGAAGGAAATCGACGCTGCCAATCCAGTGAACACGGCGATGCTGCTGGTGAGATTACTGCCCAGTTGATGGGCGATCTGCGGGCTGGTCAGGGCATCGCTCAGGGCCACCAGAAAACCGATGCCGAACAGCGGTCGTGGGCTGTGTTGTCGAATAATCTGCACCGCCCGCCGCTTGTGTCCGGCATTGAACATCACCACCAGCGACAGCACCAATGACGCGGCAAAGATCCCGGCACTGGTGGCATAGGCAAAACACAACGCCAGCGCCCGTCCCGCCGATATCGGCAAAAGCTGGCTGGCATAAATCGTCAACGGCAGACTGATCACCGCCGGAAGGGTGTAGGGCAACACGTAACCGAGCAACGCCTGGCCCCGTTCGCGACTGAGCAGCAGACGGTGCTCGCACAGGCGCCTGGCGACCATCCGCCCAAGCAGCCAAAGACAGGCAAACACGGCCGCCCACACGCAGGTCAGCAGCAGGAAATCGCCGGCGACGCGCCAGGGCGAACGGGCCGATGGCTTATTGACCAACTGATCCACTTCATCGGCCGCGAGGTCGGCACGCAGGCGCCAGACGTCAAAGAGGTTTTCGTTGAGATCGAGTTTGGTCTGGACCTCGTCGATGCTTGAACTGATGGCTCCCAGTAATCCGCCTTGCACCAGCGGTTCGGGATGGGCCGGCGGAGTCGCGGCGGTCGCGGTGGTCGGCAGCCCCGGTATCGCGGCGGCTTCCAGTTGCTCGCTACCCACAAACAGCAACGCTCCCAGCAGTATCGCGGTCTTGAGCCTGATCAAAACACCCGCTCCTTTGGCTGTGTCGGTAAGGAACTGATCGAGAAATGTCGGGCAAGTTCGGATATTGCCCGCAGATAGCAGGACAGTGATTTCTCCTGTGGCGAGGGGGCTTGCCCCCGTTGGGGGGCGAAGCGCCCCCAAAACCTACCGTTCGAATTCATCTGATGCGCCGCATTCAATGGGTTTACGACTGCTTCGCAGCCGAACGGGGGCAAGCCCCCTCGCCACAAGTATGCATCCGTCCTCGCGATATTTGATCTGCACGCAAATATCAAATGTCCATCCCTGTATTTTTCTGACCGAGCCAAATCCCGACACTGCGCTCCATCACATCATTGCACCGGAGTTGCAGCCATGCCCATTGCCTTGCTCGCGCTGACCCTCAGCGCCTTTGCCATCGGGACGACCGAGTTCGTCATCGTTGGCCTGTTACCCACCATCGGCGCCGACCTCGGCGTCAGTCTGCCATCCGCCGGCCTGCTGGTCAGCCTGTATGCCCTTGGCGTTGCCGTCGGCGCCCCGGTGCTGACCGCCCTCACCGGCAAGGTTCCGCGCAAATTGCTGCTGTTGTCGCTGATGGTGCTGTTCACCCTCGGTAACCTGCTGGCGTGGCAAGCACCGAGTTACGAGTCGTTGATCCTCGCACGGATCGTCACCGGCCTGGCCCACGGGGTGTTTTTCTCGATCGGCTCGACCATCGCCACCAGTCTAGTGCCGAAGGAAAAAGCCGCCAGCGCGATTGCCATCATGTTCACCGGCCTGACCGTGGCGCTGGTCACCGGCGTGCCGCTGGGGACATTCATCGGCCAGCATTTCGGCTGGCGTGAAACCTTCCTCGCCGTTTCGGCCCTGGGCGTGATCGCCTTCATCGGCAGCCTGGTCTACGTGCCGAAAAACATCGCCCACAGCAAACCCGCATCGCTGTTGCAGCAATTGCAGGTGCTCAAGCAACCACGCCTGCTGCTGGTGTATGCGATGACGGCCGTCGGCTACGGCGGCTCGTTCATTGCCTTTACCTTCCTCGCGCCGATTCTTCAGGACCTCTCCGGCTTCAGCGCCAGCACCGTCAGCCTGGTGTTGCTGGTCTACGGCATCTCCGTGGCCGTCGGCAACATCTGGGGCGGCAAACTGGCGGACAAGCGCGGCCCGATCAGCGCCCTGAAAATCATCTTTGCCCTGCTCGCCGCCGTGTTGTTCGTGCTGACTTTCACCGCCGGTAATCCTTGGCTCGCGCTGGCCACCGTGCTGGTCTGGGGCGCCGTGGCATTCGGCAACGTGCCGGGGTTGCAGGTGTATGTGGTGCGTCAGGCTGAGCATCACACCCCGCAAGCGGTGGACGTGGCGTCCGGCCTGAACATCGCAGCGTTCAACCTCGGCATTGCCGGTGGCGCGTGGGGCGGTGGCCTGATCGTCGCCCACATGGGGTTGATTCACACCGCATGGATCGGTGGCCTGGTGGTGTTGGTGGCACTGGCATTGACCGCGTGGAGTGGACGTCTTGATCGCCTCGGCCCGGTGTATGCCGAACCATCTGAGGGTTCTCCCCGCATTATCACGGGTCACTGATACCCACTGTGGGAGCGAGCTTGCTCGCGATGACGGCGGTCCATTCAACATGGATGTGACTGATAAACCGCCATCGCGAGCAAGCTCGCTCCCACACTTGTTCGGTGTTGTTCTGTAGAAAATTTACCGTCCGTAGCCCCATCGAAACTTTTGCCGCCGCAGCGCAGTCACCCAAAGACATGGGTAGGTAGTCCGGAGGCGACATGGCGGCGATTCATATCGGTATTTCAGGCTGGCGCTACACGCCCTGGCGGGGAGACTTCTACCCCATTGGCCTGACCCACAAGCGCGAACTGCAATTCGCCTCGCGGGCGGTCAACAGCATCGAAATCAATGGATCGTTCTACGCACTGCAGCGCCCCGAACGCTATGCCGTGGAAATCCGCCATGACAGCTTTGTCGATCCGCTGTTCGTCCGCTTGCTCAAGCGCTACAACACGGCCCTGGTCATCGCCGACACCTCAGGTAAATGGCCGTATCGCGAAGACATCACCAGCGATTTCGTCTACCTGCGTCTGCATGGCGCCGAAGCACTCTATGCCAGCGGTTACACCCCGCAGGCACTAAAACGCTGGGGCGAACGAATCGAAGCCTGGCATCACGGCCAACAACCGGATAATCCACAATTGATCGCACCCCGGCAGAAGCCAAAGGCGTGCAAATCCCGGGAGGTGTTCTGCTATTTCGATAACGACATCAAAGTCCGCGCCCCCTTTGATGCACGCCACTTGCTGCAACGCCTGCACCTCGAAAAAAACCTCGCCACCGTCCCCGGTGAGCCTGCGGCCGAGAGCGTGTTGCCATGAGCATTCCAGAGCCGGTCGGCGTCACGGACGAGCAGACCCCCATCAACACGACAGTGCAACGCTTCACCGTGCTGACGGTCAACACCCATAAAGGTTTCACCGCACTCAACCGGCGTTTCATCCTGCCGGAACTGCGTGAAGCGGTGCGCAGCGTATCTGCCGATGTGGTGTTTTTGCAGGAAGTCCACGGCACCCACGAACAGCACCCCAGGCGCTACACCAACTGGCCGGCGATGCCGCAATACGAATTCCTTGCCGACAGCCTGTGGCCGCAGTTCGCCTATGGCCGCAATGCGGTGTATCCGGCGGGCGATCACGGCAATGCGCTGTTGTCGAAGTTCCAGATCATCCGCCACGACAACCTCGACGTGTCCATCAGCGGCCACGAGAACCGCGGGCTCTTGCATTGTGTGTTGCGCTTGCCCGGCGACGGCCAGGAGGTGCATGCGATTTGCGTGCATCTGGGGCTGCGCGAAACCCATCGCACCGCGCAACTGAAGCTGCTCGCCCAGCGCCTGGACGCCCTGCCCGGCAACGCCCCGGTGATTGTCGCCGGGGACTTCAATGATTGGCGCCAGCGCGCCGATGCATTGCTCACACCCAGCGGTTTGCGCGAAGTCTTCGCCGAGCACCATGGCAAACCGGCGCGCAGTTTCCCCGCGCGCTTGCCGGCATTGCGCCTGGACCGCATCTACGTACGCAACCTCAAGGCCAGCCATCCGCAAGTGCTGACCTCCCGGCCCTGGTCGCACCTTTCCGACCACGCCCCGCTGTCGGTGGAGATCGAGCTATGAGCAGCCAGTTGATGGAAAAAAACACGCTGGAACACATCCCCGCTCCGCCCACCCGCGAGCCGACAGCGGTCGATGTCGAATACGGCTGGCAAGGCAGCAATCGGGTCGAGTTGCTGGAAAATGGCGAGGCGTATTTTCCCCGGGTGTTTGAAGCCCTGCGCCGGGCGCAAAATGAAATCCTGTTGGAGACCTTCATTCTGTTCGAGGACAAGGTCGGCAATGAGCTGCAACAGATTCTGATCGAAGCCGCCCAGCGTGGTGTGCGCACCACCGTCAGCCTCGACGGCTTCGGCTGCGGCGAACTGAGTACCGGGTTCCTGAACGCCCTGACCGCGGCCGGCGTGCACCTGCAAATGTTCGATCCGGCACCGAAACGCTTGGGCATCCGCACCAACTGGTTCCGGCGCCTGCACCGCAAGATCGTGGTGGTCGATGGCACCGTCGCGTTCGTCGGCGGGATCAATTTTTCCGCCGATCATCTGGCCGACTTCGGCCCCGAGGCCAAACAGGATTATTCCGTGGAAGTTCAGGGTCCGGCCGTTGCCGACATCCATCACTTTGCCCTGCTGCAATGCGGTCGCCCGGCGCACGCCAAATACTGGTGGCATCGCCGTCGGCAGCGGCGTTCGGAACTGGCCTTCAGCGATCACGATGGCCAGGTGCGGCTGGTGTACCGCGACAACGGGGAACACCAGACCGACATCGAGGAGGTTTACCGCCAGGTATTGCGCCAGGCGCAGCGCCGGGTGGTGATCGCCAACGCCTACTTCTTTCCAGGGTTCCGCTTGTTGCGCGAGATCCGCAACGCGGCCCGCCGAGGGGTGGATGTGCGGCTGATCCTGCAGGGCCAGCCAGACATGCGGGTGGCCAGGCTTGCGGCGCGCATGACCTACGATTACCTGCTCAAGTCCGGGGTGAAGATCTACGAATATTGCGACCGTCCACTGCACGGCAAGGTCGCACTGGTGGATGAAGACTGGAGCACCGTAGGCTCCAGCAACCTCGACCCGTTGAGCCTGTCGATGAACCTGGAAGCCAACGTACTGATCCGCGACCGTGGCTTCAATCGAGTTCTATTCGATCGCCTGGAAGACCTCAGCGACAACCATTGCAAGGTCATGTCTCACGACATCGCGCCACGCGGGCGTGTCTGGCACATGACCGTCGGCTTTCTGGTGTTTCACTGCCTGCGGCATTTCCCGGCGTGGGCCGGTTGGTTGCCGGCGCATAAACCTCGCCTGAAACACATTCCTCCTCCGACCGGGGCCGCTGACCATGAACCGCACTGAGCCCCACACGGCAACTCACGCCAAAAGCTCTGGCAAGTCGCACTGGAACCGCTGGAAACGACCGCTGACGATGCTGTTTTTCCTGATGCTGATCGTGCTGTTCACGATGCTCGCCCAGCGCATCGAATGGAACGAAGTGTTCGATACCCTGGCCGATTTCAAGGTGCGCACACTGATCATTGCCTCGGGGCTGACCCTGGTGAGTTTTCTGGTGTACGCCTGCTTCGACCTGATCGGCCGCACCTACATCCGCCAGAACCTGACCTGGAAGCAGATTCTGCCCGTGGGGATCATCAGCTACGCCTTCAACCTGAACCTGAGCGCCTGGGTCGGTGGCATCGCCATGCGATACCGGTTGTATTCGCGGCTCGGGGTCAGCAAGAGCAACATCGCGAAAATCCTCGGTCTGAGCCTGGCGACCAACTGGTTCGGTTACATGGTCATTGCCGGCGCCATGTTCAGCAGCGGGCTGGTGCGCATGCCGCCGGGCTGGAAGCTCAGCAGTAGCGCGCTGCAAGGCGTGGGGGTTTTGTTATTGCTGCTGAGCGCCGGATATCTGGTGGCGTGCCGGTTTGCCAAACGTCGGGAGTGGGTGATTCGTGGTGTGGAGATTGACCTGCCGTCGCCGCGCATGGCCGTGCTGCAACTGGCCCTCGGTGCCCTGAACTGGTCGCTGATGGCAGCGGTGATCTTCACCTTGCTACCGAACAAACTGGACTATCCACTGGTGCTGGGTGTGCTGTTGATCAGCGCCATCGCCGGGGTCATCACTCACATCCCGGCCGGGCTCGGCGTGCTGGAAGCCGTGTTTGTGGCGCTGCTGCAACACGAGGCTTCGCGGGGCAGCCTGGTGGCGGGGCTGCTGGCCTATCGGGCGATTTATTTCATCCTGCCGTTGTTGATTGCCCTGGTGATGTACCTGCTGGTGGAAGCCAAGGCCAAGTCATTGCGGATTGCGAAGAAACCCAAGTGATTTTGTGCCGGTTGTGAGGACGCCTTCGCGGGCAAGCCCGCTCCCACAGTGTCTGTTGGTGGATACAGATTCCATGTACACCCTCGATCCTTGTGGGAGCGGGCTTGCCCGCGAAGGGGCCCGCAAGAACACCCCAATATCAGGATGATTGAATAATGCTCAAACGCTCCCCCACCACCATCTCGGTAATCCAGCCGACAAGGATCGAGGTGTAGGCCTGCTGCGAAACCGGGTCGCTCAGCGCATGGTCGGCGCCATCGATAATGCGATGGGTCAGCGAGTGAGTCTGCTGACACGCCGCGCGGTAACTCATGATCGTCGAATGGGGCACGTAGTCGTCGGTCTCGGACTGCACCAACAGGACATCCCCGGTGAATTGCGAGCAGGCGTGCAAGGCACGATTGCTGTCGGCACGCACCAGAGTGCTTCGGTAATCACGCAGATCCAGCTTGTCCAGGTCGCGTTTCGGCGCGTGCCATTGCTCGTCGCGATACAGCGCCGGCACCCGCAGCGCCAGCCAGCGCACGGGCCTCAGCGAGGTCAGAATCGAGGCCAGATACCCCCCATAACTGGTGCCGACCACGGCAATCGCCGAGGTATCGAGGGCCGGGTGCGCGAGCAAGCGGTCATAGGCCGCCAGCAGGTCGCGCAAATTGTCTTCCCGGGTCACCCGGGACAATGGAATGCCGGTGCCACCGGTGTGCCCGCGCAGGTCAAAGGTCAGGCACACGCACCCCAACCCGGCGATACCTTTGGCGCGTTCCAGATCCCGCTCCTGGCTGCCGCCCCAACCGTGCACAAAGAGCACGCCGGGGACTTTCGATTTGGGACTCAGGAAGGTCCCGCTCATCTGTTCGTCGTCGATGTCGATCTGAATGGATTCGCTTCTAGCCGTCATAGGGTTTAACCGTCACGTACTTGAGGAGAAAGTCACTGGCCTGCGCCGGCCCGCGGTACACCTCGATGGCGTCCGCCGGCAGCGGCTGGTCGATGTAGGTTTCCACCGAAGACACACGAATCGCGCCCATCCCCGGATCGTTGACGAAATTCTGCAAGGCCGCGACCTCGGCGCTGCTGGCTCCGCCCATGCGCCAGGACTGTTCGAGCACACCGCTGCGTGGCCGGCCATCGCTGCCGATGCCCTGGGCGATGTCGTAGTTGCGCCGTGAGGCATAGAAACCTGGGTAGGCTTCATCCGCCGCGCTGTCGAACACCTGTGCCTGGCGGATCGCCAGTTGCACGTCTTCCGGCAGATCCAGCTTCAACAATTCGTCATAGCCGCCTGGCACCACCAGCAGGTTGGACCCGCCATAAACCTGTTCACCCTGAGCGTCCTCGGTCAAGTATTGATCACCGCAGTAACTGAGTACCTTTGCGCCGATAAAACTCTGGCCGACGCTGTGGGTGATCACCTGGTCCAGGTCCTGTTCGAGCACCACGCCTTCGGTGAACATCGCCTCGGCCTCGGGCTGGGCAAGCAGCTCATCGAACTCGTCGAGGCTTTTGATCACTTCCTGACCACGTCCGGCACAGGCATGAATCGGTTTCAGGCGGATCGGCCCGGTGTACAACAAATGCTCCGCCGCCGGGCGCGCATCCTTCAGGGAGAACACGCTGAGACCGTCGAGCACCACGCTGCGCACCCGCTCGGAAAACAACGGAGCCCAGCCTCGCGGCGCATGGGCATGGTGGTTGAGCAATCCGTGACTGATGGCTTTGGTGCAGATGAAGTCGTGATCGACATAACCGCCCCACAAATCCTCCGGCCCCTTGACCCCCAGTCGCCGGGCAGCCGCAGCGCCCACAAGAGTCTGGGTCGGCAACAGGTAGAGGTCTCGCCCTGCATGCAGTTGCGGGTCGTAGCTGCCGCCGTACTTGAGCCCCAGTATCTGCGCCAGCCAGCGGGCCAGTGCGCGGTTGGTTTCAACTTCATGCACTGGCGCGTCGGCGAGCACCGAATGGGCGACCACCAGTTTCCTGCGGTTTGCCGGGGTCATGCATCCCCCTTCAATCGACGTTTGATGAATGTAGCTGAAGGGGTGCAGAGATCAGGCCAAGGCCCGTTGAGGGAAAAGGGGTTTTAAATCAGCCCGTTGCGCAGGGAGCGATGGCATGTGGCCTGTTTTATTCTGCACGACGCCCTTTGATACTCCGGCATTTTGCACGATTCCAGCCCACACGCCCGACCCTGTGGGAGCGAGCTTGCTCGCGATGAGGGAATGACATTCAACATTTATGTAGCAGACACACAGCTATCGCGAGCAAGCTCGCTCCCACAGGGAATCGAGGTGATGCGACTACCGTGCGACCGATCCAGAGTTCACCCCAAAACGTGTCCGATAATCACTCGGCGCCAACCCGGTGATTTTCCTGAACGTTGCGCGAAACGCCCCGGGGTCCTGATAACCCACGGTCCAGGCGATGTGGTCGATGGTGCCGTTGGTGAACTCAAGCATTTCCCGGGCCTTGCCAACTCGCAGGTGCTGGCAGTATTCGGTGGGTTTGAGCCCGGTGGCCGCGCGAAAGCGTCGCAGGAAGGTGCGTTCTTCCAGCCCTGCCTTTTCGGCCATCGCCGCCAGCGACACATCGGTCGCTCCGGTGCTTTGCAGCCAGTGTTGCACCTTGAGGATCGTCGCATCGCCATGACTGAGGATCGGCGCAAAGTTGCTGCCGCACTCACTGGCGCTATCGCTGTGTTCCACCACCAGAAAACGCGCGGTGTTGGTGGCGATGCTCGGCCCCAGCAACCGGTTGACCAGGCGCAGACCCAGTTCCGACCAGGCCATCAGCCCGGCGGTGGTGATCAGGTCGCCGTCATCGACGATAGGCGTATCAGCCTTGAGCCGGATCGCCGGATAACGTTCGGCGAAAGCTTTGGCCGAGGTCCAGTGAGTGGTGGCGCTACGACCGTCGAGCAGACCGCTTTCGGCCAACAGGATAGAGCCCACGCAAACCCCGCCCAGTGTCGCGCCGCTGGCATGTTGCTCACGCAACCAGCGAATCAATCCCTGTGGCGCCTGGCCCTCGGAAAAGCCGCCGATCGACGGCGGAATCAACACGGCCACCAGGGCGCGCTCCGGGCCAGGATGGCTGTCGAAGACCCGAACCGGCGCCTGATCACCCTCGACCTGCCAATGGCTGACCCGCAACAGCGGCAACTGCGCAGACTGATGTTCGGCGGCGATCCGGTTGGCCACCCCGAACAAATCCGTCAAACCATGCACCGCCGCCATCTGCGCGCCGGGATAGATCAGTACACCGAGTTCGGCGATTGCCCTTTCTGCGTCCATTGTCAGTTTTCCCCCTTCTATTGTCGGTGCGGCCAATCCTCGGATCGCCTGCCAGAGCCAATACTTCATTCCACACCAATACACACTTCGAGGAAACAGTCATGGCCAAGCAAGCGCTCATCCTAGTCGATATCCAGAACGACTACTTCCCCCAAGGCAAGTGGCCGCTGGTCGGTGCCGACGCCGCCGCCGACAACGCCGTCCGCCTGATCAAGGCCTTCCGCGACGCTGGGGATTCAGTGGTGCACATTCGCCACGAATTCACCTCTGAAGATGCGCCGTTTTTCACCCCGAACTCCGAGGGCGCGAAGTTGCACCCGAAAGTGCTCAACCGTGCCGACGAACCGGTGGTGCTCAAACACTTCGTCAACTCGTTCCGCGAAACCGAACTGAAATCGGTCCTCGACGAACAAGGCATCAAGGAACTGGTGGTCGTGGGCAGCATGAGCCACATGTGCGTCGACGGCATCACCCGGGCGGCGGCGGATTTTGGCTATACGGTCACCGTGATCCACGACGCCTGCGCCACCCGTGACCTGGAGTTCAATGGCGTGACGGTTCCGGCGGCGCAAGTTCATGCGGCGTTCATGGCGGCTCTGGCGTTTGCCTATGCCAGCGTGGTCTCGACCAACGAGTACCTGACAAGAAGCCGGAAGGTGTAAACCTTATTCAGGACAAGACAGCGAAAATGAAAAAGCCCATGGCCTCACCTGCCATGGGCTTTTTATTGCCGGTGAGTCTGGACGATCTGCATCAAACGCAATACCGCCAGAATCCTGGAAAGTCATGCCGAAGCCAACAATCACTCCACTCCCAACGCATACGCGGGGGATGTTGCTTTCACCCATGCCACTTTCTGGATAACTCACTGGAAGCCTGAACAATGAACAGCATGAATATCAGCACTGACAGCCTGTCGAAAAAAACATCCCTCGGACTCACCACCATGGCGCTAGGGACCTACGGCATTTACTTCGCCCTCGCCGTTATCTACTTCTGGTTCGGGGGAATGAAATTCACCCACTATGAAGCAGAGGGGCTGGTGCCGCTGGTGAGCAACAGTCCCTTCCTGGGATGGGTCTATAACATTTTCAGTGTCGATCTGTTTTCCAGTTTGCTTGGCGTTCTGGAGATCTCCATCGGTGTACTGATTGCGGGTCGCCTGCTGTCGCCAAAGCTTTCCTTGATCGGGGGCGCCTTGTCGGCCGGGCTGTTTTTCACCACCTTGAGCTTTATGTTCTCGACCCCCGGCGTGATTGAGCCCGGCCTTGGTTTCCCGGCCATTTCGGTCGCGCCAGGCCAGTTCCTGCTCAAGGACATCGGCTTGCTTGCCGCCTCCCTGTTCGTGGCGGGCCATTCGCTGACCCGACTGGAAACCCCTTGAGCTGACAACTTCACCCGCCGATGGCCTGAATCAGCTCGATGCATTCAGGTCATCGCCATCACCCGCCAGTACGCGGCCCTCAAGGGCCAGGGATTTCATCCAGTCCCGTGGACTGCAGCCGGTCTTGCGGCGAAACGCACGGGCAAGAGCCGACGGACTTTCATAGCCCACCTCATCGGCGATCAGCGTAATCGGCCGCCCCTCCCGCAGGCGCTTCTGCGCCAGACTGATCCGCCAGCTCAGAAGATAATCCAACGGTGTTTGCCCCAGGACCGCGCGGAAATGCACCGCAAAAGCGGCGCGGGACATGTTCGATTCATTTGCCAACTCGGCCACTGACCAGGCCCGCTGAGGTTGGTTGTGCATCTGTATCAGCGAGCGCGACAGCCGCACATCGGCCAACCCGGCCATCATGCCGGTGCTCAACTGATGGTGGTCGAGCAAATGCCGGAACAGCAGGATGATCAACAGTTCGAACAAACGATCAAGCACGGCCTCCCTGCCGCAATGCCCGGCGCCAGCTTCACCGAACAGCCATCTCAGGGTGTCGGCCAGCAACGGCAGCTCACCCAGGGGCAACACCAGAAGATCGGGGAGCGAAGCAGATATCGGATTGCTGGCGCCGCCATCGAACAGCATCGACGCACATAACAGCTGAGCACCTTCAGTCTCACTGGCGATGAGCTGATGTCGACTGGGGCGCGGCAGGAAAATCAGGCTGGGGCGAGTGATCAACAACTCACTCCTCCCTGGGCCTTTCAAAGTGACAGAGCCGGCCTGCAACAAGTGAATATGACCGCGCTGGTCGGCGCCATCGTAGGACGCCACGCCGCAAAGCATGCCGCTGTAGAACAGGTTCGCGCGCACGCCGAACTGTGACAACAACGTAGACAGGCGATCCATAGGGCAACTCTGCACAGGGTCTGGACCCATAGCAGAGTATCACTGCGCGCTGACGGCTGGACGATCCTCGATCCCGGCGAGGAATGCCCTGGTAAAAATGCAAAAAGCCCGGCATCCATAGGGAGGCCGGGCTTTTTCAGGCTCTATTCTTTGGTGAAAGAATCAGAACGGGATATCGTCATCAAAGCTGTCGAAATCCGGAGCCGGCTGAGGAGCGGCCTGCTGTGGAGCCGGGCGCGACTGTTGCGGCGCCGACTGCTGTGGACGTGGAGCCTGCTGGCGTGGCGCGGACTGCTGGTAGTTGTTACCACCGCCCTGGCCTTGCTGGTCGCCCTGTGGACGGCCGCCCAGCAGTTGCATGGTGCCTTGCATGTCGACCACGATTTCGGTGGTGTAACGCTTGATACCGTCTTTTTCCCACTCGCGGGTCTGCAGCTTGCCTTCGATGTAGACCTGAGAACCTTTACGCAGGTATTCGCCAGCGATTTCTGCAACCTTGCCGAACATCGACACACGGTGCCATTCGGTCTTTTCAACTTTCTGACCGGTTTGCTTGTCGGTCCACTGTTCGCTGGTCGCCAGACTCAGGTTGGTCACGGCGTTACCGTTAGGCAAGTAGCGAACTTCGGGATCCTGGCCGCAAGTGCCGACCAATATGACTTTGTTAACCCCACGGGCCATAACGTTCTCCTAGGCTACGCACGCTGCCCCGGCCGGGTTGTTCACCAGGCGCTCAAGGGTGGTGCGATCCAATAGTTCGGTGTCCAGTTTGATGTAAATCGCCGCCTCTTCCGCGACGATGACTGCATCTGTTACCCCTACGACCGCCTTCAGGCGCTCGACCAGACCCGCTTCGCGGATCGCCTCGGGCGACAACGGCAAGCGCAGGCTCGTGACGTAGGGAGGTTCGCGCATGGTAACAGCAAAGGCCAGCCAGAGGGCAGCCAGACCGGCGCATCCGAGGAACACAACCGACAGACCGCCATGCTGGAACAGCCAACCGCCAAGAATGCCGCCCAATGCCGACCCGAGGAACTGGCTGGTGGAATAAACCCCCATCGCCGTGCCCTTGCCGCCGGCCGGTGAAACCTTGCTGATCAGCGATGGCAACGAAGCTTCCAGCAGATTGAACGCGGTGAAGAACACCACCGTACCGATCACCAGAGCCCGCAAGCTATCGCCGAACTGCCAGAAGAATAGCTCAGTGAACATCAGCGTCACGACGGCGCCGAGTAAAACTCGTTTCATTTTGCGTTTCTTCTCGCCGTAGATAATGAACGGGATCATGGCGAAGAAAGAAATCAGCAACGCGGTCAGGTACACCCACCAGTGCTGCTCTTTGGGCAGCCCGGCTTTCTCGACCAGCGCCAGCGGCAAGGCGACGAAGCTGGACATCAACATCGCGTGCAACACAAAAATACCCAGGTCCAGCCGTAGCAGGTCCGGGTGCTTGAGCGTCGGCATCAATGCCTGGCGCGCAACACCGGACTCGCGATGCTGCAATGTCCCGGTAGAGCGCGGCACCATGAACATGACGATCACAATGCCGAGCAGCGCCATGCCGCCCGTGGCAAGGAACAACCCGGACAGACCAAAAGCGCGGGTCAGCAACGGGCCGACCACCATGGCGACGGCGAACGACAGACCGATGGTCATGCCGATCATGGCCATGGCTTTGGTCCGATGCTGCTCCCGGGTCAGGTCTGACAACAAGGCCATGACCGCGGCTGAAATCGCCCCGGCACCTTGCAGGATTCGCCCGGCGATCACGCCCCAGATCGAATCGGCATTGGCCGCCAGCACGCTGCCGAGGGCAAACACGATCAGGCCCAGGTAAATCACCGGGCGGCGGCCGATGCGATCGGAAATGAAACCGAATGGAATCTGGAAAATCGCCTGGGTCAGGCCATAAGCGCCAATCGCCAGACCGATCAGGGCCGGCGTGGCTCCGGCCAGGTCCATCCCATAGGTCGCCAAAACCGGCAACACCATGAACATGCCAAGCATACGGAAGGCGAACACCAGGGCCAGACCGCTTGCCGCGCGGGTCTCGCTGCCGCTCATGCGCTCGCTGTGGGGATCGTGCATGGAAAAACCTCATGTGAACCGGCGGCGATTCTACCAGTCCCATCGATTGGCAGGGTATATCGCGACGCTTTGACGCGTGTAGATGACAGAGCTTTCATGCAAGGCAGCAATAGCAGCATTCGATAGTGTGCATCCATCCAGTATTTGGCCGTATACTCCTACGTTTTCGACGCCCGCCGAGCGAGGCCACCTTGGACAAGATCCTGATTCGTGGGGCTCGAACCCACAACCTGAAGAACATCGACCTGACCCTGCCACGGGACAAGCTGATCGTCATCACCGGCCTGTCCGGCTCCGGCAAGTCGTCCCTGGCTTTCGATACCCTGTACGCCGAAGGTCAGCGCCGCTACGTCGAATCGCTATCGGCCTACGCCCGGCAGTTCCTGTCGATGATGGAAAAGCCCGACGTCGACACTATCGAAGGCCTGTCGCCGGCGATCTCCATCGAACAGAAGTCGACCTCGCACAACCCGCGCTCGACGGTCGGCACTATCACCGAAATCTACGACTACCTGCGCCTGCTTTATGCACGTGTGGGTATTCCCCGTTGCCCGGATCACGACATCCCGCTTGAAGCGCAGACCGTCAGCCAGATGGTCGACCTGGTCCTCGCCGAACCGGAGGGCAGCAAGCTGATGCTGTTGGCGCCGGTCATCCGCGAGCGCAAAGGCGAGCACCTGTCGGTTTTCGAAGAGCTGCGCGCGCAGGGTTTTGTCCGCGCCAGAATCAATGGAAAGCTCTATGAGCTGGACGAAGCTCCCAAGCTCGACAAGCAGAAAAAACATACCATCGATGTCGTGGTCGACCGCTTCAAGGTTCGCGCCGACCTGCAACAACGCCTGGCCGAATCCTTCGAGACCGCGCTGAAACTGGCGGACGGCATCGCCCTGGTGGCGCCGATGGACGACGAGCCGGGTGAAGAGATGATCTTCTCCGCACGCTTCGCCTGCCCGATCTGCGGCCACGCGATCAGCGAACTGGAACCCAAGCTGTTCTCCTTCAACAACCCGGCTGGCGCTTGCCCGACCTGCGATGGTCTGGGGGTGAAGCAGTTCTTCGACATCAAGCGCCTGGTCAATGGCGAACTGACCCTGGCCGAAGGGGCGATTCGTGGCTGGGACAGGCGTAACGTCTATTACTTCCAGATGCTCGGCTCGCTGGCCTCGCACTACAAGTTCAGTCTGGAAGTTCCGTTCAACGAATTGCCGGCCGATCAGCAGAAATTCATCCTGCACGGCAGCGGTTCGCAAAACGTCGACTTCAAATACCTGAACGACCGTGGCGATATCGTCAAACGCTCGCACCCGTTCGAAGGCATCGTGCCGAACCTGGAACGCCGTTACCGCGAAACGGAATCGGCATCGGTGCGCGAAGAACTGGCCAAGTTCCTCAGCACCCAGTCGTGCCCGGATTGCCGCGGCACTCGCCTGCGGCGTGAAGCGCGGCATGTGTGGGTCGGCGAGAAAACCCTGCCGGCAGTGACCAACCTGCCGATCGGCGATGCGTCCGATTATTTTGGCGGGCTCAAGCTCACCGGACGACGTGGCGAAATTGCCGACAAGATCCTCAAGGAAATCCGCGAGCGCCTGCAGTTCCTGGTCAACGTCGGCCTTGACTACCTGTCGCTGGATCGCAGCGCGGACACCTTGTCCGGTGGCGAGGCCCAGCGTATTCGTCTGGCGAGCCAGATTGGCGCCGGCCTGGTGGGCGTCCTGTACATCCTCGACGAACCCTCCATCGGCCTGCATCAGCGCGATAACGACCGGTTGCTGGGCACCCTCAAGCACCTGCGCGATATCGGTAATACGGTGATCGTGGTCGAGCACGACGAAGACGCGATCCGCCTGGCCGACTACGTGGTGGACATCGGCCCGGGCGCTGGCGTGCACGGCGGGCATATCGTCGCCGAAGGCACACCGGCCGAGGTCATGGCTCACCCGGACTCGCTGACGGGTAAATACCTGTCGGGCCGGGTGAAGATCGAAGTCCCGGCCAAACGTACACCGCGCAACAAGAAGCTGACGCTGTCGCTCAAGGGCGCGCGCGGCAACAACCTGCGCAATGTCGACCTGGAGATTCCGATCGGCCTGCTGACCTGTGTGACCGGCGTGTCCGGCTCCGGCAAGTCGACGCTGATCAACAACACCCTGTTCCCTTTGAGCGCCACGGCGCTGAATGGCGCCACTACCCTCGAAGCGTCCGCCCACGACAGCATCAAGGGCCTGGAGCACCTGGACAAGGTCGTTGACATCGACCAGAGCCCGATCGGCCGTACACCGCGCTCCAACCCGGCGACCTACACCGGTTTGTTCACGCCAATCCGCGAGTTGTTCGCCGGCGTACCGGAGTCCCGCTCCCGGGGCTATGGTCCGGGGCGCTTCTCCTTCAACGTCAAGGGTGGCCGCTGCGAGGCTTGTCAGGGCGACGGCCTGATCAAGGTCGAGATGCACTTCCTGCCGGACATCTACGTGCCCTGCGACGTGTGCAAGAGCAAGCGATACAACCGCGAGACCCTTGAGATCAAGTACAAGGGCAAGAGCATCCACGAAACCCTCGAGATGACGATCGAGGAAGCACGGGTGTTCTTCGATGCCGTACCGGCCCTGGCGCGCAAGCTGCAAACATTGATGGACGTCGGCCTGTCGTACATCAAGCTGGGGCAATCGGCGACCACGCTGTCCGGCGGTGAAGCCCAACGGGTGAAACTGTCCCGCGAGCTGTCCAAGCGCGATACCGGCAAGACCCTGTACATCCTCGACGAACCCACCACCGGTCTGCACTTCGCGGATATCCAACAACTGCTGGACGTGTTGCATCGCCTGCGCGACCACGGCAACACCGTGGTGGTGATCGAACACAACCTGGACGTGATCAAGACCGCTGACTGGCTGGTGGACCTGGGGCCGGAGGGTGGTTCCAAGGGCGGGCAGATCATTGCCGTCGGCACCCCGGAAGAAGTGTCAGAGATGAAGCAATCCCATACCGGTTATTACCTCAAGCCGCTGCTGGAGCGCGATCGGGCTTGACCGCCCCCCATGAAAAAGCCCCTGTCACTTCATCAGTTACAGGGGCTTTTTTTATTCGCAGCAATCAGGTGTGGGATTGCAGGTAGTTCTCTAGCCCGATCAACTTGATCAGACCCAACTGCTTCTCGAGCCAGTAGGTGTGATCTTCTTCGGTGTCATGCAATTGAACCCGCAGCATTTCGCGGCTGACGTAGTCCTTGTGTTGTTCGCAGAGCTTGATGCCCTTGCACAACGCAGCCCGTACTTTGTATTCCAGGCGCAAATCCGCTTCGAGCATCTCTGTCACCGTGGTGCCGACGTCGAGATCGTCCGGACGCATGCGCGGCGTGCCCTCGAGCATCAGAATCCGGCGCATCAGGGCGTCAGCGTGCCCTGCTTCCTCTTCCATCTCGTGGTTGATTCGTTCGTAGAGCTTGGTGAAACCCCAGTCCTCATACATCCGCGAGTGGACGAAATATTGATCACGCGCGGCCAGTTCGCCGGTCAGCAACGTGTTGAGGTAATCGATCACATCTGGGTGGCCTTGCATCGCCCTACATCTCCCTGCTTTAAAGTTGTAGTTTGAACCAACATGCCCTTATCGTCACTCGCAAGACGCAATAAAAGCGAAGATATTCTGAGAAAACCGGCTGAAATAACGCAAAAACCGCCCAAACAAGGGCGGTTCTGCTTCTCATTTAGACTTCGTTAAGCTGTACGTTGAGCAGCTTTGCGATTGCTTCTCCATACGCCGGGTCAGCCTTGTAGAAATGCTGCAACTGGCGATCAACCACATCACTCGATACACCCGCCATCGCACCGGCAATGTTGCTAACCAGCAATGATTGCTGCTCCCCAGTCATCAAGCGGAACAACGCGCCGGCGTGACTGTAGTAGTCGGTATCCTCGCGGTGATCGTAGCGATCAGCCGCACCGCTCAGTGCCAATGGCGGCTCCGCATAGCGAGGCGCTTGCTTCGGCGACTCAACGTAGCTGTTCGGCTCGTAGTTTGGTGCCGCACCGCCGTTACTGCCAAACGCCATCGAACCATCACGCTGGTAGCTGTTCACCGGACTGCGAGGCGCATTAACCGGCAATTGCTGGTGATTGGTGCCAACACGGTAGCGGTGAGCATCCGCGTAAGCGAATACTCGACCTTGCAGCATGCGGTCAGGCGATAAGCCAACACCTGGGACCATGTTGCTGGGACCGAATGCCGCTTGCTCGACTTCAGCAAAGTAGTTCAGCGGATTGCGATTGAGCTCCAGCTCTCCGACCTCAATCAGTGGAAACTCTTTCTGCGACCAGGTCTTGGTGACATCAAAGGGGTTCTCATAGTGCGCCGCTGCCTGAGCTTCGCTCATGATCTGGATGCATACGCGCCATTTCGGGAAATCACCCTGCTCGATGGCATTGAACAGGTCGCGCTGGGCGTAATCCGGATCAGTGCCCGCCAGGCGCGCAGCCTCCGCTGGAGCAAGGTTCTTGATCCCCTGCCTGGTCTTGTAGTGCCACTTCACCCAGTGACGCTCACCTTGAGCGTTGATGAGGCTGTAAGTGTGGCTGCCGAAGCCATGCATGTGACGGTATCCATCAGGGATACCTCGGTCGGAGAACAGGATGGTGACCTGGTGCAGCGCCTCGGGCGAATGCGACCAGAAGTCCCACATCGCCTGGGCACTCTTCAGGTTGCTTTGCGGCAAACGCTTCTGGGTGTGGATAAAGTCCGGGAACTTCAGTGGATCGCGAATGAAGAACACGGGGGTGTTGTTGCCGACGATGTCCCAGTTGCCTTCCTCGGTATAAAACTTCAAGGCGAACCCGCGCGGATCACGCTCGGTATCAGCCGAACCCCGCTCACCGCCCACGGTGGAAAAACGCAGGAAAGTCGGAGTTTGCTTGCCGACTGTCTCAAACAGCTTCGCGCTGGTGTATTGAGTGATATCACGGGTCACGGTGAACGTACCGTAGGCACCCGAGCCTTTGGCGTGTACACGGCGCTCAGGGATGTTTTCACGGTTGAAGTGGGCAAGCTTCTCGATCAGGTGAAAGTCGTCGAGCAGCAGCGGGCCACGAGGGCCGGCGGAACGGGAATTCTGGTTATCGGCAACAGGAGCGCCACTGGCGGTGGTAAGCGTTTTGTTTTGGCTCATGCGATCTTCCTTCCTCTGTCGGTCTTGAACTGCCGGCTATCGGCTGAGAGGGAGTATTGATCATCAATATGACAGCTACAAATTCATTAACTTGCAGACATCGATAGAGAAAAACTAATGACCATCCCCATCACATAATGACGACGTGGACGCGGGAGACGCTTGTACAGAGGGCGCGTTTCTTACAGACACAAAAAACCGGGCACTAGGCCCGGTTCTTTGTTTCAGACTGACGTCTTACTCGGCAGATACAGCTTCGCCAGCAGTAGCACGATCAACCAACTCGACGTACGCCATAGGCGCGTTGTCGCCAGCGCGGAAACCGCACTTGAGGATGCGCAGGTAGCCACCCTCACGGGTAGCGTAACGCTTGCCCAGGTCGTTGAAGAGCTTACCAACGATAGCTTTCGAACGAGTACGGTCGAAAGCCAGACGGCGGTTAGCAACGCTATCTGTCTTGGCCAAAGTGATCAGCGGCTCGGCAACGCGGCGCAGTTCTTTAGCTTTTGGCAGAGTAGTTTTGATCAGCTCGTGCTCGAACAGCGACACCGCCATGTTTTGGAACATGGCCTTGCGGTGCGAGCTGGTGCGGCTCAGGTGACGACCACTTTTACGATGACGCATGGTTCATTCCTTACCAAACACTACGTTCGGTGATTACGACGATCAGGCAGTCGCCTTGTCGTCCTTCTTAAGACTTGCAGGCGGCCAGTTGTCGAGGCGCATGCCGAGGGACAGACCGCGGGAGGCCAGAACGTCCTTGATTTCAGTCAAGGATTTCTTGCCCAGGTTCGGAGTCTTCAACAGCTCTACTTCGGTACGCTGAATCAGGTCACCGATGTAGTAGATGTTTTCCGCCTTAAGGCAGTTAGCCGAACGTACAGTCAGTTCCAGATCGTCAACCGGGCGAAGCAGGATCGGATCGATCTCGTCTTCCTGCTCGACAACCACTGGCTCACTGTCACCCTTGAGGTCGACGAACGCAGCCAACTGCTGTTGCAGGATGGTTGCAGCGCGGCGAATTGCCTCTTCAGGATCCAGAGTGCCGTTGGTTTCCAGATCAATAACCAGCTTGTCCAGGTTAGTACGCTGCTCGACACGGGCGTTTTCCACCACGTATGCGATACGGCGAACCGGGCTGAACGAAGAGTCAAGCTGCAAGCGACCGATGCTGCGGCTTTCGTCTTCATCGCTCTGACGCGAGTCTGCCGGTTCATAACCACGACCACGAGCTACTACGAGCTTCATGTTCAGGGCGCCGTTAGACGCCAGGTTAGCGATTACGTGATCGGGATTAACGATCTCGACATCATGATCCAGCTGAATATCGGCAGCGGTAACCACCCCCGAACCCTTCTTCGACAAGGTCAGCGTAACTTCGTCACGACCGTGCAGCTTGATAGCCAGACCTTTAAGGTTCAACAGGATTTCAATTACGTCTTCCTGTACACCTTCGATGGCGCTGTACTCGTGGAGCACACCGTCAATCTCGGCCTCGACTACTGCACAGCCGGGCATTGAGGACAACAGGATGCGGCGCAGCGCGTTGCCCAGGGTATGGCCAAAGCCACGCTCGAGAGGCTCGAGAGTGATCTTGGCGCGGGTTGGACTGACAACCTGCACATCAATGTGGCGGGGTGTCAGGAACTCATTTACCGAAATCTGCATGGATGCACCTATTTTCTAGCCCTTACTTGGAGTAGAGCTCGACAATCAGGCTTTCGTTGATGTCGGCGGACAGATCACTGCGAGCTGGAACGTTCTTGAAAACGCCCGACTTCTTCTCAGTGTCTACTTCTACCCATTCTACGCGGCCACGTTGGGCACACAGATCGAGAGCTTGGACAATGCGAAGTTGATTTTTTGCTTTTTCGCGAACAGCGACCACGTCACCAGCACGAACCTGGTAGGACGGAACGTTAACGGTCTGACCGTTTACGCTGATCGACTTGTGCGATACCAGCTGACGGGATTCGGCACGAGTCGAACCAAAGCCCATACGGTATACAACGTTGTCCAGACGGCATTCGAGCAGTTGCAGCAGGTTTTCACCGGTTGCACCTTTCTTGCCAGCAGCTTCTTTGTAGTAGCCGCTGAATTGACGCTCGAGAACGCCGTAGATACGACGGACCTTCTGCTTTTCACGCAGTTGGGTGCCGTAGTCGGACTGGCGACCGCGGCGTTGGCCGTGGATACCAGGTGCTGCTTCAATGTTGCACTTCGATTCGATCGCGCGCACGCCGCTCTTCAGGAAGAGATCGGTGCCTTCGCGACGAGCGAGTTTGCATTTTGGACCAATGTAACGAGCCATTCTTTACAATCTCCTGGATTACACGCGGCGCTTCTTCGGCGGACGGCACCCGTTGTGCGGGATTGGCGTCACGTCGGTGATGCTGGCGATCTTGTAGCCACAGCCGTTCAAAGCGCGGACTGCGGATTCACGACCTGGACCTGGACCTTTGACGTTGACGTCGAGGTTTTTCAGGCCGTATTCCAGCGCAGCTTGACCAGCACGTTCAGCAGCTACTTGAGCAGCAAACGGGGTGGACTTGCGGGAACCGCGGAAACCCGAACCACCGGAGGTAGCCCAGGAAAGAGCGTTACCTTGACGGTCGGTGATGGTCACGATGGTGTTGTTAAAAGATGCATGGATGTGGGCGATGCCATCAACCACTGTCTTTTTAACTTTTTTACGAGGACGAGCAGCAGGTTTTGCCATGATTAAATTCCTGTCGATTCGCTGGGGCGATTACTTGCGGATCGGCTTACGCGGACCTTTACGGGTACGCGCGTTGGTCTTGGTACGCTGACCGCGTACTGGAAGACCGCGACGATGACGCAGACCGCGATAGCAACCGAGGTCCATCAAGCGCTTGATTTTCATGTTGATTTCGCGACGCAGGTCACCTTCAGTGGTGAACTTCGCCACTTCGCCACGCAGCTGTTCAATTTGCTCGTCGCTCAGATCTTTGATCTTTGCTGCTGGGTTTACCCCAGTCTCTGCACAAATTTTCTGTGCAGTAGTGCGACCAACACCATAGATGTAGGTCAGCGAGATAACAGTATGCTTGTTATCTGGAATGTTAACGCCTGCAATACGGGCCATTCAGTGGGACTCCAATTGACAGCTACCTACGCCCCGGAAGCCAAGAAATAGGGCGCGAGATAATATCGCTGTAATAACAAATAATCAACCCGGCAGCGCACTAGCTGCCGGGCTTGAAGCACAATCACACTCAGCCTTGGCGCTGTTTGTGACGCGGTTCCGCGCTGCAAATTACTCGAACAACACCTTCGCGGCGAATAATCTTGCAGTTACGGCACAGCTTTTTCACCGATGCACGAACTTTCATCACCAACTCCTCGAACCTTATGGGTCAGCGCAGCATGCCGCTGCCGTAACCCTTCAGGTTGGCTTTCTTCATCAGGGATTCGTACTGGTGCGAAACGAGGTGCGATTGTACTTGGGACATGAAGTCCATCACAACCACGACGACGATCAGCAACGAGGTCCCGCCAAGGTAGAACGGTACGTTGGCTGCAACCACCAGGAACTGGGGCAACAGGCAGACGGCCGTCATGTAAAGAGCACCGAACATGGTCAAGCGAGTCAGAACGCCATCAATGTAGCGCGCAGACTGCTCACCTGGACGGATGCCCGGAATAAAGGCACCGGACTTCTTCAGGTTTTCCGCTACGTCTTTCGGATTGAACATCAACGCCGTATAGAAGAAGCAGAAGAAAATAATCCCTGCACTAAACAGCAGAATATTCAACGGCTGACCAGGAGCGATCGACTGCGAGATGTCCTGCAACCAGCCCATACCTTCAGACTGACCGAACCAGGCACCCAACGAAGCCGGGAACAGCAAAATGCTGCTCGCGAAAATAGCCGGAATAACACCGGCCATGTTCACCTTCAGCGGCAAGTGGCTGGTCTGCGCAGCGAAGACCTTGCGGCCCTGCTGACGCTTGGCGTAGTGAACAGCAATACGACGCTGACCACGCTCAATGAACACCACGAAACCGATAATCGCTACTGCCAGCAAACCGATGGCAACCAGGGCGAAGATGTTGATATCACCCTGACGTGCAGACTCGAAAGACTGCCCGATCGCTCTCGGAAGACCGGCGACGATACCTGCGAAAATCAACATCGAGATACCGTTGCCAACACCACGCTCAGTAATCTGCTCACCCAGCCACATCATGAACATCGCACCAGCCACAAACGTGGATACCGCGACGAAATGGAAGCCAAAGTCACCAGTGAACGCAACACCCTGCCCCGCCAAGCCAACGGACATGCCGATAGCCTGAACAAGGGCGAGGATGACAGTGCCGTAGCGGGTGTACTGGCTGATCTTGCGACGGCCAGCTTCACCTTCCTTCTTCAACTGCTCCAGCTGCGGGCTGACGGCGGTCATCAGTTGCATGATGATCGATGCCGAGATGTACGGCATGATCCCCAGTGCAAAGATGCTCATCCGCTCCAGCGCGCCGCCGGAAAACATGTTGAACAAGCTAAGAATGGTCCCCTCATTCTGTCGAAACAGGTCCGCGAGTCGGTCCGGGTTGATACCTGGAACCGGGATGTGTGCGCCTATTCGGTAGACGATAATCGCCAGGAACAGAAAACGCAGACGAGCCCAGAGTTCAGACATACCGCCTTTGCCGAGCGCAGAGAGAGCACCTTGCTTAGCCATTTATTCCTCGAACTTGCCGCCAGCTGCTTCGATAGCCGCACGCGCACCCTTGGTGGCGCCGATTCCCTTGCCGATAGTGACAGCGCGAGTCACTTCACCGGACAGCATGATTTTCACACGCTGTACGTTGACATTGATCACGTTGGCATCTTTCAGGGACTGCACGGTGACGATGTCGCCTTCCACTTTAGCCAGCTCGGACAAACGCACTTCTGCGCGATCCATGGCTTTCAGGGAAACGAAACCGAACTTCGGCAGGCGACGATGCAGCGGCTGTTGACCGCCTTCAAAGCCTGGAGCAATGGTGCCACCGGAGCGGGAGGTCTGACCTTTGTGACCACGGCCACCAGTCTTACCCAAACCGCTACCGATACCACGGCCCGGACGATGCTTTTCGCGACGGGAACCCGGCGCTGGACTCAGATCATTGAGTTTCATCGATTAACCCTCGACACGCAGCATGTAGTAAGCCTTGTTGATCATCCCGCGATTCTCGGGAGTATCCTGGACTTCTACAGTGTGACCGATGCGACGCAGACCCAGACCCTTAACGCACAGTTTGTGGTTAGGGATGCGGCCGGTCATGCTTTTGATCAGCGTTACTTTTACGGTAGCCATGATCAGAAGATCTCCTTGACGCTTTTGCCACGCTTGGCGGCAATGGATTCAGGAGACTGCATTGCTTTCAAACCCTTGAAAGTGGCGTGAACCACGTTTACAGGGTTAGTCGAGCCGTAGCACTTGGCCAGAACGTTCTGAACGCCAGCAACTTCGAGGACAGCACGCATAGCGCCGCCAGCGATGATACCGGTACCTTCAGAAGCAGGCTGCATGTACACCTTCGAAGCGCCGTGAGCGGACTTCATTGCGTACTGCAGAGTGGTGCCGTTCAGATCAACCTGGATCATGTTGCGGCGAGCAGCTTCCATTGCCTTCTGGATCGCAGCAGGCACTTCACGCGACTTGCCACGGCCGAAGCCAACACGGCCCTTACCATCACCAACCACGGTCAACGCGGTGAAGGTGAAGATACGGCCGCCTTTAACGGTTTTGGCTACGCGGTTAACTTGAACCAGCTTCTCGATGTAGCCTTCGTCGCGCTTTTGGTCGTTATTTGACATAACTTAGAACTCCAGCCCAGCTTCACGAGCAGCATCAGCCAGCGCTTTAACGCGGCCGTGGTACTTGAAGCCAGAGCGGTCGAAAGCCACTTGCGAGACGCCAGCGGCCTTAGCACGCGTAGCGACCAGCTGGCCAACCTTAGTGGCCGCGTCGATGTTGCCGGTGGCACCATCACGCAGTTCTTTATCCAAAGTCGAGGCGCTTGCCAGGACTTTGTTGCCGTCGGCCGAAATGACCTGGGCGTAGATGTGCTGCGAAGAGCGGAACACGCAGAGACGCACGACTTCGAGTTCGTGCATTTTCAGGCGTGCTTTGCGAGCGCGACGCAGTCGAGTAACTTTTTTGTCGGTCATTTGCTATGCCCTACTTCTTCTTGGCTTCTTTACGACGGACGACTTCGTCCGCGTAGCGCACACCTTTGCCTTTGTACGGCTCTGGTGGACGGAAGTCGCGGATCTCGGCGGCCACTTGACCTACCAGCTGCTTGTCGATGCCCTTGATCAGGATATCGGTCTGGCTAGGAGTCTCAGCGGTGATGCCTTCCGGCAGTTCGTAATCCACTGGGTGCGAGAAGCCAAGAGCCAGGTTCAGCACTGTGCCTTTTGCTTGCGCTTTGTAACCAACACCGACCAGCTGGAGCTTGCGCTCGAAGCCTTGGCTTACGCCCTGGACCATGTTGTTTACCAACGCACGAGTGGTACCAGCCATCGCGCGAGTCTGTTGATCGCCATTGCGAGCAGCGAAACGCAGCTCACCAGCTTCTTCAACGATCTCAACGGACGAGTGGATGTTCAGTTCGAGAGTGCCCTTGGCACCCTTCACCGAAAGCTGTTGGCCTGCGAATTTTACTTCGACACCGGCTGGCAGCTTAACGGGGTTCTTAGCGACGCGAGACATGCTTATCCCCCCTTAGAACACAGTGCAAAGAACTTCGCCGCCGACACCGGCAGCGCGCGCAGCACGATCAGTCATCACACCCTTGTTGGTGGAGACGATAGACACACCGAGACCGCCACGAACTTTTGGCAGATCATCGACGGACTTGTACTGACGCAGGCCTGGACGGCTAACGCGCTTCACTTCTTCGATAACCGGACGGCCTTCGAAGTACTTCAGCTCGATGGACAGCAGTGGTTTGATTTCGCTGCTGATCTGATAACCCGCAATGTAACCTTCGTCCTTCAGGACTTTGGCAACAGCTACCTTCAACGTGGAAGATGGCATGCTTACGACGGACTTTTCAGCCATCTGGGCATTACGGATACGAGTTAGCATGTCCGCTAACGGGTCCTGCATACTCATGGGCTAGACGCTCCTAATACAAAAAAATTAGCCTTGCGGCTATTACGTGTCGCCGAGAATCTCCGAGCATGAAAAACACGGGCTCAGGCGAGCCGGGTATTCTAGACACACCCCGGAAATGAATCAAGCCCCAAAAGGGGCTTGATCCAGATTCAAGGCCACCGGTGGTCAGGATCTTGCGATCCTGGACACCGAGACTTTGACAGTACTTACCAGCTGGCTTTAACCAGACCCGGTACGTCACCACGCATGGCAGCTTCACGCAGCTTGTTACGGCCGAGGCCGAACTTGCGGTAAACGCCGTGTGGACGACCGGTCAGGCGGCAGCGGTTACGCATGCGCGAAGCGCTTGCGTCACGTGGCTGCTTCTGCAGGGCTACTGTAGCTTCCCAACGCGCTTCTGGACTTGCGTTCAGATCAACGATGATAGCTTTCAGTGCTGCACGCTTCTTGGCGTACTTGGCAACCGTGAGCTGACGCTTCAGCTCGCGGTTTTTCATGCTCATCTTGGCCATGGTCCTACTCCAATCAGTTGCGGAACGGGAATTTGAACGCACGCAGCAGAGCGCGGCCTTCATCATCGTTCTTGGCAGTGGTGGTCAGGGTGATGTCCAGACCGCGGAGAGCATCGATCTTGTCGTAGTCGATTTCCGGGAAGATGATCTGCTCTTTCACGCCCATGCTGTAGTTGCCACGACCATCGAAGGACTTGGCATTCAGGCCGCGGAAGTCGCGAACCCGAGGCAGGGAGATCGACAGCAGACGATCCAGGAACTCGTACATACGCTCACGGCGCAGGGTCACTTTGACGCCGATCGGCCAACCTTCACGGACTTTAAAGCCAGCGATGGATTTGCGAGCGTAGGTCACAACGACTTTCTGGCCGGTGATCTTTTCCAGGTCAGCAACAGCGTGCTCGATGACTTTTTTGTCGCCGATCGCTTCGCCCAGACCCATGTTCAGGGTGATTTTGGTAACGCGCGGAACTTCCATCACGTTCGAAAGCTTAAGTTCTTCCTTAAGTTTCGGAGCAATTTCCTTCCGGTAAATCTCTTTTAGTCGTGCCATGGTCTCATCTACCTAGCAGTGTTCAAGCATCAACCGCTTTTTGGGTCGACTTGAAGACACGAATTTTCTTGCCGTCTTCTACTTTGAAACCAACGCGGTCAGCCTTGTTGGTTTCGCCGTTGAAAATGGCGACGTTAGAAGCATCCAGTGGAGCTTCTTTTTCGACGATACCGCCCTGCACGCCCGACATAGGGTTAGGCTTGGTATGACGCTTGACCAGGTTCAGACCACCAATAACCAGACGGTTGTTAGCGAGAACCTTAAGCACCTTACCGCGCTTACCTTTGTCTTTGCCGGCGATCACGATGATCTCGTCGTCACGACGAATCTTTTGCATGTCGGATCTCCTTACAGCACTTCTGGGGCGAGCGAGACGATCTTCATGAACTTCTCAGTACGAAGTTCACGGGTCACTGGCCCAAAGATACGGGTGCCGATCGGCTCTTGCTTGTTGTTCAGAAGAACAGCAGCGTTGCCATCAAAGCGGATAATGGAGCCATCAGCACGACGTACGCCGTGACGAGTGCGGACTACAACAGCAGTCATCACTTGGCCTTTTTTCACTTTACCGCGAGGAATTGCTTCCTTGACGGTAACTTTGATGATGTCACCGATACCAGCGTAACGACGATGGGAGCCACCCAGCACCTTGATGCACATAACGCGGCGAGCGCCGCTGTTATCGGCCACATCGAGCATGGATTGAGTCTGAATCATATAATTTCTCCGACCCCTAGTCCTTAGACTTCCACAGCGCGTTCGAGAACATCAACCAGCGCCCAAGACTTGGTCTTGGCCAAAGGACGAGTTTCACGAATAGTGACTTTGTCGCCGATGTGGCACTGATTGGTTTCGTCGTGCGCGTGCAGCTTAGTCGAACGCTTAACGTATTTACCGTAGATCGGGTGCTTAACGCGACGCTCGATCAGAACGGTGATGGTTTTGTCCATCTTGTCGCTGACAACACGGCCAGTCAGCGTACGGACAGTTTTTTCGGCTTCAGCCATGATTACTTACCTGCCTGCTGGTTGAGCACAGTCTTCACGCGAGCGATGTCACGCTTAACTTGCGAGAGCAGATGAGACTGCCCCAACTGGCCAGTTGCTTTCTGCATACGCAGATTGAACTGGTCGCGCAGCAGGCCGAGCAGTTGCTCGTTCAGCTGCTGTGCGGATTTTTCACGAAGTTCATTCGCTTTCATCACATCACCGTCCGTTTAACAAAGGAGGTGGCGAGCGGCAGCTTTGCAGCAGCCAGGGCGAAAGCCTCACGCGCCAGCTCTTCAGAAACACCCTCGATTTCATACAGGACTTTGCCTGGCTGAATCTGGGCAACCCAGTATTCCACGTTACCCTTACCTTTACCCATCCGAACCTCGAGAGGTTTTTTGGAGATCGGCTTGTCCGGGAATACACGGATCCAGATCTTGCCGCCACGTTTTACGTGACGGGTCAGAGCACGACGCGCTGACTCGATCTGACGAGCGGTGAGACGACCACGAGCAACAGACTTCAGCGCGAACTCGCCGAAGCTGACTTTGCTACCGCGCAATGCCAGGCCACGGTTGTGACCAGTCATCTGCTTGCGGAACTTCGTACGCTTTGGTTGCAACATTTGGCGTACCCCTTACTTAGCAGCTTTTTTACGAGGCGCTGGTGCTTGTGGTTTCAGTTCTTCTTGGCGACCACCAATTACTTCGCCTTTGAAGATCCAAACCTTTACACCGATCACACCGTAAGTGGTGTGAGCTTCGTAGTTGGCATAGTCGATGTCGGCACGCAGGGTGTGCAATGGCACACGACCTTCGCGATACCATTCAGTACGTGCGATTTCAGCACCGCCGAGACGACCGCTCACTTGGATTTTGATGCCTTTGGCACCAATGCGCATGGCGTTCTGTACTGCGCGCTTCATAGCGCGACGGAACATTACGCGACGCTCCAGCTGCTGAGCTACGCTCTGCGCAACCAGCATACCGTCGAGCTCCGGCTTGCGGATCTCTTCGATATTGATGTGCACAGGCACACCCATTTGCTTGGTCAGGTCCTGACGCAGTTTCTCAACATCTTCACCTTTCTTCCCGATAACGATACCTGGACGAGCGGTGTGGATGGTGATGCGTGCAGTTTGGGCCGGACGATGGATATCGATACGGCTTACGGACGCGCTTTTTAGTTTGTCTTGGAGGTACTCACGCACATTCAGATCTGCGAGCAAATAGTCCGCATAAGTCCGACCGTCTGCGTACCAGACGGAGGTGTGCTCCTTGACGATTCCCAGGCGAATGCCAATGGGATGTACTTTCTGACCCATCTCTTCGACTCCGTTACTTGTCAGCAACCTTGACAGTGATATGGCAAGACCGCTTGACGATGCGATCAGCACGGCCTTTGGCACGTGGCATGATGCGCTTCAGCGAACGCCCTTCGTTGACGAAAACAGTGCTGACCTTCAGGTCATCAACGTCTGCGCCTTCGTTATGCTCGGCGTTGGCTACGGCCGACTCCAGCACTTTCTTCATGATCTCGGCGGCTTTCTTACTGCTGAAAGCCAACAGGTTGAGCGCTTCGCCCACCTTCTTCCCGCGGATCTGGTCGGCGACCAAGCGGGCTTTCTGGGCGGAGATTCGAGCGCCCGACAACTTAGCGGCTACTTCCATTTCCTAACCCCTTAACGCTTGGCTTTCTTGTCTGCCACGTGCCCGCGATAAGTGCGGGTACCGGCGAACTCGCCCAGTTTGTGGCCGACCATGTCTTCGTTCACGAGAACTGGGACGTGCTGACGACCGTTGTGTACTGCGATGGTCAGACCGACCATTTGTGGCAGGATCATCGAACGACGCGACCAGGTTTTCACCGGTTTGCGATCGTTCTTTTCCGCCGCCACTTCGATCTTCTTCAGTAGGTGAAGATCGATAAAAGGACCTTTTTTCAGAGAACGTGGCACTGTCGTATCCCTCTATTTACTTGCGACGACGGACGATCATTTTGTCGGTACGCTTATTACCACGAGTCTTCGCGCCCTTAGTCGGGAAGCCCCATGGCGATACCGGATGACGACCACCAGAGGTACGACCTTCACCACCACCATGTGGGTGGTCAACCGGGTTCATGGCAACACCACGAACGGTTGGGCGAACGCCACGCCAGCGTTTGGCACCAGCTTTACCCAGCGAACGCAGGCTGTGCTCGGAGTTCGAGACTTCGCCCAGGGTCGCACGGCATTCAGCCAGGACTTTACGCATTTCACCGGAACGCAGACGCAGGGTAACGTACACGCCTTCACGAGCGATCAGCTGAGCCGAAGCACCAGCGGAACGAGCGATCTGTGCGCCTTTACCTGGCTTCAGTTCGATGCCGTGTACGGTAGAACCGACTGGAATGTTGCGCAGTTGCAGAGCGTTACCTGGCTTGATTGGAGCCAGAGCGCCTGCGATCAGCGTGTCGCCAGCACTCACGCCTTTAGGGGCGATGATGTAGCGGCGCTCGCCGTCTGCGTAGCAGAGCAGTGCGATGTGAGCAGTACGGTTTGGATCGTATTCGATACGCTCGACAGTGGCGACGATGCCATCTTTGTCGTTGCGACGGAAATCGACCATACGGTAATGCTGCTTATGACCACCACCGATGTGACGAGTGGTAATACGGCCATTGTTGTTACGACCACCAGTCTTCGATTTCTTCTCGAGCAGCGGTGCGTGAGGAGCGCCTTTATGCAGCTCCTGGTTGACCACCTTGACCACAAAACGGCGGCCAGGGGAAGTCGGTTTGCATTTAACGATTGCCATGATGCACCCCTTCCTTACTCAGCACTGCTGCTGAAATCGAGATCTTGGCCTGGCTGAAGGGAGATAACTGCCTTCTTCCAGTCATTACGCTTGCCCAGACCGCGAGCAGTGCGCTTGCTCTTACCCAGAACATTCAGGGTAGTAACACGCTCTACTTTCACGCTGAACAGGCTTTCGACGGCCTTCTTGATTTCCAGCTTGGTTGCGTCGGTAGCAACCTTGAAAACGAACTGGCCTTTCTTGTCTGCCAGAACCGTAGCCTTCTCGGAAACGTGCGGGCCAAGCAGAACTTTAAATACGCGTTCCTGGTTCATCCCAGCAGCTCCTCGAATTTCTTCACGGCCGACACGGTGATCAACACCTTGTCGTATGCGATCAGACTAACTGGATCGGAACCTTGCACGTCACGTACATCTACGTGTGGCAGGTTACGAGCAGCCAGGTACAGGTTCTGATCAACAGCGTCGGACACGATCAGAACGTCGGTCAGGCTCATGTTGTTCAGTTTGCCCAGCAGGTCTTTGGTTTTCGGCGTTTCAACGGCGAAATCCTGAACCACGACCAGACGATCAGTACGCACCAGCTCAGCAAGGATGGAACGCATTGCTGCGCGGTACATCTTCTTGTTCAGCTTCTGGGAGTGATCCTGAGGACGAGCTGCGAAAGTGGTACCGCCGCCACGCCAGATTGGGCTACGGATAGTACCGGCACGAGCACGGCCAGTACCTTTCTGACGCCATGGGCGCTTACCGCCACCACGAACGTCGGAACGGGTCTTTTGCTGCTTGGAACCCTGACGACCGCCAGCCATGTAGGCTACGACTGCTTGGTGAACCAGCGTCTCGTTGAATTCGCCGCCAAATGTCAGTTCGGAAACTTCGATCGCTTGAGCGTCATTTACATTTAATTGCATGTCAGCTTCCCCTTAACCGCGAGCCTTGGCTGCTGGACGTACAACCAAGTTGCCGCCAGTAGCGCCAGGAACAGCGCCCTTGACCAACAACAGATTGCGTTCAGCGTCCACGCGCACTACTTCGAGGGACTGCACGGTCACGCGCTCAGCGCCCATATGACCGGACATTTTTTTGCCCTTGAATACACGACCAGGAGTCTGGCACTGGCCGATAGAGCCTGGAACGCGGTGGGATACGGAGTTACCGTGGGTGTTATCTTGCCCGCGGAAATTCCAACGCTTGATCGTACCCTGGAAGCCTTTACCCTTGGACTGACCGGTTACATCAACCAGTTGACCAGCGGCGAAGATTTCAGCGTTGATCAGATCGCCGGCCTGGTACTCGCCTTCTTCAAGGCGGAATTCCATTACGGTACGACCAGCGGCAACGTTCGCTTTAGCGAAGTGGCCAGCCTGAGCTGCTGTTACACGCGAAGCACGACGCTCGCCGACAGTGACTTGCACTGCACGATAGCCATCGGTCTCTTCAGTTTTGAACTGGGTGACGCGATTCGGTTCGATCTCAATGACCGTGACCGGAATGGAGACACCTTCTTCGGTGAAAATACGGGTCATACCCGCTTTACGACCGACTACACCAATAGTCATGTTGTAAACCTCATGAGTGTACGGGGCTTTCACCCGCTATGGCCGCCCATTTCAGAGCGTTACACGACTAAGACCGAGTCTTAGCCGAGGCTGATCTGCACTTCCACACCGGCCGCAAGATCAAGCTTCATAAGAGCATCAACGGTTTTATCCGTTGGCTGGACGATGTCCAGAACACGCTTATGAGTACGGATCTCGTACTGGTCACGCGCGTCTTTGTTGACGTGCGGGGAGACCAGAACGGTGAACCGCTCTTTACGGGTAGGCAGTGGAATTGGACCACGCACTTGAGCACCAGTACGTTTCGCGGTTTCCACGATTTCCTGGGTTGATTGGTCGATCAGGCGATGGTCGAAAGCCTTCAACCTGATACGGATTTGCTGATTTTGCATTGGATTTCAGACTCCGGCTGCTATTCCCACCGGGCGCAATACGCCCGTTAAAAGGAGGCGCAATTCTATAGACGCCCCAGATGGGTGTCAACCCAATAAAAAAGCCCCCGCTGAGCGGGGGCCTTTCAAAGCATCGAAGCTATCTCAAAAGAGATACTTACTCGATGATTTTGGCTACGACGCCAGCGCCGACGGTACGACCGCCTTCACGGATAGCGAAACGCAGGCCGTCTTCCATTGCGATGGTCTTGATCAGGGTAACTTCCATCTGGATGTTGTCACCTGGCATTACCATTTCAACGCCTTCTGGCAGCTGGCAGTTACCAGTCACGTCAGTAGTACGGAAGTAGAACTGTGGACGGTAGCCTTTGAAGAACGGAGTGTGACGACCGCCTTCTTCCTTGCTCAGAACGTAAACTTCTGCGGTGAACTTGGTGTGCGGCTTAACCGAACCTGGCTTAACCAGAACCTGGCCACGCTCAACGTCGTCACGCTTGGTACCACGCAGCAGAACGCCGCAGTTCTCGCCAGCACGACCTTCGTCGAGCAGCTTGCGGAACATTTCAACACCGGTGCAGGTGGTGGTGGTGGTGTCACGCAGACCAACGATTTCCAGTGCATCTTGAACGCGAACGATACCGCGCTCGATACGACCAGTCACAACAGTACCACGACCCGAGATCGAGAATACGTCTTCGATTGGCATCAGGAATGGCTTGTCGATAGCACGCTCTGGTTCTGGGATGTAGCTGTCCAGGGTTTCAACCAGTTTACGAACGGCAGTGGTGCCCATTTCGTTGTCGTCTTTGCCTTCCAGCGCCATACGAGCCGAACCGATGATGATTGGAGTGTCATCGCCCGGGAAGTCGTAGGTGGACAGCAGGTCGCGAACTTCCATCTCGACCAGCTCCAGCAGCTCAGCGTCGTCTACCAGGTCAGCCTTGTTCAGGAAAACCACGATGTACGGAACGCCTACCTGACGGGACAGCAGGATGTGCTCACGGGTTTGTGGCATCGGACCATCAGCGGCCGAGCAAACCAGGATCGCGCCGTCCATCTGGGCAGCACCGGTGATCATGTTCTTCACATAGTCAGCGTGACCTGGGCAGTCAACGTGAGCGTAGTGACGGATCTTCGAGTTGTACTCGACGTGCGCGGTGTTGATGGTGATACCACGAGCTTTTTCTTCTGGCGCGCTGTCGATTTTATCGAAATCAACGATTGCGGAACCGAAAACTTCGGAGCAAACGCGAGTCAGAGCTGCGGTCAGAGTGGTTTTACCGTGGTCAACGTGACCGATGGTGCCAACGTTGACGTGCGGTAGGGAACGATCAAATTTTTCTTTAGCCACGACAATTAACTCCTTGCCTAAAGGACTGAATCAGCCTTGTTTTTTGGTTACAGTTTCGACGATGTGCGACGGAGCTGTATTGTATTTTTTGAATTCCATAGAGTAGCTTGCGCGACCCTGGGACATCGAACGAACGTCGGTCGCATAACCGAACATCTCGCCCAACGGAACTTCAGCACGGATCACCTTACCGGAGACCGTGTCTTCCATACCCAGAATCATGCCGCGACGACGGTTAAGGTCGCCCATCACGTCACCCATATAGTCTTCAGGCGTAACAACCTCTACCGCCATGATCGGCTCGAGCAACTCACCACCGCCCTTCTGGGCCAGTTGCTTGGTCGCCATGGAAGCAGCCACCTTAAACGCCATCTCGTTCGAGTCGACGTCGTGGTAAGAACCATCAAACACGGTAGCCTTCAGGCCGATCAGCGGATAGCCGGCAACTACGCCGTTCTTCATCTGCTCTTCGATACCCTTCTGGATAGCCGGGATGTATTCCTTAGGAACCACACCACCCACTACTTCGTTCACGAATTGCAGACCTTCCTGACCTTCGTCAGCAGGAGCAAAACGGATCCAGCAATGGCCGAACTGGCCACGACCGCCGGACTGACGAACGAACTTGCCTTCGATTTCGCAATTCTTCGTGATGCGCTCACGATACGAAACCTGAGGCTTACCGATGTTGGCTTCGACGTTGAACTCACGGCGCATCCGGTCAACCAGGATGTCCAGGTGCAACTCGCCCATGCCAGAGATGATCGTTTGACCAGTCTCTTCATCAGTCTTGACGCGGAAAGACGGGTCTTCCTGAGCAAGTTTGCCCAGAGCGATACCCATTTTTTCCTGGTCATCCTTGGTCTTAGGCTCTACGGCAACCGAAATAACCGGCTCCGGGAAGTCCATGCGAACCAGGATGATTGGCTTGTCAGCGTTGCACAAGGTTTCACCAGTGGTGACGTCCTTCATGCCGATCAGGGCCGCGATGTCACCAGCGCGCACTTCCTTGATCTCTTCACGGGCGTTTGCGTGCATTTGCACCATACGACCCACGCGCTCTTTCTTGCCTTTGACCGAGTTGATCACGCCGTCGCCGGAGGCCAACACGCCCGAGTAAACACGGACGAAAGTCAAGGTACCCACGAATGGGTCGGTAGCGATCTTGAACGCCAGAGCCGAGAACGGCTCATTGTCGTCTGCATGACGCTCCATCTGCTTTTCCTCGTCATCCGGGTCAGTACCCTTGATGGCAGGAATGTCGGTTGGAGCCGGCAGGTAGTCGATAACGGCGTCGAGAACCAGGGGAACACCCTTGTTCTTGAAGGAAGAACCGCAAACAGCCAGAACGATCTCACCAGCGATAGTACGCTGACGCAGAGCACCCTTGATTTCCTCGACGGTGAGTTCTTCACCTTCAAGGTACTTGTTCATCAGTTCTTCGCTGGCTTCGGCCGCAGCCTCAACCATGTTGTTGCGCCACTCTTCAGCCAGTTCCTGCAATTCAGCAGGGATGGCTTCACGACGAGGGGTCATACCCTTGTCGGCATCGTTCCAGTAAACGGCTTCCATGGTCATCAGATCGATCTGACCCTGGAAGTTGTCTTCGGAACCGATAGCCAGCTGGATAGGCACCGGAGTGTGACCCAGACGCTGCTTGATCTGAGCGATCACGCGCAGGAAGTTCGCACCGGCACGGTCCATCTTGTTCACGTAAACGATACGTGGAACACCGTACTTGTTGGCTTGACGCCATACGGTTTCGGACTGAGGCTCAACGCCGGAAGTACCGCAGAACACAACGACCGCGCCGTCGAGTACACGCAGGGAACGTTCAACTTCAATGGTGAAGTCTACGTGGCCCGGGGTATCGATGACGTTGAAACGGTACTGGTCTTTGTGCTGCTTGGCGGAACCCTGCCAGAAGGCGGTAATGGCAGCAGAAGTAATGGTAATACCACGCTCCTGCTCCTGCACCATCCAGTCTGTGGTCGCGGCGCCGTCATGCACCTCGCCCATTTTGTGACTTTTGCCAGTGTAAAAAAGGACGCGCTCAGTGGTGGTGGTTTTACCAGCATCCACGTGTGCAACGATACCAATGTTACGGTAGCGATTAATCGGTGTTGTACGAGCCATAAAGCCCTCGCAAAATTAGTGACGCTAAAATTAGAAGCGGTAGTGCGAGAAAGCCTTGTTGGCTTCAGCCATACGGTGAACGTCTTCACGCTTCTTAACTGCAGCACCTTTACCTTCGGCAGCGTCCAACAGTTCGCCAGCCAAACGCAGAGCCATAGACTTCTCGCCGCGCTTGCGGGCGTAGTCTACCAACCAGCGCATTGCCAGAGCGTTACGACGGGAAGGACGAACCTCGACCGGAACCTGGTAAGTAGCACCACCAACGCGGCGCGACTTCACTTCGACCAGCGGAGCGATGGCGTCGAGTGCTTTTTCGAAGAGTTCCAGGGGATCGGTGCCGGCCTTACGAGCCTTCACGGTATCCAGGGCACCATAAACGATACGCTCGGCAACGGCTTTCTTGCCGCTTTCCATTACGTGGTTCATGAATTTGGCGAGGATTTGGCTTCCGTATTTCGGATCGTCCAGAATCTCACGCTTGGCTGCTACGCGACGTCTTGGCATTGATAAGCCCTCAAACGGTCTTCAGGTTAGCCCGGGACAGCTCCTATGGATGCGTGCCCGACCTTACTCTTATCGACTCAATAAAATGAAAAACTGCAAAACGGCCGATTACTTCGGACGCTTGGTACCGTACTTCGAACGACCCTGGTTACGACCTTTAACACCGGAAGTATCCAACGAACCGCGAACGGTGTGGTAACGAACACCTGGCAAGTCTTTTACACGACCGCCGCGGATCAGTACCACGCTGTGCTCTTGCAGGTTGTGGCCTTCACCGCCGATGTACGAGGAAACCTCGAAACCGTTGGTCAGGCGCACACGGCATACTTTACGCAGTGCCGAGTTAGGTTTTTTCGGCGTGGTGGTGTACACACGGGTGCACACGCCACGGCGTTGCGGGCAGTTCTGCAGCGCAGGCACGTCGGATTTCTCGACGATACGCTTACGCGGCTGACGTACCAGCTGGTTGATAGTTGCCATCTACTAGCTCCACTGTTGTCTTGCGACGCTATTGTCTTGCAAGAAAAGCAAAATGGCAGGAACGAGTTCCCGCCAAATTTAGGGGTACAAGAGTCTAAAGAGGATCTTGTCCCCAGTCAAGGCAAGGCCCCGCCCTCCCCGCTCATCCAATCTCGACAATTTGTCTCGATTCGATGAACGGAGTGACCAGGGCCTCACACTCATTTACCGCAGAACTCAGTTACCGCTCGAGTTCAGCGCTTCGGTCAGTGCAGCTTCCACTTCACTGGCGCTTACGCGCAACGGCTTGTCTGCATCACGGCGGCGCTTACGCTCGCTGTGATAAGCCAGGCCGGTACCGGCCGGGATCAGACGACCCACGACCACGTTTTCTTTCAGGCCGCGCAGGTAATCGCGCTTGCCGGTTACCGCCGCTTCGGTCAGTACGCGAGTGGTTTCCTGGAAGGAAGCCGCCGAGATGAACGATTCGGTGGACAACGACGCCTTGGTGATACCCAGCAGAACACGAGTGAACTTGGAGACAAACTTGTCTTCGCCGCTCAGACGCTCGTTCTCTACCAGTACGTGAGTCAATTCCATCTGGTCGCCCTTGATGAAACTGGAATCGCCGGATTCAGCGATCTCAACTTTACGCAGCATCTGACGCAGGATGGTCTCGATGTGCTTGTCGTTGATCTTCACGCCTTGCAGACGGTAAACGTCCTGGATTTCGTTGACGATGTACTTGGCCAGCGCACTCACACCCAGCAGACGCAGGATGTCGTGTGGATCGCTCGGACCGTCGGAGATAACTTCGCCGCGGTTTACCTGTTCGCCTTCGAACACGTTCAGGTGACGCCACTTCGGAATCAGCTCTTCGTACGGATCGCTACCGTCGTTCGGGGTAATAACCAGACGGCGCTTGCCCTTGGTCTCTTTACCGAACGCGATGGTGCCGCTGACTTCAGCCAGAATCGACGCCTCTTTCGGACGACGCGCTTCGAACAAGTCGGCAACACGCGGCAGACCACCGGTGATGTCTCGAGTTTTCGAAGTCTCTTGCGGGATACGAGCGATAACATCACCGATCGCGATCTTCGCACCATCCGCTACACCGACCAGGGCGTTGGCTGGCAGGAAGTACTGAGCGATAACGTCAGTGCCTGGCAGCAACAGATCCTTGCCGTTGTCGTCGACCATCTTCACGGCAGGACGGATGTCTTTACCGGCAGCTGGACGATCTTTGGCGTCGAGTACTTCAATGTTGGTCATACCGGTCAATTCGTCAGTCTGACGCTTGATCGTGATGCCTTCTTCCATGCCCACGTAGGTCACGGTACCTTTCATTTCGGTAACGATCGGGTGAGTGTGCGGATCCCACTTGGCCACGATGGCGCCAGCTTCGACCTTGTCACCTTCTTTAACCGAAATCACGGCACCGTACGGCAGCTTGTAACGCTCACGCTCACGACCGAAGTCATCAGCGATGGCCAGCTCACCGGAACGGGACACGGCAACCAGGTGACCATCCACTCGCTCAACATGCTTCAGGTTGTGCAGACGGACGGTACCGCCATTCTTCACCTGAACGCTGTCGGCTGCGGAGGTCCGGCTTGCCGCACCACCGATGTGGAACGTACGCATCGTCAGCTGGGTACCCGGCTCACCGATGGACTGGGCAGCGATAACGCCGACCGCTTCACCGATGTTCACCTGGTGACCACGAGCCAGATCGCGACCGTAGCACTTGGCGCAAATACCGAAACGGGTTTCGCAGCTGATCGGCGAACGCACGATCACTTCGTCGATGCTGTTCAGCTCGATGAACTCGACCCACTTCTCGTCTACCAGAGTGCCGGCAGGAACGATGACGTCCTCGGTACCTGGCTTGAATACGTCACGGGCGATAACTCGACCCAATACGCGCTCACCCAGCGGCTCTACAACGTCACCGCCTTCAATGTGCGGAGTCATCAGCAGACCGTGTTCGGTGCCGCAATCGATCTCGGTTACAACCAGATCCTGCGCCACGTCTACCAGACGACGAGTCAGATAACCCGAGTTCGCCGTTTTCAACGCGGTATCCGCCAGACCTTTACGAGCACCGTGAGTGGAGATGAAGTACTGGAGTACGCTCAAACCTTCACGGAAGTTCGCGGTAATCGGCGTTTCAATGATGGAACCGTCCGGCTTGGCCATCAGACCACGCATACCGGCCAGCTGACGAATCTGTGCTGCGGAACCCCGCGCACCCGAGTCGGCCATCATGTACATCGAGTTGAAAGACTCTTGGTCGACTTCGACGCCATGACGGTCGATGACTTTCTCTTTCGAGAGGTTGGCCATCATCGCCTTGGAAACTTCGTCGTTCGCCTTGGACCAAAGGTCGATCACTTTGTTGTACTTCTCGCCCTGGGTTACCAGGCCGGAGGCATACTGACTTTCGATCTCTTTCACTTCGTCGGTGGCTGCACCGATGATGCGGGCTTTTTCATCCGGGATAACGAAGTCGTTAACACCGATGGAAACGCCGGAAATGGTCGAATAGGCAAAACCGGTGTACATCAACTGGTCAGCGAAGATCACGGTCTCTTTCAGACCAACCACGCGGTAGCACTGGTTGATCAGCTTGGAGATCGCCTTTTTCTTCATCGGCAGGTTGACGACGTCGTACGACAGACCTTTTGGCACAACCTGGAACAACAGCGCACGGCCGACAGTGGTGTCGACGATACGGGTGTTGGTCACGCTGCCGCCATCACGGTCGTTGACGGTTTCGTTGATCCGCACCTTGACCTTGGCGTGCAGTGCGGCTTCGCCGGCACGGAACACACGGTCAACTTCCTGCAGATCCGCGAACACACGACCTTCGCCCTTGGCGTTGATCGCTTCACGAGTCATGTAGTACAGACCCAATACAACGTCCTGCGACGGAACGATGATTGGCTCACCGTTGGCTGGCGACAGAATGTTGTTGGTCGACATCATCAACGCACGCGCTTCAAGCTGGGCTTCCAGCGTCAGCGGTACGTGCACGGCCATTTGGTCGCCGTCGAAGTCGGCGTTGTACGCGGCGCAGACCAGAGGGTGCAGCTGGATAGCCTTACCTTCGATCAGTACCGGTTCAAACGCCTGGATACCCAGACGGTGAAGGGTCGGTGCACGGTTGAGAAGAACCGGGTGTTCGCGAATCACTTCAGCGAGAACGTCCCAAACCTCTGGCAGTTCGCGCTCGACCATCTTCTTGGCAGCCTTGATGGTGGTAGCGAGACCACGCATTTCAAGCTTGCCGAAAATGAACGGCTTGAACAGCTCGAGAGCCATTTTCTTCGGCAGACCGCACTGGTGCAGACGCAGGGTCGGACCTACGGTAATTACCGAACGACCGGAGTAGTCAACACGCTTACCGAGCAAGTTCTGACGGAAACGACCCTGCTTACCCTTGATCATGTCAGCCAGGGATTTCAGAGGACGCTTGTTGGAACCGGTGATAGCGCGGCCACGACGACCGTTGTCGAGCAGTGCGTCGACGGCTTCCTGCAACATACGCTTTTCGTTGCGCACGATGATGTCCGGAGCGGACAGATCCAGCAGGCGCTTCAAACGGTTGTTACGGTTGATCACTCGACGATACAGATCGTTGAGGTCGGAAGTCGCGAAGCGACCGCCATCCAGCGGGACCAGTGGACGCAGATCTGGCGGCAGAACCGGCAGAACGGTCAGCACCATCCACTCTGGCAGGTTGCCGGAACCCTGGAAGGCTTCCATCAACTTCAGACGCTTGGACAGCTTCTTGATCTTGGTTTCGGAGTTGGTTTGCGGAATCTCTTCACGCAGACGGCCAATCTCGTGCTCCAGGTCGATAGCGTGCAGCAGTTCGCGGACAGCTTCGGCACCCATGCGGGCATCGAAATCGTCGCCGAACTCTTCCAGCGCTTCGAAGTACTGCTCGTCGTTGAGCAGCTGACCTTTTTCAAGGGTGGTCATGCCTGGATCGATAACGACATAGCTCTCGAAGTAGAGAACGCGTTCGATATCACGCAGGGTCATGTCCATCAGCAAGCCGATACGGGACGGCAGTGATTTCAGGAACCAGATGTGGGCAACTGGCGAGGCCAGTTCGATGTGCGCCATGCGCTCACGACGAACTTTTGCCAGCGCGACTTCAACGCCGCACTTCTCGCAGATCACACCACGGTGCTTCAAGCGCTTGTACTTACCGCACAGGCACTCGTAATCCTTTACCGGGCCAAAGATCTTGGCGCAGAACAGGCCGTCACGCTCAGGTTTGAACGTACGGTAGTTGATGGTTTCCGGCTTTTTAACTTCACCGAACGACCACGAACGGATCATCTCAGGCGATGCCAATCCGATACGGATGGCGTCGAACTCTTCGACTTGACCCTGGTTTTTCAGCAAATTCAGTAGGTCTTTCAAGGCCTTTCCTCCTGGCGGAGCAGAGAGCGGGCAATCCTGCCCCGCTCTCGATTCGCGTCACGTGTTATTCGGTTTCCAGATCGATATCGATGCCGAGGGAACGAATTTCCTTGATCAACACGTTGAAGGACTCGGGCATGCCCGGCTCCATACGGTGATCGCCATCCACGATGTTCTTGTACATCTTGGTACGGCCGTTCACATCGTCCGACTTCACTGTGAGCATTTCTTGCAGAGTGTAAGCGGCACCGTATGCTTCCAGTGCCCAGACCTCCATCTCCCCGAAACGCTGACCACCGAACTGCGCCTTACCACCCAGCGGCTGCTGGGTAACCAGGCTGTACGAACCGGTAGAACGAGCGTGCATCTTGTCGTCTACCAAGTGGTTCAGCTTCAGCATGTACATGTAGCCAACGGTAACCGGGCGCTCGAACTTGTTGCCGGTACGGCCGTCGGTCAGCTGCATCTGGCCGCTTTCTGGCAGGTCCGCCAGTTTCAGCATGGCCTTGATTTCGCTTTCCTTGGCACCGTCGAACACTGGAGTGGCCATTGGAACGCCGCCACGCAGGTTTTGAGCCAGATCCAGGATTTCCTGGTCCGAGAAGTCATCAAGGCTTTCCTGACGACCGCCGATCTCGTTATAGATCTCGTGCAGGAACTTGCGAAGCTCGGCGACCTTGCGCTGCTCTTCAACCATGCGGTTGATCTTCTCGCCCAGACCTTTGGCCGCGAGGCCCAGGTGGGTTTCAAGGATCTGACCGACGTTCATACGCGAAGGTACGCCCAACGGGTTGAGGACGACGTCGACCGGGGTGCCATTGGCATCGTGCGGCATGTCTTCAACCGGCATGATCACGGAGACCACACCTTTGTTACCGTGACGACCGGCCATCTTGTCGCCCGGCTGGATGCGACGACGGATTGCCAGGTAAACCTTGACGATTTTCAGCACGCCTGGAGCCAGGTCATCGCCCTGCTGCAGTTTGCGCTTCTTGTCTTCGAACTTGTCGTCCAGCAGACGGCGACGATCAACGATGTAGGCCTGGGCCTTCTCGAGCTGCTCGTTCAGAGCATCTTCAGCCATGCGCAGTTTGAACCACTGGCCGTGCTCAAGACCGTCGAGAACTTCGTCGGTGATGTCCTGGCCTTTCTTCAGACCGGCGCCGCCTTCGGCTTTGTGGCCGACCAGAGCGGAGCGCAGACGTTCGAAAGTAGCACCTTCAACGATGCGGAACTCTTCGTTCAGGTCCTTGCGGATCTCGTCCAGCTGGGACTTCTCGATCGACAGGGCACGAGCATCACGCTCAACGCCGTCGCGGGTGAAGACCTGTACGTCGATGACAGTACCTTTGGTACCGGTAGGTACACGCAGGGAGGTGTCTTTAACGTCGCTGGCTTTTTCACCGAAGATCGCACGCAGCAGTTTTTCTTCCGGAGTCAGCTGGGTCTCGCCTTTCGGAGTGACCTTACCGACCAGGATGTCGCCTGCGCCAACTTCAGCACCTACGTAAACGATACCGGCTTCGTCCAGCTTGTTCAGAGCCGCTTCACCCACGTTCGGGATGTCGGCAGTGATTTCCTCTGGGCCAAGCTTGGTGTCACGGGCCACACAGGTCAGTTCCTGGATGTGGATCGTGGTGAAACGGTCTTCCTGAACAACACGCTCGGACAGGCAGATGGAGTCTTCGAAGTTGAAGCCGTTCCATGCCATGAACGCGATGCGCATGTTCTGACCCAGTGCCAGTTCACCCATGTCGGTGGACGGGCCGTCGGCCATGATGTCGCTACGCTGAACCCGATCACCCTTACGCACCAGCGGACGCTGGTTGATGCAGGTGTTCTGGTTGGAGCGGGTGTACTTGGTCAGGTTGTAGATGTCGACACCGGCTTCACCGGTTTCAACTTCGTCATCGGCAACACGAACCACGATACGGCTGGCGTCGACGGAGTCGATCACGCCGCCACGACGAGCCACGACGCAAACGCCGGAGTCACGGGCTACGTTACGCTCCATGCCGGTACCTACCAGCGGCTTGTCAGCGCGCAGGGTTGGTACAGCTTGACGCTGCATGTTCGAACCCATCAACGCACGGTTGGCGTCGTCGTGCTCGAGGAACGGAATCAGCGACGCAGCAACCGAAACTACCTGCTTCGGCGATACGTCCATCAAGGTGACGTCTTCCGGCGCCTTGACGGTGAATTCGTTCAAGTGACGAACAGCTACCAGCTCGTCGATCAGGACTTTCTTGTCGTTCATCGTGGCCGAGGCCTGAGCGATCACGTGATCGGCTTCTTCGATGGCGGACAGGAACACGATCTCGTCGGTGACCAGAGCGTCTTTCACCACGCGGTACGGGCTCTCGAGGAAGCCGTACTGGTTGGTGCGCGCATAAGCGGCCAGGGAGTTGATCAGACCGATGTTCGGACCTTCCGGCGTTTCAATCGGGCATACACGACCGTAGTGAGTCGGGTGTACGTCACGCACTTCAAAGCCGGCACGCTCACGAGTCAGACCGCCAGGGCCGAGTGCAGAAACACGACGCTTGTGGGTGATCTCGGACAGCGGGTTGTTCTGGTCCATGAACTGGGACAGCTGGCTGGAACCGAAGAACTCCTTCACCGCCGCAGCCACTGGCTTGGCGTTGATCAGGTCTTGCGGCATCAGGCCTTCGCTTTCAGCCATCGACAGACGCTCTTTGACCGCACGCTCAACACGTACCAGGCCAACGCGGAACTGGTTTTCGGCCATTTCGCCTACGCAGCGAACACGACGGTTACCCAGGTGGTCGATGTCATCGACGATGCCTTTACCGTTACGGATGTCGACCAGGGTCTTCAGTACCGCGACGATGTCTTCCTTGCACAGCACGCCCGAACCTTCGATCTCGGTACGACCGATACGACGGTTGAACTTCATCCGGCCGACCGCAGACAGGTCATAGCGCTCAGGGCTGAAGAACAGGTTGTTGAACAGGGTCTCGGCAGCGTCCTTGGTTGGCGGCTCGCCAGGACGCATCATGCGATAGATCTCGACCAGCGCTTCCAGTTGGTTGCTGGTGGAGTCGATCTTCAGGGTGTCGGAGACGAACGGACCGCAGTCGATATCGTTGGTGTACAGAGTTTCGATGCGAACAACCTGAGCCTTGGCGATTTTGGCCAGGATCTCGGTGTTCAGCTCGGTGTTGCACTCTGCCAGGATTTCGCCGGTTGCCGGGTGCACGATGACCTTGGCGGTTGTACGACCCAGGACGTAGTCCAGAGGCACATCCAGCTCTTTGATCCCGGCTTTTTCCAGCTGGTTGATGTGGCGAGCGGTGATACGACGACCCTGCTCGACAATAACCTTGCCTTTGTCATCCTGAATATCGAGGACAGCGATTTCACCGCGCAGGCGCTGAGGCACCAGCTCCAGGCTCAGGGTCTCGCCCTTCACGTGGAATACGTTGGTGGTATAGAACGCGTCCAGCACTTCTTCAGTGGTATAGCCCAGCGCGCGCAGCAGTACCGAGGCAGGCAGCTTGCGACGACGGTCGATACGCACGAATACGCAGTCTTTCGGGTCGAACTCGAAGTCCAGCCACGAACCGCGGTAAGGGATGATGCGCGCGGAGTACAGCAGTTTACCGGAGCTGTGCGTCTTGCCACGGTCGTGGTCGAAGAACACGCCTGGCGAACGGTGCAGCTGGGAAACGATTACACGCTCGGTACCGTTGATTACGAAGGTACCGTTCTCAGTCATCAGGGGGATTTCACCCATGTAGACTTCTTGCTCTTTGATGTCCTTGATCGCTTTGTTCGACGACTCTTTGTCGAAAATGATCAGGCGCACTTTTACCCGCAAAGGTACGGCGTAAGTTACACCGCGCAATACGCATTCTTTGACATCAAATGCCGGTTCGCCCAGGCGATAACCGACGTACTCCAGCGCAGCATTGCCGGAGTAGCTGATGATCGGGAAAACGGATTTGAAGGCCGCATGCAGGCCCACGTCGCGGAACTGATCTTTAGTCGCTCCCGCTTGCAAGAATTCACGATACGAATCCAGCTGGATGGCCAGGAGGTACGGCACATCCATGACGTCCGGCAACTTGCTAAAGTCCTTGCGGATACGTTTTTTCTCAGTATATGAGTAAGCCATCAGCGTTCCCCAGCTTGGTCACCTGCTTGTTTGGCCCCTCCCGACGGGAGCAGCCAGAAAATCGTGCAAACCCCATGGTTTGCGCCACCGCATCGGGTGGTTACAGCACGTTATCAGCACCGACCCAGTCGGCTGCCAATAACGGAAAAAGGCCGGTGGCAAGAGCCACCAGCCATCAGCCTGTCGCTTAACGCTCGGGCTGGAGGAGCAAAGTCGATGCTTACTTCAGCTCGACTTTAGCGCCTGCTTCTTCCAGAGCTGCTTTGGCTTTGTCAGCTGCGTCTTTGGCAACAGCTTCCAGAACCATGGCAGGTGCGCCGTCAACTACAGCCTTGGCTTCTTTCAAGCCCAGACCGGTCAGTTCACGTACAGCCTTGATCACGTTAACTTTCTTCTCGCCAGCTTCGGTCAGCATGACGTTGAATTCGGTTTGCTCTTCAGCAACGGCAGCAGCAACAGCTGGACCAGCCGATGCAGCAGCAGCGGTAACGCCGAATTTTTCTTCGAAAGCTTTGATCAGCTCAACAACTTCCATTACGGACATGTTGCCAACTGCTTCAAGGATATCGTTCTGAGAGATAGACATGAATCTAATTCCTGATATTGGGGACGGCCTACGCGACCATCGAAAAAAACAAAAAACGCGAGAAGTTGACGAGCCTTAGGCTGCAGCAGCTTCTTTCTGGTCGCGAATTGCCGCCAGAGTACGAGCCAACTTGCTGGTAGCGCCTTGAATCACGCTCATCAGCTGAGAAATTGCTTCGTCACGGGTCGGCAGAGTTGCCAGTACGTCGATTTGGTTAGCTGCGAGGAACTTGCCCTCGAACGCAGCTGCCTTGATCTCGAACTTGTCCTGACCCTTTGCGAATTCCTTGAAGATCCGGGCAGCAGCGCCTGGATGTTCTTTGGAGAACGCAATCAGGGTAGGGCCAGTGAACACGTCGTTGAGGACACTGAATTCAGTGTCAGCAACAGCGCGCTTGAGCAGGGTGTTACGTACAACACGTACGTAAACGCCAGCTTCACGAGCCTCTTTACGGAGTCCGGTCATCGCGCCTACTGTTACGCCACGGGCATCAGCCACGACAGCGGACAGAGCGACTTTGGCAGCCTCGTTGACTTCAGCGACGATGGCCTTCTTGTCTTCGAGTTTAATTGCCACGGGTTTAACTCCTGCTTGTTACCGTTTCATCTGGTCGAAACCGGATGTCGTTTTGGTGTCTGATTCGGTAAGGAACCGGGAGCACCATCTGCGTAGGCTTGTGGTTTAAGACTTGCGTCGCCTACGGTCTTGGATAGCCCCCGCCAGGCAGGGACCCCAATTTTTCAATTGGCGCAATCGCTTGCACCAATCTGTGTCTTACGCGTCGAGCGAGCTTTGGTCGATGACCAGACCTGGGCCCATAGTGGTGCTCAGGGTAACGCGCTTGACGTAAATGCCTTTCGAGGAAGCTGGCTTGATACGCTTCAGATCAGCGATCAGGGCTTCAACGTTTTCCTTCAGCTTGACGGCGTCGAAGCCGATCTTGCCAACGGAAGTGTGGATGATGCCGTTTTTGTCGGTGCGATAACGAACCTGACCAGCCTTGGCGTTTTTAACCGCGGTAGCTACGTCTGGGGTTACGGTGCCGACTTTAGGGTTAGGCATCAGGCCACGTGGACCGAGGATCTGACCCAACTGACCTACAACGCGCATTGCATCCGGGGATGCGATCACTACGTCATAGTTCAGGTCGCCGCCTTTCATTTCGGCAGCCAGGTCGTCCATGCCTACGCGGTCAGCGCCGGCAGCCAGAGCGGCTTCAGCAGCTGGACCCTGGGTGAACACAGCAACGCGAACGGTCTTGCCAGTGCCGTGTGGCAGCACAGTAGCGCTACGAACGACCTGGTCGGATTTACGCGGGTCAACGCCCAGGTTTACAGCTACGTCGAACGACTCGCTGAACTTGACAGTCGACAGCTCGGCCAGCAGGGCAGCAGCGTCTACAAAGTTGTAGGCCTTGCCTGCTTCGATTTTGCCGGCGATAGCCTTTTGACGCTTGGTCAGCTTAGCCATTACACACCCTCCACGTTAAGGCCCATGCTACGAGCAGAACCGGCGATGGTACGCACGGCTGCTTCCATATCAGCTGCAGTCAGATCCGCGTTTTTGGTTTTCGCGATTTCTTCCAGCTGAGCACGGGTCACGGTGCCAACCTTAACGGTGTTCGGACGAGCGGAACCGCTGGTCAGACCGGCCGCCTTCTTCAGCAGAACCGAAGCAGGGGTGGATTTGGTTTCGAAAGTGAAGCTACGGTCGCTGTAGACAGTGATGATCACTGGAGTCGGCAGACCTGGCTCAAGACCCTGAGTACGGGCGTTGAAAGCCTTGCAGAATTCCATGATGTTCACGCCGTGCTGACCCAGAGCAGGACCAACAGGTGGGCTTGGGTTAGCCTGAGCGGCCTTCACTTGCAGCTTGATGTAAGCGGTAATCTTCTTGGCCATGAGGCACTCCAATTACGGGTTCGAACGCCTCGAGAGGCTCCCCGGTTACTTGCGCGTTTATCCCAGTGACGACAAAACCCCACAGCCTACGGCTGCGGGGTTGGGATTTTTGTTCAACTAGACCTTTTCGACCTGGCTGAACTCGAGCTCCACCGGAGTAGAGCGACCGAAAATGAGCACTGCGACCTGAATCCGGCTCTTTTCGTAGTTAACTTCTTCAACAACACCGGTAAAGTCCGCAAACGGACCGTCGTTGACACGCACCGACTCACCCGGCTCGAACAACGTCTTCGGCTTCGGCTTGTCGCTGCCATCGGCAACGCGACGCAGAATGGCTTCTGCTTCTTTATCGGTGATTGGCGCAGGTTTATCAGCAGTACCGCCGATGAAACCCATCACCCGAGGAGTATCCTTGACCAAGTGCCAAGTACCCTCGTTCATATCCATCTGCACCAGCACATAGCCAGGGAAGAATTTGCGTTCGCTTTTGCGCTTCTGGCCATTGCGCATTTCAACCACTTCTTCAGTGGGAACCAGAATCTCGCCGAAGCCATCTTCCATACCGGCCAGCTTTACGCGCTCGATCAGCGAGCGCATTACATGCTTCTCGTAACCGGAGTAAGCATGCACAACATACCAACGCTTAGCCACGGGACACCCTTAGCCGACGATCAAGGAAACAAGCCAGCCGAGCAGGGAATCAAGCCCCCACAACAGCAACGCCATAACCAGGACAACAGCCACAACGATCAACGTGGTCTGCGTGGTTTCTTGGCGAGTTGGCCAAACGACTTTACGAATTTCGGTGCGCGCTTCCTTAACCAGCACAAAGAAAGACTTGCCCTTGACCGTCTGCAGGCCTACAAAGGCAGCTACAGCAGCAATAGCAAGCAATGCGAGTACGCGGTACAGGATCGGCGAAGCAGAAAAGTACTGATTGCCAACAACGCCAACAACCACCAGAGCGACTACTACAAGCCACTTGAGGAGGTCGAAACGAGAGCCTTGAGCTTCAGCTTTAGGAGTCATCTATGAAGATCCTGTGAAAAGAAAGCCAGACACACCGAGTGAATCTGGCAGGTCAGGAGGGAATCGAACCCCCAACCTACGGTTTTGGAGACCGTCGCTCTGCCAATTGAGCTACTGACCTAAAACAAAATCAGGCCGACCATTATGCCGACCCGAAAAAGACTTTACAACACTTACCAGGCAATCCTGGTTGCAACACCGGCATTCTCGACACCGACAACCTTCAGAAGTACAATCAGGCGCAACCACTACCACCTAAAACAAAGGCAGATATTTTCATATCTGCCTTGTTATATGGAGCTCTTGAGCGGATTTGAACCGCTGACCTCACCCTTACCAAGGGTGTGCTCTACCAACTGAGCTACAAGAGCGTAACACTGTGCAAAACCTGTAAACTTGGAGCGGGTAGCGGGAATCGAACCCGCATCATCAGCTTGGAAGGCTGAGGTTCTACCACTAAACTATACCCGCGAGGCTTACAGCTCTCGCTAAAAATGGTGGAGGGGGAAGGATTCGAACCTTCGAAGTCGTAGACGTCAGATTTACAGTCTGATCCCTTTGGCCGCTCGGGAACCCCTCCTAAGCGAGCCGGCATTCTACATCATGCCAGCCTTCTGTCAAGCATTTTTCTCATTAAAAACCTGAGCTTAGCTGCGTTGACCTCGCTTCACACCGTTAACCGTTTCCGGTGTTCGCTGTGGAGCGGGCGCCATTCTATGCAAACTATTCGATGGGTGCAACCCCCTCGCACGGCATTATTTTATGTTTTAACTCATTGAATTCTTTAGAAAGGTTTATCAGCTGCAAATCGTCCAGCCAACGCCGGCTTTCCGGCGCGATACGCACCCAATACCCTGCCCCTTCGGTCGCAGCTTTCGGCAGGGACTGATACTTGACCTCCATCCCGCTCAAACGACGCTCAACCGCCTGCGCGGCCTCCTGGCGCGTATAGCCGCCCAGATAAAGGCAGCCATTGTCTGTCGAGACAGCTTTACCCTTATCCTTGGAGACGTCACCTGCTTCGCTCAACAAGCGGATATCTTGTTGAGACCCGCGATACAGACTCAAAGGCGTGACATCCTTCGCGCGCAGAGGAGCCTCTTGTTGATGCCAGATGTAGTAGAAGCCATTGAGGACAAGCAGCAGCAGAAACAACCAACGCATAAAAACCTCAGGACAAGGGACAGGCCATGGCCAATCCAACAAACACCAAGTCCGGAACAACCCTGGCCTGAGGCACGGCCTCAGTAACCAGGCTCGCATCCCCCCCGGTGAGGAATACGACAAAGTCCTCACCCCAGTAGCTGCGCGCCAACTCGAGCTGAGTCATTACGAAGCCGCGCAACATCAACAGACAACCACGCTCTACAGCCTCGACCGTCGCGCGCCCCGGGACAAGACTTTCCAGAGCCTGCTCGGCCGCCAGATCCCCATAACGAATTTTGCGAGTGTGGGTGCGCAATTGGTTTCGCATCAACGGCATCCCCGGACAGATGAAACCACCCAGGTGCTCTCCATCCGCCGCGATAAAGTCAGCCGTCACCGCCGTACCGAAGTCGAGCACCAGGCACGCACCTGAAGCCAGATGAAAGCCTCCGAGCATTGCAAGCCACCGGTCCAGACCCAGCCGCTCAAACTCCTCATACCCATTGCGTACACCTGACATTTCGCGCGCTGGCGTTGCGCACACAACCGGCACATCAAAGGTATCCCTTAGCAAAGACGTCAGCGCAGCGGTTTCCTCCGCGGTCCTGACGCTCACCAGCCGGCAAAACGTGAGGGCAAGCCCTTTGAGCCCCCCCAACCCCTCCAGCAATGCGAGATTGGAATCGACGACTCCCTCACCAAGCAGCTGCCCGGCATTAACGGCAAGCACACGCCACTTGATGAAACTATTCCCACAATCGAGCTCAAGAATCATCACGCAACCTCAGGCTCAACTCACCACCACTGAAGACTTTCTCCACACCATCCACCTTCAGGCGCAAGGCGCCCTGGCCATCGATACCAAGTACCTCACCATCAATTTGATTGACACCGGCAATCAACGACACGCTTCGCCCCTGCCACAGATGATTTTGCTCCCACTCCGACTGGATGGCCAAAAAACCACCCGCCTGGTGACGAGCCAGGTATCGCTGCAGCATCTCCCCCAACACCACGACCAATTGGTTGCGATCAAACAATTTGCCTGACTCGAGCCGCAGGGATGTCCATTGCTGGTCCACTTCGTCAGCGGACTGCATGTTCACATTGATTCCCACTCCCAGGACCACGTGACACACATCAGCAGGATCACCAACCAACTCGAGCAGTATCCCCGCGATTTTTTTCTGACCTACAAGGACATCGTTAGGCCATTTCAATCCAGCGGCTGCAATACCGAGTTCACGCAACGTCTGCAAGACAGCGAGCCCAACGACGAGACTCAAGCCCTCCAACTGACGCATCCCACCATCAATGCGTAGCACCAGGCTGTAATAGACGTTTTCTGCGAATGGACTAACCCACTTGCGACCACGTCGCCCACGCCCGGCTGTCTGCCGCTCCGAAACCACCACAAACGGCGCCGCTTGCCCACGCTCAATAGCGCGCAGCGCCTCGGCATTAGTGGAGTCGATTGAATCGTAAACCCGGACGGGCCAGCTGCAAGAAAGCGCCTGAGCGCTTATCTCGGCAGGATCGAGCAGCGCCAATGGCGCGGACAATTGATAGCCGCGTCCACGAACCTTATGAATAGACAAACCCAGCTCAGCTTCCAAATGCTGAAGCTGCTTCCACACAGCACTACGGCTGACGCCCAGGGCAGCACCCAATGCTTGACCCGAATGGAATCGGCCATCTTTAAGAAGCTTTAACAACGTCAGCATGCAGGTCTCGCCTCACAATGAGGCCCGCATGATAGCCACGCACCGAGCGATTGCATAGAAATCCAGTAGCCGTGACTTTCCCGCGGACAAAAACAAAACCCCTACCTGCATACGCAGATAGGGGTTTCGGAATTTAATCTTGACGATGACCTACTCTCACAT